>CALCHY010000282.1 GCA_937907415.1 uncultured Trueperaceae bacterium
CTTAAGGCCAGCCCCCGCGCACCGCTTTAGCTCGCCGTATACTCGCGGCAACAGCTTAAGGAGCCAGAATCTCACGTGTTCAGCGTCCGTCCGGCTGCGAGCCCTTACTACCTGCGTCGTCCGCGCCTGCTTGAGCAGTTGCCAGACGCGGCAGGTTTCGTCGTGTGGCTGGAAGCGCCATACGGTTACGGCAAGAGCGTGCTCGCCAGCCACTGGGCGGAGACTCTCGAGCGTGAGGGCTGGCGTGTACTGTGGCTGTCGCTAGCTGGCAGCGACGCCCGCGGCGCCATAGCACAACGTCTCACACTGCCCGCGACGGCCCCGTGGGGGATCGTCAACGACGAGCTGTGGAGCGCTCAGACGGTAGTGGTTCTGGAGGACCTCCAGGGCGACGAGGACCTCGGGCCCCTCCTAGCCCAGGCACGTGGGCTCGTGTTGCTCGCCAGCCGCCAAGCGCTTCCCTACCCGGAACTCCCGAAGTTACGCACTGCAGGGCGGCTCGTGCACTTGACGAGCAGCGACCTGGCTTTCGAGGAGCACGAGGCAGTTCAGCTCTTCGAGGACCCCACCCGCGGGAAGGAGGCGTGGCTCGTCACGCGCGGCTGGTCGCTGCCACTACACTTCGCTGCGCTGACCGGCGACCTGCCGCAGCAGGCCAGCTTGCTCGAGGGAGTGAGGCGCAGCATCAGCGCCAGCGCCTGGACCGAGCTGCTCTTCCTCGCCGCCGCCGATTACCTCCCGCGCCAGGCGGCAGTTGCAGCAACAGGCGATCTCGCCAGGTCCGGCTTCGTCCAGAGCCTCGCGGACGGCTACCGACTGCACGCACTGGTAGCTGAGAGCGTCAGGAACGCCCATTCCAACGACGTTCGCGCAACCCTCGCCGAACAAGCCAAGCGCCTTGCGCCCAGCCAGCGCGCAGCGGCGTACGAGCGCGCGAGCCAGCTAGCTGGCCTGCACGAGTTGCTCGTTAGCGGCGAAGGTGACCTATACCAGCACGCGCCCGAAGCGTTCTTACGCTGGCATGAGCTCGCCCCGGCCAGCGCTGAGCCAGAGCGCGCGGCTCACGTCGCCATGGCGCGGCTACACCTCAACCGTTTCGATGAAACGGTCTCAGACGCAGCCGTCCTTGTCAACGATGTTCGTCTGGCTAAGGACGTGAGGGCGCGCCTGGCGGGCACAGCCATCTATGCCCTCGGCGCCGCCAGGCGCTTCGACGAAGTGGCGGCGTTCACGAGCGCGGCTGCAGCCTTGCTCCCCGACCTGGCGCCGACTGACGCGGCGCTGCTACTGCAGAAACTCGGCGCCCTTTCCTTCGTGACCGGCGACTTTGCCGAGTCGGAGCGGCTCTTCCGTGCGAGCCTGGCCGCCTCCAAGCAGGCTCCTCCCAGCATCGAGCGCACGCTGGCAGAGACGAAAGTTCGCGGGAACCTCTACCTGATCGCGTGGGAGCTGCACGGCAACTCGGAGGAGCCGCTCGCTGGCCAACGGGAACTCGCGGCGAACCCCGACCTCGACGACACCGCTTACGTGACCCTCCACCAGAACCTCGCCGTGAGCTACGCTCTCGCGGGCGCAGATGAGGAAGCCGTGGCGGCCCTCCGCAAGGCCACCACGAGGGCCAACGCCTACGCGCAACTCATGATCCGGGGCATGCTCGCGTACTTCGAACGCGACTTAGAGGCGTTCCCCGCCATCATCGCCGCCACTCGCCGCTGGGAAGCCTTCGAACTATGTGAACGCACCAGCGCACTGTGGCTCCGCGCGCTGCGCCGCACCGGCGACCTGCGAACCGCCTTGAGCCTTCAGCCTGCGCTGCAAGTGGGCCCGTTCACCAAGCTCGAGCTCGTGTGGGTTCACGCCAACAACGGCGATCTTGCGACCGCCCGCGCCCTCCTCGAAGAAACGCGCGGAGCATACGCCTACCGGGAGTTCCTCCTTCATTGGCACGCAGCGGCCTACGTTCTCGACCGCCGCCAAGCCCGCCTCGACGAGCTGCTAGCCTTGGCCATCAGCAGCGAGCAGTTGCTGACTTATACGGGCATTCCCCTGTCCACGTTGCCAGGTGACCGCCCCGAACTCGCGCGCGCGTACGCGCTTGACGAAGTGCTGGCGTCCGGTTGGGAGGACGCCATCCGGTTGAGGGCGCACGAGATCCCACCGCTCGAGGTGCGGCTCCTCGGCACGGTGAACGTTACGCGCCTTGGGGAGTCCGTAGCGCTCACCGATCGCCAGCGCGAACTCATGACGCTACTCGCGCTCCACGTTAGCCGTGAAGGGGTGGCCGAGGCGATGTGGCCAGAGGCGGACGGCAAGAAGCAGCGCAATAACCTGGGCGTGCAATTGAACTTGCTACGCAAACTGCTGGAGCCTTGGGGCGTGGCGACCTACCTCAACGAGGCCGGGCTCATGCACTTCGAGTCGGACGTCGACGAGTTACGCAGCGCCACCGAAGCGCGTGACGCCGAGCGAGTGCTCGGGCTATACCGCGGGCCGCTAGCGCCGGGCGTCGAAGTCCAGGCCGTCGCAGACGAGCGCAACGCACTGCACGAACACGTCATTGAGGTCCTTCACGCTGCCGCGCTCGAGAGCGCCTCGGCGCCGAGCGAACACGAGGCGGCCATACGCTACTTGAAGCGCGTTCTTGAACTCGAGCCACTCCACGAAGAGGCGCTGCGGGCGCTGCTCGCGCTGCTAGCCAAACTAGGTCGCAACCGCGAGGCCCAGCGCCACTACGCGCGCTTCCGCAGCCTCTTGCTTGACGAGGTCGGGCTCGAGCCCCACCCAACTACGTCTGCCCTCCTACCAGACGCCTAGCCGGCGGTACGTGACATGAGTGGGTCACTTGACTTCGTAGTAGGGGGTGTATGTGCCGTCCACCTCGACTTGGTACCAAGTGTTTCTGCTCTGATCGAACACCAGGGGCAGTCCGGTTGGCGTCTGGTAGTAGGTGCCCTGCCCTGGCGCGAACGGCAGGTAGTAGCCGGTTCCCGTATCTGGGTTGCCGTACTCGCTCACTCCGAGGATGGCGCCGCGCACGTACGCGTCGTGGCTAGCCTGCTGGTCTGCTTGCCCCTGCATCCACGCGCTGAAGGCGGCGTCGTTGGCCGCGTCCTTCTGTTGCACCCCGGCCATCCACGCGTTGAAGCTACTCTGCTGGGCAGCCTGAGCGGCCTGCGAGCCCTGCATGGCCAACTGGCAGTCGACCGGGTAGCGCTGGCAATGGATCATCTGCCCACCCTGAAGCGCGTAGGCGTCGGGTGAGGTCAAGTCCCCGGTCGTAGTGCGGTAGAGGTCGATGAAGTACTTGTTGTACTCGTTCAACTGCGCCTGGATCTGCAACCCTAGCTGATCCATCTGGTTCATGTAGTAGTTCTGACTGGCCTGCAGGTCGTTCAGGATGCCACCGACAGTGCCGATTGGGTCGGCCCCGTACGGGTAGTACTGCGCGGCGGCCACCGTCGAGAGCGCGGCGCAGGCACAGGTGAGCAGGTAGTTCCGTAGCGTTCGCATGTTCCTCGCTCCGCTCAGGGGGTCGCTTGGTTGGCAGTCTGCGTCAACCAGAAGGTCGTTTCGCCGACGGTTAGCAAGGCATCAGGGCCCTCGCGGTCGACCCAGAACTCGTAAGGGACGCCGTTGGCCATGAACTGCCCATGCAAGGTCTGGTCGTCTAGGTGCGCTTCGAACTGGTAACGCTGACCCTGGTCCTGCAAGTACCCGACGTAACCACCCTGGCCCGCCTGGACCGCAAGCACGACCGTGCCGTTGTTGCCAGTGAACGTGCCGTTCCAATCGACTTGCTTGGCCGCCGGCGCACCGCCGAAAGGCGGCGTTGGTTGCGCGCCGAACGGCGCGGTTGGAGTCTGAGCTGCTACTTGACCAGGGACCTGGCCTGGAGGGGCGGTCGACACCACGGCTCCAGGTGGCGGTGGAGGCCAGCCGGCTTGCCCGTTCTGCATGGGCGCGCCTGGTTGGCCGCCAACCATGGGCGCACCCACGCCTCCGCTTGGCGCTCCACCGCTGGCACCGCCTTGGCGTTGGAGCATTAGTGGCTGGCCCTGGCCAACGGCGTTGCCGTTAGCGTCCAGCTCGTAGAAAGCCACCTGCAGCATCTGGCCGTCTTGACTGAGTTGCGCCTGGAACCCAAGTAACCCTTGTTGGGATTGCACTACGCCAGCCGCGGAGGACTGCTGGCTGTTGCCCTGCAGCTGCCACTGGCCGTTCGGGCCGATCAGCACGCCCTGCAGCGCACCGCCATTCTGTTGCAGGTTGATGGTTATGCCGTTTGCCGCGTCTACGAAACTGCCGTTGAACTGTTGGCAGAACGCAACCTGCAAGAGCAGCACCAAGGCGATAAGCGAAATCCTGAGCATGCACCCTCCTTCAAGGTGCGCCCAGGCTAATCGCCGTCCGCTTAAATCTGACTTAACCCACTTCTCCGTCCCAGAAGCGGACGCCGCGCTACTCGCTGAGGTTCACCATCCACCCAACGCCGAACTTGTCGAAGAAGCTGCCGTAGAGCTTGGCCCAGCCGGTGGTGGTCAACGCGATCTCGACCTTGCCGCCGGCTGAGAGGCCCGCGAACAGCCGCCGCGCTTCTTCCTCACTCTCGGCGTTGATGTTGATGTAGACGTTGTTGCCCATCACGAAGTTGCCGCTCTGGTTGCTGGAGACGTCGCTCCCCATCAACACCGTGGCTTCCGAGAGCCTGAGGCTTACGTGACCGATGCGGCCCCTGTCGACCTCCGGCGGCTCCCAGCCGCCGCCCGCCAGCTCGGCGTAAGTGAGCTTGGTCTCGAACTCCCCGCCGATCACGGAACGGTAGAACTCGAACGCCTCCATGGTGTTGCCGTCGAAGTTCAAGTAGGTGTCGCTAGATCGCATGACAGATCACGGTCCTCTCCTGGCACGCTTCGCAGGTACCGGGCCAAGTGTAGGAACGCTCGGCGACGCTGTCAGTGCCAGGAGCGAGTATCGTCGTGGGATGAGACAGGTCGAGCGGACGCCAACCGCCAAGGAGCAGGCGTACCGAGCGCTGCACTGCGACGTCGTCATCGTCGGCGGCGGCATCGTCGGCTTGGCCTCCGCACTCGCGCTGCATGGCGCCCGGCCGGACCTCGAACTCGTGGTTTTGGAGAAGGAGGCGGAGGTCGGCAGTCATCAGACGGGCCACAACAGCGGCGTCGTGCACTCCGGCATCTACTACCGGCCTGGGTCTTTCAAGGCGGAACTCTGCCGCCAAGGGGTGGCGCTCTTGCGGGAGTTCTGCCAGGAGCACGACGTGCCGTACACCGAGTGCGGCAAGGTGATCGTGGCGACGGACGCGAGCGAACTGGCCCCGCTGCAGGAGCTGCTCGGCCGCGGCGTTGCCAACGGCGTGCCAGGTTTGCGGCTCCTCGGGCCGGACGAACTGCGGGAACTCGAACCTAACGTGCGCGGCTTGCAAGCCATCCACTCGCCGACTACGGCCATCACCGACTACGGCGCCGTGGCTCGCAAACTCGCTCAAGCGCTGACAGGGCGTGGCGTCACGGTCCTCAAGAACGCCAAGGTCGGCGCCGTGGTGAACGGAGGACGCGGCGTCACGGTTCACGGGCCTGGACTCGAGGTCACGGCTCGCTACCTGGTCAACTGCGCAGGCCTGCATGCCGACGTCGTCGCGCGCCTCTGCGGCCTAACGCCCGACATGCAGATCGTCCCGTTCCGCGGCGAGTACTACTTGCTCACGCAAGCGCGCACCGAGCTCGTGCGCAACCTCGTCTACCCCGTCCCCAACGCCGCACTGCCGTTTCTCGGCGTGCACTTCACCCGCACCATCGACGGCGGCATGGAGGCCGGGCCGAACGCAGTGCTAGCCTTCGCGCGCGAGGGCTACAAGATGACGACCTTCGACCTCGACGACACCGCCAGAACCTTGGGTTTCGAAGGGTTCTGGCGGCTGGCGCGGCGCTTCTGGCGCGTGGGGGCGTACGAGTACTACCGGTCGTTCAGCAAGGCGGCGTTCGTCGCCTCGTTGCAGCGCCTCGTGCCAAGCATCGTAGCCAGCGACCTAGTGCCTGGCCATAGCGGCGTGAGGGCGCAGGCGGTCGCTCGCGATGGCCGCTTGGTCGATGATTTCGTGTTCATGGAGGGCGTCCACTCGTTGCACGTGCTGAACGCCCCGTCGCCAGCGGCCACGGCCTCCCTGGCGATAGGGAAGCACGTGGCCGCGAAGTTGGCTAGTTCACTGCCCAACTGACGGTGCTGCTACGCGTCAGGCCTTGCCTGACTTCGGCGGCTCTTGGGCTTTGTCGGCCACGGCACTAGCCGTGCTCGCAACGCCGCCAGCCGCCGACCCTGCTAGTTTGCCGCTGTTCTGCAGCGCGGCCTTGGCTTCGGCCTTGACCTTGCCGAGGTGCACGGCGTCCGGGGCGTCGCGCCAACCGTCATGCACCGCCGCGCCACCCTCGACCGCGCGTTTGAAGCGCTCGAGGTCACGCTCTAGCCGACCGTTGACGACGCCAAGCGCGGACCCGACACTCTCGATGAAGCCTTCAGGTTCGTACTCAACGTGCATGTGGACTTGGGTGCGGTCCTCGTTCAGCTTGTCGAAGGTAACCTCGCCCGTGTTCTTGGCGCCGGAGGTGCTCGTCCACGAGATCTTGTCGCTAGGCGACAACTCCGTCACCTTGGCGTCCCACTCCACTTCGCGCCCGCCGATGTCCGCCCGCCAGTGAAGCGTGTCGTCACCAGTGCGCCTCACGTCCTTGACGCCTTCCATGAAGCTAGGGAAGCGCTCGAAGTCGCTGAAGAGCAAGTACGCCTCCGATATGTGTACGTTGACGTCGATGGTGCTGTCGAAGCTCGCCATGTCGCGCTCCTTCCGAATCACGAAGGAATGCTAGAGCGGGCGGCCGTGTGAAGCTTGTGTGGCGGCTGAGAAACCCTCAAACGGAGATCAATGTGACCACGACCAGCACTCCTACCTGAACACCGACCGTCCAGCCTGGCACCCCAAATGCCGCCAGCACCAGGCTGGGGAGGGCGGCGAAGATGGCAGCCACGATCTGCGCCTCCCAGCGCGAGGTGCCAGTGCCGCTCCAAGACGCGTACTTCTCCAGCGCCAGCAAGACGAGGAGCACTAGGGTAGCCGCTCCAACCAGTCCACTTACACCAACGCCGAAGTAGAAGACGGCGGGCAGTCCGAACAGGAGGAAGAGCGCGGCGCCCGGAACGACGCGGCCTAGCGTGCGCTCCAGCGGCTCGAGTGGCAGCGCCCCGACGGCGAGCTCCGGCCCAAGGAGTGCGCTCCCCGCGCGCGCCGTTAGCAGTGCCGCCAGCAGCACGCCTAACGCACCACCCAAGAGCGAGGTGACGCCGCCTGCACGCAGCCCCTCGGCCCCCGAGTTGACCAGTACCGCCGCCGTCGCCGCGCTGATGGTGATGACCAGTGCGAACAGGGAACGCAGTAGCGGCCTGCGCCACAAGTCGGTGGCCGTGCGCCATGCGATGGCGCGCCACTGCGGAGCGGTGGCGGCTACGAGGGGGAGGGAGCGCCGCGGCTTGGTCGCGCCAGGGGTGTCGTGCAGGGCGGCCAACAATCTGCGCCGCTCGCCGCCGTCGGCCGCGGCTTGGCGCAAGAAGCCGGCCATGCCAGCGATGAGTTGCAGGGTGCGCATGGCCTGAAGCTGAGTGAGGACCAGGCTCTGCGCCGGGAAGCGCGGGGGCCAGTACTCACGCAACGACTTGCGCGACAAGGCCAAGCCCATGGCCGCCAGCGAGGCAGGAGCCAGCAAGCCAAGCGGCGAGGCGCTGAGGAACGCCTCCGTGAGGCCGTAGGGGAGCACCGCAAGCGCGACCCCTGCCAACGCTACCCACCAGCCGGCGTAGCGCGAACCTTCAGTTGCGCTCGCGTACCGCAGCCACGAACCCGTGAAGCGCGCGACGAACACGAGGGCCAACGCAGGCGCTGCCCATGGCGCCCCGTACCCGAACACCGCCGGCGTTACTGCCGTCCACAACAGTCCGATGAAAGCGCCAAGCGCCGCCGCCCCAGCCACCCGCACGCTGAAGCGCCAGCGCAGGGCGGCCCACGGCTCGACAGGAGCGATGCCTAGCCGGTAAAGGTCGCGGCGGTCGAGGATCACGGGCGGCACGCGCCCAGCAAGCGCAAGGCTGATGAACATGAGCACGAAGATGCCGACCAACACCATGCGCGGTCCAGCGACGGGGTTGGCGAGGGGCGTGAGTGCCTCGAGGCCAGCCACCACGAAGACAACGAGCCAGCCGACGAGGTAGACGAGGGTCCACCAACCGACGGCCCGGCCCACCCACACGCGGTAGGCGTGAAACGACCGGACGACCGTGAGGCGCCGCAGGTAGTCGACGGCGGCGTTCACGCCTGCAGTTGACCGTCTACGAGGTCAAGGCGCCGCGCCTCGAGTAGCGTCTCCAACTCGCGCTGGTGGCCGGTGAGGAGCACGGCTCCCCCCGCCTTGCCTCGCTCCTGCAGGCCGGCCGCCAGGCGTTCCTGGCTGGCGATGTCGAGGCCATTGAACGGCTCGTCCAATATGGTCAGCGGCATCTCCAACCCCAACGCCAAGGACAGCGCGAGCTTCTGGCGCATGCCGCGCGAGTGGGTCCCGGGGAACTCGTCTAGGCGCGCCGTGAGACCGAAGCGCTCGAGCCACACGAGGGCACGCTCATCGGCCTCAGGGCGGCCGTAAACCACGGAGGTGAAGCGCACGTGCTCACGTAGCGTCAGGTCCTCGTAGAGCGCAGGGTCGTCTGGGGAGAACACGAACTTCGACCGTGCGGTAAGGCTGCGGTTCGGGCGTCCGAAGATGGCGATGTCGCCGCGCGACGGCAGCAGGCCGACGACGGCCCGGATCAACGTGCTCTTGCCCGCCCCGTTTGCCCCGACCAGCAGGGCGACCTCGCCGGGCGCAAGGGTGAACGTAACGTCTTCGAGCACACTCACGCCAGCCAGTCGAACGGTGAGTTCGCTGACAACTAGCGGTGTGGCCGACCCCAACTGTTCAGTGGTCATGAACGTCGAGTCTACCAGCCGCCCAACCGGGGCCAGCCGCCGTCCGCGGCCCTTGACAATCTGGGCCTAGAAGACTGAGCATCTCCCATGCTCCCCCTCCCTGTCCTACCCAGACCGCGTCCGGGTCGCGTGACTCTCGAGGGGCAGTACGTGCGCCTCGAGCCGCTCAACGCGGAGCGTCACTACACGTCCCTCCTGAACGCGAGCACGCAGGCCGGCGAGGCGGAGCGCTTCAGGTACCTGTTCGACGAGCCTGCAACGCCAGCCTCACTACGCGCTTGGTTCGAGGCGATGGAGCCGTCCGAAGATCCCCTGTTCCATACGCTCGTCGACCAGCGCACTAACGCGTGCGGCGGGCGACAGGCCCTCATGCGCATCGTGCCGCAGCACGGGGTCATCGAGATCGGCAACATCTACTGGGGTCCGCAAGTGGCGCGCACGCGCTTGGCGACCGAGGCGCTCTACCTGTACGCCGATCATGTGTTCGGCGCCCTTGGTTACCGCCGCTTCGAGTGGAAGTGCGACGCCCTGAACGGCCCCAGCCGTGCCGCGGCGCTGCGCTTCGGCTTCAAGTTCGAGGGGATCTTCGAGCAGCACATGGTCGTCAAGGGCCGGAACCGCGACACCGCCTGGTTCGCGCTCCTCGATCACGAGTGGCCAGGGTTGAAAGCGGCATACGAGGCCTGGCTGGCGCCCGACAACTTCGACGAGGCCGGAAACCAGCGCACTCGGCTACGCAGCTCTCGGCCGTGATGGCCCGGCTGGGCGCAGTGATGAGCGGACCACCCTCAAGGGCGCCTCGGGCATACCGTGGAGGTCACGACCGGCGCTCGGCGCTGACTTGAAGTTCTCTTAGCGTGGCCGAGGGCGGAGAGGCGAACGAGCATGGCAAGCTCCAAACGCACTACCTCAACCGACTACCTTGACGCTAGCGAGGCAGGTGACATCGGTGCCTCGTTCGATGACTCTGACTTTCCGGGCGGCCCGGCTTACGACCCGACACTCGACGACGCCGACATCACCGGCCTGCCCGACCCGTTCCCTGGCACGGAAGACGCCATCCCAGAGAGCCTCGAGGACGGCCTCGACGAGCCCCCGGTCGACGACGACCTACCGGAAGGAGACGGCGTGACAGACACACCGCAAACTTGGGAGTACGAGGGCATAGCCACCCGCGACGAGCTAGCCAGGCGCCTTGGCGAACTCGTCATCGACGTGCGCGATTGGGCCGACATGGAAGACAGCGAAGAGGCCAACGACTTGGCGGACGCCATGAACGACCTCTACGAACGCTTCGGGGAGCCAACGGAAGACACGGACACCTAAGCGCGGCCGCACTGACCGGCTGGTAAGCTCGGCGCGTGACCGCAAAAGAGGCACGGCCAGATTCGCGTCTTGAGGGTGAGAAGTTCGCAGTAGTTGGCGGCACCCTCGTCTTGCCTGAGCGCTTGGCGCCAGGCACCGCCCTCGTCGTGCAGGATGGCGCCATCGTTGGAGTGCAACCGGAGGGCGAGGTCGATCCGCGCATCCGCCGCATCGACGCTGGCGGCGGTTACGTTCTCCCCGGCCTGGTAGACATCCACACTCACGGTGCTGGCGGCAGGCTCTTCAACGAGGCAGACGACGAGGCTTGGGCCACCATCCTCGACGTGCAGCTAGCTCACGGCGTTACGACCGTGTTGCCCACGACCCTGACGGCCTCCCTGCCAGAGCTGACGGCCGCGTTGGCCCAGGGACGGCGGTGGCTGGCGGCCCCGCGCGCAGGCGCGCAAGTGCCAGGGATGCACGTCGAGGGCCCCTACTTCGCGCTCGCCCAGGCGGGGGCACAGGACCCGGATCACATCCGGAACCCGGACGACGGCTCCGTGGACGACCTGTTGGCCTACGCTGACGTGATCAGACTCATGAGTTTCGCGCCCGAGCTGCCCGGCGCCCTCGCGCTGACTGAGCGCCTCGTCGAGCTCGGCATCGTCGCTGGCGCCGGCCACTCCAGCGCCAAGGACAGCCACTTGGCCGCAGCGATGGAGCGCGGCCTCACGCATGTCATCCACCTCTTCAGCGCGCAGTCGACCACCGTGCGCGAGGGGCCGTGGCGCAAGCCGGGCCTCCTCGAGGCATCGTTGGCGTTCGACGGCCTGAGCGTGGAGGTCATCGCCGATCACCGGCACCTCCCCACCACGCTCCTCAAGCTCGCGTACCGCGCCATCGGCCCGGATCGCCTCTGCATCGTCAGCGACGCTACTCACGGCGCGGGGTTGCCGGAGGGTACCAGACTCAAACTCGGCAGCCTTGACATCGTCATCGGGGACGGCGTGGCCATGCTCGAGGACCTAACGGCGTTCGCTGGCAGCACCACTCTCCTCGACCGCATGTTGCAGGTCATGCACTTCGAGGTCGGTTTGCCGTTGGTCGAGGTAGTACGCATGGCGTCCCTCAACCCGGCTCGCGCCGTCGGCCTAGCTGCTGACAAGGGCAGCCTCGAGGTCGGGAAGCGCGCGGACTTCGCGTTCTTCACCCGCGAGCTGCGGCCAACGGCCGTGTTCATCGGCGGGGCGGCGGCGTGGGGGCCGCACGCGACCAGCTAACCTACTCCCGCTGCGCCGGGGCTGTGGAGCGCTTCCCTACTTCACTCACGAACATGCCTTAACCTCATGCCATGGGTGATAACCAGCTTCTCGCGCGGTCGACTCGCACCTTGCTACCAGCACTCGTGGGGGTATTCATGTCGTTAGCGTTCGCGCAACAAGCGCCAGGCACCAGCCCGGCCGACCTGCCCGTCACGCGCCTCGTCCTCTTCACCAACGGCGTCGGCTACTTCGAGCACGAGGGCACGGTGACAGGCAACCAAGTCCTGACGCTGGACGTGCCGCGCGCCGCCATGGACGACCTGCTGCAGAGCCTCGTGCTTCAAGACCTGGATGGCGGCTCCGTGAGGCCCGTCCGCTACACGGCGCAGGACCCGCTACAGCGCGTGCTGGACGGCTACCAGATCGACGTGTCAGGCAACCTGACCCTAGCCGACGTGCTCGCCCAAGCGCGCGGCGCCAGCGTTTCGCTCATCGGTACTCGCAGCGTTTCTGGCAGCGTCGTCGGCGTCGAGCGGGTGCAGCAGCCAGAGCAAGCCCAACGTACGTTCGTTACGCTCGCCACGAGCACCGGCTTGGTGCGTGCGCCGCTCGACGAGTTCGAGGAAGTGCGCTTCGACGACCCCGCCTTGAAAGCCCAACTCGACGAGGCTTTGGCGGCCGTAGCCGCTCACGCCGGCGAGGCGAGCTCCAAGGTCAGCATCTCGTTCGAGGGTAGCGGCGAACGCCGCGTTAGGGTCGCGTACCTTCGCGAGATGCCCGTGTGGAAGAGCAGCTATCGCCTGGTCGTCGGCGACGACGGCCGCGGCTCGCTGCAAGGCTGGGCCATCCTCGACAACCCGACCAGTCTGCGCCTCGACGGCGTGAGCGTCAGCTTCGTCGCTGGTCAACCCATCAGCTTCGTAACGAGCTTGTTCGAACCCATCTACGTAGCTAGGCCACGGCTCGAGACGAACCTGGCTGGCAACGTCGTCGCGCAAGTCGACAGTGGCGCGTTCCCCATCGCCGCCGCGCCGGCACCAAGCATGGCGGCCAGGCAGATGCTTGGGGCGCCAGCGTTGGAGAGCGCCGTGGCCGACCTCGCAGGCTCCGGCGTCGAAGCCATGGCGAGCGGTAGCCGCAGCGGCGCCTCGTTCAGCTATGACGTCTCCCAGCCAGTCACAGTAGGGCCGTTCGAGTCCGCCATGGTGCCGATCGTCGTTACCGACGTGACCGCAACGCCCCTCTCGGTCTACAACGAGGCCACCCTCGCAGATCACCCCCTGCGCGCGGTGCGCCTGACCAACGACACCGGCCTGCACTTGGCCGCCGGCACCGTCACCATCTACAGCGCCGGCGTGTTCGCTGGCACCGCGCAACTAAGCGACGTGGTGCCGGGAGAGTCACGCATGCTGCAGTACGCCGTCGACCTCGACGTCAGCCTCCTGCGCACGAGCAGCAACGCGGCAGAGCAAGTCACCGCCGTGAAGTTGGAGGGCGGCCTGATCGAGGCCACCACCTCCACGCGCCGCACCACGACCGTCGCCATCACTTCTGCGACCACGGACCCGCGCTTCCTCGTCGTCGAACTACCGCGCTTGGCTGGCTTCGACGTGGTCGCACCGCAGCCTGCGCCAGTCATCACGGACGCCGCGTACCGCTTCGGTGTGGCCCTCAACGGCGGCAGCGACACGGTGCCAACCCAACTCTCCTGCCAGGCTGGCGCCGACTGCGTGCTCGAAGTGGTGTTGGAGCGCAAAGACAACCGCACGACGACGCTCGCTAGCGTCGGCGTCGACACCCTAGCCTTCTACCTCCAGAACGTGACATTGAGCGCAACAGACCGCGCGACCGTCGAGCAGATCGTAGACCTGCAGCGCCAGGCGGCAGCTAAGCGCGCCGACCTGAACGCGGTCGAGATGAGCATCGCGACCGTGCACGAGGAGCAGGCGCGCATCAGGCAGAACATGACGGCGCTGCAGCAGTCCAGCCAGCTCTACCAGCGCTACGTGACCGACCTCACCGCGCAGGAAGACTCGCTTGCCGCCATGCTCGAGAAGCAAGCAGCTTTGCGCGAGGACGTCAGGACCCTGGAGCAGCGCATCTCCGACCTCATCGCGGGGCTCTGAGGTTGAGCGGCAGGCGACGCCCGAGGCCGCGCGCGCGCAGGGCGGCAGCGTGAGTCGGGCTTTCGTCAAGGAGGACGCCGACAGCGATGACGTCGTCGTTACGCACCGCGCGCCGCTACCAGACGGAGTAGCCAACCTAGTCACGCCCGCTGGCCTTGCGGCTCTCGAGCAGGAGCGCGCCGCCAAACTCGCGGCACTCGAAGTGCTGAAGGCGGGAGAAGAAACGGGCGAGGCGACGCGCAGGGCGGCTGGACTCGAGGAGGAACTCCTGCTACTCCTCGAGCGCCTCGCGAGCGCCAAGGTCGTGCAGCCACCAGCCGATGGCACGGCGGGGGTCGGCGCGACGGTGATCGTGCGCTACCAGAACGGTCCGCATGCAGGGCAAGCGGCGGAACTTACGCTAGTCGGCGTCGACGAAGCGGACCCCTTCGAGGGCCGGATAGCGTTCACGGCGCCAGCCGCGGAGGCGCTGATGGGGCGCAGGGCCGGCCAGAGCGTCACCTTCACGGCGGGCGAACAAGAGCTGACGGTGATGCTAGAGCGCGTGACCTACCCCGCTTAGCCCACGCTACGCGCGCTTGACAGCGCTGCCCGCCTGCGTGAACTCGAGAGGCACTTCGCGGAGTTCATGGAGCGCAGCTCGCACCTCTTCTGCCTGTCCGTCTGGGCAGCAGACGAGCACGAAGCCGCCGATCTTGCCGCCAGGCAACTGCACGCTTGCCCCTACCCGCCTGATCCGCGCCACGAGCGCCCGCACCCAGTCGTCCTCGAAGTCGCCTGGCAGCAGCTGCTTGAGGCGCTGCTGCTCGCCGACGCACCACGCTTGGCGCGCTAGATCACCAGCCTGAAGCGCGGCGACGAGCTCGTACGCCAGGGCCTTGATGTCGTGCAGCACGGGCAGCGCCTCGTCGAAGCGCGCGACGAGCTTCGTCAACGAGGCGTGCGTCGAGCCGCGCCGCGGCGAAGCGAACAGCAGAAACGCTCCCAGCGCGGCGTCCCTCTGCGCCTCGCTAAGCGCGAGAGGCGACTCCGTGACGTGAGAGCCTGCGTACTCGAGGCAACGGAGGCCGCCGCGAGCGGCGATGTTGGCGTCGTGATAACCGGAGGCGCCAGCCAACTCATCGACCTCTAGCCGCGCCGCCCATGCCCCAAGCTCCGCCGGGCTAGGCGCCTCTCCGCGTGCGCTCAGCGCAGCATGAACGAGTGCGGTGCACACGGCACCAGATGCACCTAACCCGCTCCTGCCCTCCACGTCCAACCACACCCCGATGCGCACGGGCGGGTGGTCGACCTCGACGGAGGTCAAGGCGACGCGCACCAGGTCGTGCCGCAACTCGCTTACGGAGTCCGCCGCGAAGACTTCACCTTCCGCAGCCACCTCGAACCGCCCGCTCGGGCTCGGCAACCACGTGACGTGCGCCGCGAGCGAGATGGTGGCGCTCAGCGTCACGCCTCCGAAGCGCTCGGCGTACGGCGCGATGTCCGTTAGGCCACCAGCGAGAGGGACACGTAGCGGCGCCCGTGCGACTAGCATGTCGCTCACGCTTGGCGGCCGCGATCGAGTAAGCGCCCGACCACCGCAGCTACGTTCTCCTCGGGCGACGGGTGGCTGCCGCCGAGGTGCAAGCGCTGACCGATGGTCTGAAAGCCGACTTCTGCCCGGCCAGCGTCGAGGAGTAGTTGGAGGTTGGGCAACATGCGGTACTCGCCGCCCGGGCTCGCCTGTGCGGCCAGCTCCGCCATCAGCCTTGGCTCGAGCCGCCAGACGCCCGCGTCGGAGTACGGCCCTGCGCCCTGCCAGGCGCGCGTAACGTGGGTGGCGTCCGCCGTGACCATCACGTCTGGAGGGGCGTCCTCCTCCTCGACCAGCGTGAGCACGTTAGGTGCGGCGTGGCGCGCCAGTTGCTCGAACAGCTCCCGCGGCACGAACACGTCCGCCTGCCACACGAGCACCGACCCGGCGCCCGTCACTAGCGGCGCCACTTGCGCGACGGCATGCCCGGTGCCGAGTGGCTGCTGTTGGACGACGTAAACGAGCTCCATGCCAGCGTACTCGCCGCCGAAGTACGCCCTGATCTGCTCCTGGAGGTGCCCGACGACCACGTGAACGCGCTGCGCGCCGGCGGCGACCGCCTCAGCGAGCGCTAGTTCGAGGAACGGCCTCAGTCCGACGGGGTACATGCATTTCTGCAAGTAGCTCCCGAGGCGCCCCATGCGCGTGCCGCGGCCCCCGGCGAGGCAGACGTACTCCAAGGTCAAGCCTCGCCGTTCGCACCGGACATCAGTCGGCGTACGCCCCGATCGCCTTGCGCAACTCCTCGACCATCCGCAGCCGCACGGTCTCGGGCGCCACGACCTCTACGGACGCGCCCCAACCAAGGAGCCACGGCAGGAGCTCGAGCGGTTGCCCGTGCGAGTCGACCGTGCCGGTCAGGTACACGACGCGCCTGCCATCCGAAGCGACGTCACCGAACCGCAGGTTGCGGTCGAAGTTCTCTGCCATGCGCCGCGCGACGGTCTCGCCGACGTGAAGGGTTATCTCGATCTCCTCGCCGACCACGATGCCGAACGCCGCCGCGAGCTGCTGCTTCGGGTCGAAGTCCGCCGGGATCTCGTACGTCGCGGGGCGCAGAACTACCTGCTGCATGCGCGCGAGCTTGAACATCGCGACTCCCTTGCGGACGGTGGCGTCGTACGCGAGCACGTACGGCTCCAAGTTGCGGCGGTTCAGTTCGTAGAAGTAGATGTGCAGGTCACGCGCGCGCGTCGTGCCGGAGTTGGCGGATTCATAAGTACAGCTCAGCACCCGCTGTTGGAACCAGGCTTGCGCGACGAGGTCGAGCACGCGGTCTTCAGGCCCTGAGCGTAGGTCGTCGACGCTGGCGAGTAACGAGCGCCGCGCCGTCTCTGGCACCTGCCGCGCCAGTTTCTCAAGCGCAGCGCGGTAATGCCGTTCACCAACGCCCGTGTGCAGGAGCAGCCGCGTGGCGCTGTAAACGGCGAGCGCCTCCACCTCGTTGAGTGCGGTCGGCTTGTTCGGCACGAAGTAGCGGTGCTTGTCGTCCTTCCGGAGGTCGACGCCCATGTCCTCGCTGAGGGTGACGAGGTCCCGTTCGATCGTGCGGCGGGTGTAGCCGTGCAGGTGCGCCAACTCGACCACGCTGCGCGGGCGCCGCTCCAGCTCCTCGCGCAACGAAGCCAGGCGCTGCGCCTTGCCTACGGTGCGGTTCACGCTTCAAGGTTACCCCGTGCCGTGGCGGCGCAGCGCCCTGATCACTCGTGTGAAGTAACGCTCTCAGGCGGCGGTCCAACCCCCGTCTGCCGCTAGTAGCGCGCCGTTCACCATGCTGGCCTCGTCGGAAACGAGGAAGAGGGCCGTGTTGGCGATGTCGTCCGGCTGGAGCTGCGCGGGGATGAGGTTGTAGTAACGCTGCATGCGACTGCTGCCGTAGGCGTTCATCTTGCTGGCGTCGACGCTCGTCATGATGTTCGTCGCCACGGCGCCCACGATGATGGCGTTACAGCGGATGCCCTTGGGGCCGTAAACGAAGGCCGTGTTCTTCGTCAAGCCAACGACGGCGTGCTTCGACATGGTGTACGCCGCGCCTGCTGCGCCGCCGCCCACTCCCGCCACGCTGGCGATGTTGAGGATCGTCCCTCCGCGCTCACCCATGGCGTTGATGGCCGCCCGGCTGGCGAACACTGGCCCGTCGACGTTGACGCCCATGACGCGGCGGTAGACGGCGTCGTCTAAGTCTGCGACGCCCTGGTTGATGTCCATGACGCCGGCGTTGTTGACGAGCACGTCCAGCTTCCCGTACGCGGCCACTGCGGCGGCGACCATTGCTTCGGTCTCAGCGCGGTCAGCAACGTTGGTACGCCCGCCAGTCATGACGCCGCCCGCCGCCGTTACCTCGCCGATCACGCCTTGGAGGCTCTGCTCGTTCCAGTCGGCGCCGTAGACATTGGCGCCCTCCGCCGCGAACCGAATGGCCATCGCGCGGCCCATCCCCGAACCCGCGCCCGTGATGAGCACCGTCTTGCCCGCTAGTCTCATGTTCCCTCCACTGCCGGGCGGAGGCGCGTGGCCCGGTTGGCGTAGCGCTCCGCTCCTGGCTCCACGCTAGCCCCGACCGACTGCCCGCCGCCGCCGCGCCAGCCCTACATGCTTGTAGGACTTTCGCCTACTCCACCGGGCCTCACCCGCTTGCCCTCAAGCAGCGCCGGCAGTTGCGGTAGTAAAGTGTGCGTCCGCCACGCAGTGGCCTGCTAACCAACAACGGAGGTGTCTTATGGACCGAGGACCGGCAAGTTCACACGCTGGGCTTCTCACGCGTTCGGATGGCGGCGGGCGCGCTCGTTCGAGAGGCCGCGAGCGGGCGCTCGCAACGCTCGCCGTGGTCATGCTGCTCGCGCTGACGCTCCCCTATTCCTTCGCTCAGACCCCGCCAGAGCCAGCCGTGCTCTTCGCGAACCTCGAACAGGCGCTCGCTGAGGCGCCGAAGGCGGACTTCGAGGTCGCCGCCGCCCTCGCCACCCTCGGTGACCCAGGAGAGGTGAGCGTCGAGAGCATCTACGCCTTCGTGCAGGGCAGCATCGGCTACGTGCCGTACCGGGGCGCCCTCAAGGGGCCGGCCGGGGTGCTCATGGACCGCGCAGGCAACTCACTCGACCGCGCCCTGCTCCTCAAGGCACTGTTGGAGGCGAACGGCAACCGCGCCATAGTCGCTCACGCCGTGCTCGACTCACAGCAGGCCGCTACGGCCGTCGCAGCACTGCGCCTCCCCCCAACCACCGACGGTCAAGTAGACGCTGGCCCCGCCGTCCAGCGACTAGCGACGCTCTACGGGCTCGAGCCGGCAGCCATCGAGGCGCGCTTCGCGCCGTTCGTGGCGGCCAACGCCGCCGTCGACCGCGCCGTAACGGAGCGGAGCAACTACCAGAGCGCGGCCGTGCTCGCGGCACTCGAGGAGTCAGGGCACGCGGCCGACTACCTCGGCGCGGCACTGCCAGATCCAACTGAGCTCGTGGCAGACCATTGGTGGGTGAACGTCGAAGCGAACGGTGGTTGGCTCGACCTAGACCCGACCCTAGCTGATGCGACCGTCGGGAGCAGCATCGCGCCGGCCCAGTTGCGCTTCGACCTCACGGACCTGCGGCTGCTCGCGGCGGTCGACGGTTCATGCCGCGACCTCTCGTGCGGCGACCGCCTTCACCGCGTTCACGTTGCCGTCGTCGTGGAGTCGTGGGACGGTGAGGCCCTCAGCGAGACCGAAGTTGCCGCCACCGACCTGCTGAGTGCTGCTGGCCCAGGGCGTGCCGTGGCTTTCGCTGCGCTGCCCACCGACTGGCCGGACGTCGACCTCACCGCAGAACCTAACGCGACGGCCGCGTACCAGACCGCCCTCCTAGCGGTCACGAGCTGGCGGCCGACGCTGTTCGTCGACGACGCCACCTTCGGTGACTCCACCGTCGGCGTCGACGGAGTAGTAACGACGCACGGCACCGCCAGCGGCGCCGCCGGTAACGCTGGCATGCTCGGCGGCGGCATCGGCGGCATGTTCGGCGGCTTCGGCGGCGCAACGGCCGGCGCAAGCGACGAGAACGCTGGCGCCTTCACGGCCATGTGGCTCGACTACACCGTGGCGGCGGCCGGCGCGTTCGAAGCGACGTACCGCAGGGAGGTCTTCGACCTCATCGGCCCGGCCGCCCGCGCTGCCGGCGTGAGCGAACTCCAGCTGACGGACGAACAACGCCTGCTGCGCGCCGCGGCGCTATCTGGCCAGACGGAGATCCTCGTGCTCGGCGCTAGCCTGCCGGCGCAAGCCACCCAGGCGGCAGCGCTCGGCCGCCTCCTCCAACAACGGTCGGCCTGGGAAGAGGTTTACGCGCTGAGCGGCCAGTTGCCGCCAGCCACCATCGCGGAACGCCTGGACGGCATCGCGGGGCTGACTACTCCGCTCGAACGCTACTCGCAGCTCCGCGGCGCTCACCTCCAAGGCGTGCAGTCCGCGCCGCTGGTGGTCGCCTACCACCGCAGCCTTGGTGCCGACCTGATCACGCGCACCGCGTTCGACGTCGTTTCTGGCGCCGTAACCGCTCTCGACCAGGCGGCAGCGCGCCCAACGCAACTCGGCCAAGGCGTGCAAGACACCGTCATCGAGGCGGTGCTGCAGGAGAACCTAGCCGACCCGAGCACCCGCGCCACCGGCCCAGCCGCGGTCTCTGCGGCCTTCTCCGCCGACCTGGCCGCTGGCCGCGCTTGGCGGGTCGTCGCCGACGCCGCCGAACTAGACTCCGCCGCGCCCGACCTCACGGCAGACTTGCGCGCGCGCGTCGTGGCGGACCTGACGGCAGGCCGCCTCGCGCTCGTGCCGCAGGGTGGCGCTGACGCGGTGGGTTGGTGGAGCATCGACCCGGTTACTGGCGCCGTCCTCGGCATCGGTGACCGCGGCTGGGGTCAGGCGATGAGCGAGTACGTCGAGCAGACGAACATCGTGTTGCAACTGCGCACCGCCCTCAACCAGTACGCCTCCATCGGGCGTTGCCTCGGCATGACCATCAGCCTGCCCCTGCAGGGCTACTCGCAAGAAAGCAAGGACGCCCTCGCAGAGTGCATCTTCACTACCGTCTGCTCAGGGATCAACACGGCGGCGAGCATGTTCCCGAACGTGAACGACTGGACTTCGACCATCCTCATGGCGACCATCGACGCGTTGTGGGGCGGCGTTCCCGAAGCAGGGTACGGCGGTTTCTGCGGAGCGCTCTTCAAGCGCCTGTGAGGCGCGCAGGCATTCGGGGCGGGGCCGTGCTTGGCCTCGCCCAAGGTTCGGTCAGACAAGGTGCTGCTCAAGCGCCCAGCGCACGAGCTCGGCACGCGAACGCACCCCGAGCTTCTCTGACGCCCTTGCGCGGTAGGTCGCCACGGTCTTCTCGCTAAGGCCGAGTTCCGCCGCGATCTCGCGGTAAGTAGCGCCAGACGCGATGCCTGTGACGACCTCCTGCTCGCGGTCCGTTAGTTGGGCCGCGCGGTAGGGGTCTGGATTGGCTAGTTCGCGGGCAAGGTGCGCCAACAACCGCGACGGCACGTAGTACTCGCCGCGGGCGACCGCCAAGATCGCGTCCACGAGCTCCGCCTCTAGCGACGTCTTGGGTACGTACCCGACACCGCCACCCTGCAAGAAGCGCTGAACGTACTCGGGGTCCTCGTGCATGGATAGCGCGATGAAGCGCGCTTGTGGAGCCGCGGCCCGCAAGTCAGCGAGCGCCTCGATGCCGCTCCGCCCAGGCAGGGAGAGGTCGAGGAGCACGACGTCAGGTGCCAGCGCCTCGATCAGCACCTGGGCCTGCTCGGCCGAGCCAGCCTCGCCGACCACCTCGAGGACGAAGTGGGGAGAGTCGTGGAACTCGAGCAGGGAGCGCACGCCGGAACGCACGAGGACGTGGTCGTCGATGAGTAAGAGCCTGATGGTACGTGGCGCCATGCCTAACGCTAGCCGACCGGCACGCGTCCGTATACGGACGTTCCTCCCCCTAGCGAGCTCTCGATGTGAAGCTCCCCGCCAAGCGCCACTAGCCACGCTCTGGCGCACGTAAGGCCGCGCCGCGCAGACTCGACTACAGCAGTCGTGTCGAAGCCGACGCCGTCATCCTCCACGACGAGGGACCATGACGCCTGGCCGCCGGTAACTACGATCGAGGCCGTGGCCGCCCGTGCGTGCCGCACGACGTTCGTGAGCGCCTCTTGGGCAGCGCGGAAGAGCGCGAGCTCCACCTCCGGCGCGCCGCCCGCCGGCCGCGGTGGCGGCACTGGCAGGTCGGAGTGGACGGTGACGGTCAAGCCGCTCTTGGCCTCGGCAGCGCGAGCTGCTGCCCGCAGCGCCGGCGCCAGACCCAGCTCATCGAGCGTCGAGGGCCTAAGCTCGAGGGCCATGCGCCTTACGACCTCGAGCGTCTCACCCGTGAGCCGCTTGAGCCGCTGGACTTCCGCAGCGCCAGGCGCCCCACCTTCGAGGCGCTGCAGGCCGAGCAGCAACGCCTTGAGCGCCTGGCCTACGTCCTCGTGCAACTCGGCCGCGACTGCTGCGCGCTCCTGCTCGTGCGCCCTGAACAGTGCGCGCAAGAGGTCAGCACCCCCGCCAGCTGCGCCGACAAGACCGTCCACTTAACTAGGCTGGCGCGTCGCTCGTGGCTGGCCTGACCGCGGCCCGGCTCGGCTCCGCTACCCGCTCACCTGCAGCTTCGACCGCTGGCCTGACCATCATCACCGGCACATGCACCCGTTTGAGAACCTCGCCGGCCACGCTGCCGAGGAGCACCCTCACGACGCCAGAGCGCCCGTGCGTCGCCATCACGACGAGGTTGAACTTGCCTTCGTCCAAGACGGCCACGATCTCTGTGGCGGCGTCACCGAAACGGACCTCCGGGGTGACCTCGAAGCCCGCCGTGTCGAGGCGGCGCGCCTCGTCCAACAACTCGTCTTCGAGGTTCGCGACGGCGCCTTCGTAGACTTGGCTGTAGTAGACGGGCGGTTCACTCCTAGGGAAGCCGTCCGACCCCGACCAGCCCTCCAACACGAGTGGTCGCGGGGGTAGCGGGTTGTAGCCCTCTGGCACTGGCGCTACTCGCAGGAGAGTCACGTTGTGCGTGTCCGGACGCAACACGTCGATGATGTACGGGATCACTTGACGCGAGAACTCGGAGCCGTCGAGCGGCACAAGCACTCGAACGCGCTCACTTCGGGTGGCAGCGGTCATCTTTACCTCCTCAAGGGGCGCTAACGGCGCCTCGTTTCAGTCCTCGCTGTCGTCCTGGGAGCGCACGAGCAGGAACGGCTTGCTCGAGCGCCGCAGAGCGCCCTCGGCGACGGACCCGAACATCCAGCGGTTGAACCCGCGCCGCCCGTGAGTTCCCATGACGACGAGGTCGTGGTCCGCCTCAGCGGCGTGAATGGCCTGAACGGGGTCGTGGTTCTCTAGCAGTACGGTGGTGGCCACGACTCCAGCCGACTCGGCCTTGACCTTCGCCTGATCGAGTAGGTCGATGGCGGCCTCGCGCAAGTCCTGGTAGAGCTGGGCGGAGTAAGGCAGCGTCTCCGGCGTGGCGTAACCGGCGGTGAGTGGGTTCTCGAGCACATGTAGGAAGGTGACTTCGGCACCAAGCTGCTTGGCGAGTTCAAGGCCCTGGCGAAGTGCAAGGTCCGAACTCGCGCTACCGTCGGTGGGCATCAAGATCTTGTGATACATAACTGACCTCCTAAGGCGCTTCCGCCTACTACCAGAGTACGACCGTTAGTTGCCTTCGCGCGCTCGCAAAGCCCCTACGCGCACGTCGGCGTTATGCCTACACGGTGCCTGGCACGGCTTTGTTCTGCGTGGTCAATACGGCGTTGCCCGTATGATGCGCTAACGCACGCCTGGAGGTAAGCATGCAGATCCTGCACCCGACCGACTTCTCGCAGCCGGCCCAGTTGGCGTTAGCTCTGGCCCGCGACTTGCGTGGCCGGACCAACGGCACGCTGCACGTGGTGCACGTTCAGCAGCGCTTCGAGTCAGACAGCGCACGTTTGAGGTCGCAACTCGACAGCTTCAACCCAGAGTTGAGCCGCCGAGCGGACGACAGCCGCCACCAGGAAGTCGAGCGCCTGCGCGGCATGCTCTCGCACCTCTCCAGCCCAGACGCCACCAGTGAGCTCCTGTGGGGCAACCCGGTCGAGGAACTCCTCGCCATGCAGGACCGCTTCGAGCTAGTGGTCATGGGCGCGCACGGCGCCAACCGCTTCGACAGTGTGTTCCTCGGCGGGGTCGCTGGCCGCTTCGTGCGCCGCGCCAGCGTGCCCGTCATCACCGTGCGGGAGGAAACTACTTCCGCGCCGCTGCAGCGCGTCTTGGTGGCAACGGACTTCGGGCCGTCGTCTGGCGCGGCCTGGGACTTCGCGGTCAAGTTGGCGAGCGCGGGTTCCGAGCTGGTCCTCGCCCACGTGATCGACGACGAGCGCCTGAAGGACGACGCCGACAACATGCACGCCGTAACTCAGCAGCTAAGCGAGCTCTCGCAAGGGGCCGCCGCTCGCCTCGTCGTGCGCTCCGGCAACCCCGTTACGGTGCTTCCCCAAGTAGCGCAAGAAGTCGGCGCGGGGCTCATCGCCATCGGCCTGCGCCACCAGCGTGGGGCCGCTGGGCTACTGTTCGGCAGCCGCGCAGACGCCCTCATCCGCTCGAGCACGGTCCCCGTGTTGAGCGTGCCCCTGCACGTCGACTGACCCGCGGCACTCAGCGCGGCGAGCGCTTACACACCAGCTCGGTCGAACTGGTCCTGCACCAACGCCCGCGCCTCATCCTGGAGTTTCGCGAGGCGTTCCGGGCCAGCGAAGCTCTCAGCGTAGATCTTGTAGACGTCCTCCGTGCCAGAAGGGCGGGCGGCGAACCAGCCGTTCTCGGTGACGACCTTGATGCCGCCGATCGGCTCGCCGTTCGCCGGGGCCTTGGAGAGCACGCTGACGATCTTCTCGCCAGCCAACTCGGTCATGCCTGCCGCCTTCAAGGCGTCAGCCGTCAGTGCGCCGAGGACCTTCTTGCGCTCTTTCGAGGCCGGTACGTCGCTGCGGGCGTACGCCGGGTCGCCGAAGCGTTGCGTCAGCTTGAGGTAACGCTCGCCCGGGTCCTCGCCCGTCTTGGCGCAGATCTCCGCCGCGAGCAGCCCAAGGATGGGCCCGTCCTTGTCCGTCGTCCACGGCGACCCTCCGAAGCGCAGGAACGAGGCGCCGGCGCTCTCCTCGCCACCGAAGCCGTAAGCGCCCGTAAGCAGGCCATCGACGAACCACTTGAAGCCGACCGGCACTTCCGCGACCTTGCGTCCCAGGGAGGCAGCCACCTTGTCGATCATGGAGCTCGACACGAGCGTCTTCCCTACCTGCGCGTCACCCGGCCAGTTCGTGCGGCTCGTGAAGAGGTACTCGATGGCGACGGCCAAGTAATGGTTCGGGTTCATGAGGCCGCTGCTAGGGGTGACGATCCCGTGTCGGTCGGCGTCCGGGTCGTTGCCGAAGGCGACGTCGAAGTCGGCCTGCATGCGGATTAGGTTGGCCATCGCATCTGGTGAGGAGCAGTCCATGCGAATCTTGCCGTCGTGGTCGACCGGCATGAAGGAGAAGGTAGGGTCGACGACGTCGTTCACGAGGGTGAGGTTCAGCTTCCAGCGCTCGGCGATCGGGCGCCAATACGCCACGGACGAGCCGCCAAGCGGGTCTACGCCGATCTTCACGCCAGCGGCCCTGATGGCGTCCATGTCGACGACGTCACCTAGGTCCTCGATGTACGGCGTCATGAGGTCGCGCTCCTCGTACGCTTTACCGGCGCGCGCCGCAGCCAACGACTGGCGCTTGACGCCAGCCAAGCCTGTGGCTAGGTAGGCGTTGGCCGCACGCTGGATCTCTCCCGTCTCGTCAGAGCCAGCGGGTCCGCCATGCGGCGGGTTGTACTTGAAGCCGCCGTCGTTCGGGGGGTTATGCGATGGGGTGACGACCACGCCGTCGGCTTGGGCCGTCGAGGAGGCCATCTGCGCCCTGGCGCCTGCGCCGCGGTTGTGGGTGAGGATGGCGTGCGAGATCACGGGAGTCGGCACCGCGGCAAGGCCGCTTGCGACCACCACAGGCACCCCGTTCGCCGTGAGCACTTCGATGGCCGTAATCAGCGCCGGGGTCGAGAGTGCGTGCGTGTCTGCACCGAGGAAGAGCGGCCCGCCTAGGCCTTGGCGCTTACGCCGATCGGCGATCGCCTGGCAGATGGCGAGGATGTGCTCCTCGTTGAAGGTGCGGTCAGCGCTGCTCCCCCTGTGCCCAGAAGTGCCGAACGCCACGAGTTCCGTTGGCGCGTTCGGGTCTGGCTTCAGGGCGAAGTAGTCGGTAACGAGCCGCGGAACGTCGATGAGGAGCGACCTTGGCGCTTGGCGTCCTGCTAATGGGCTGCGGGTCATGCCTCTACCTCCGTTAGGCCCGCCTGCTGGCCCGACAGGTGGCACCAGTGCTGGACCCGCGTTCAGGCTACTACCTTCCGCGCGGCCCCGCCGGAACAGGTGGGCGGCTAGGCGCACCGCCGCCGGCTACGCGCCGAGTACTGCCCGCTGATGAGAACTCCGTGAATGGTAAGCTCGCCACTGCTCAACGGACGCCTCACCGCCTCGTGCGGCGGGCCGCCCGACGTCGGTTCGCAGCTAACGCGACCGGCGATCAACGTCACAGTCCACGGGTGCAAGTCAGTGACCGCGCCCTGGCATATCGCTGGAGGAAGCATGGATCTGCTGATCACCCTTGTCCCCTTGGCCGCTATCGTGGCGCTTGTGGCGGCGTTCTTCTTGGCGCGCACCATCATGGCCGCGCCAACGGGAGACGCGCGCATGGTCGAGATCTCCGACGCCGTGCGCCAAGGTGCTGCCGCTTACATGAACAGGCAGTACAGCACCATCACGGTGGTTGCGGTCATCATCGCCGCCGTGTTCGCCGTCGTTGCGCTCACGGCAGGCAACGCTCACGACCGCACCATGTGGTGGTGGACTACGGCAGGCTTCGGGGTCGGCGCGCTATTCAGCGCCATCAGCGGTTACGTCGGAATGAGCGTTGCAGTGCGCGCCAACGTGCGCGTCGCGCAAGCGGCCCGCAGTGGCCTCTCCGGGGCCTTGCGCATCGCTTTCAACGGCGGTGCGGTGGCTGGCCTTGCCGTCGCCGGCCTCGCCCTACTCGGTGTTTCCGGCTTCTTCTGGCTCTTCCACGTAGTGCTCGAGCTGCCTAACCCCGTCGAGCCGCTCGTTGGCTTCGCCTTCGGGGCCTCGCTCATCAGCCTCTTCGCGCGCGTCGGCGGTGGCATCTACACGAAGGCAGCCGACGTCGGCGCCGACCTCGTGGGCAAGCTCGAGGCTGGCATCCCGGAAGACGACCCTCGCAACCCAGCCGTCATCGCCGACAACGTCGGCGACAACGTCGGCGACTGCGCGGGCATGGGCGCCGACCTGTTCGAGACCTACGCCGTCACGGCCATCGGCGCCGTCTTCCTCGGTTACCTCTTGCCTGGCACTGGCGTAGTCACGAACCTCGTGCTCTACCCCCTCTTGCTCGGCGCCATCGCGATCATCGCGAGCATCATCGGCACGCAGTTCGTGCGCCTGCCGGAGGGCTCGAGCAACATCATGGGCGCGCTGTACCAGGGCGTGTTCGTCAGCGCGGGCATCAGCGTCGTCGCCTTCGGCGTGCTCACCTACGCCATGTTCAACGGCTTCGACTTCTCCGTTCTAGGCCGAGAGATGACGTGGCTCTCGCTCTTCTTCGCCAGCCTCGTCGGCATCGTGGTGACCATCGCCATGATGTTCATCACCGAGTACTACACGAGCACGCGCTACGCACCCGTCAGGCGCGTCTCCAAGGCGTCAGAGACTGGCAGCGCAACGAACATCATCTCCGGCCTCGCCGTCGGCATGCAGTCGACCGCGTTGCCCGTCGTGGTCCTGGTGCTCGCCATCTTCATCGCCTACTCCATCGGCGGCCTCTACGGCATCGCGGTGGCGGCCGTCGCCATGCTCTCCGTCACTGGCATGGTCGTCGCGATGGACACCTACGGCCCCATCACGGATAACGCGGGTGGCATCGCCGAGATGGCCGACCTGCCGGCGTCCGTGCGCGTCAACACCGACGCCCTCGACGCCGTCGGCAACACCACCAAGGCCGTCACCAAGGGTTACGCCATCGGCTCAGCCGCACTTGCCGCGCTCGTGCTCTTCGCCGACTTCGCGGAGCGCCTCAAGCTCGTCGACCCTGTGGCCTTCGGCGACGCCGCCTTCCGCCTCAACGACCCCATCGTCCTAGTCGGCCTGCTCGTCGGCGCCATGCTGCCGTTCCTCTTCAGCGCCTTCCTCATGGAGTCGGTCGGCAAGGCAGCCGGCGCCGTCATCGAGGAAGTCCGCCGTCAGTTCCGCACGATCAAGGGCATCATGGAGGGCACGGCCAAGCCCGACTACGGCAAGGCCGTCGACATCGTCACCACGGCTGCGCTGCGCGAGATGGCCGTTCCTGGCATCATGGCCGTGGCTGCGCCGCTCCTCGTCGGGTTCCTGTTCGGACCGCTCGCCCTCGGCGGCTTGCTCATCGGCGTCATCGCGTCCGGCTTGATGATGGCCCTCATGATGAGCAACGGCGGCGGCGCGTGGGACAACGCCAAGAAGTACATCGAAGATGGCAACCACGGCGGTAAGGGCTCCGAGGCGCACGCGGCCAGCGTGGTGGGCGACACCGTCGGTGACCCCTACAAGGACACCGCCGGCCCGTCGATCAACCCGCTCATCAAGGTCATCAACACGGTGGCGTTGATCTTCGCTGGGGTCATCGCACTCTCGGGCGGCTGGTTGCTCTTCTGAACTAGTAACTAGGGAACCCGGCAGTTGGCTCGGGCCCCAATTCTTAAGCCTACTGCTAGGGCCACGCGAACACTAGGACGCGTGGCCCTAGTCTTTCCCGCCATACGGCATTACCCTGAATACGGAAGGAGGTCTACAAGATAGAGATCACAGACCACTTCTTAAAGAGCGACCCTAGCGCCAATAGAGGCTCGACAGAGTAGCCCGGCCAGAAGAAACCGCAAGACCACGCTGGAGGGCACCGACGGAGCACGAAAAGGTAGCCGGGGTTGCTCGTATTTGCGTGGCATGCCTTGCGCCCACACGAGTCATAGCATCGCGCGCCCATTGGACTTGAGTCCTTGCCATCCACCGCCGTACCTGCTAAAACACATTATCGAGGGTTGAAGCCCTCGTCCAGCGCGTTCGGTCGGTCATGGCGCCGCACCGGGCTGCTAAGTGGCCGCCAGCGCGGCCCGGAGGTAGGCAATGGCTTACATCATCACGGAACCCTGCATAGGCGTTAAAGACGCCTCATGCGTAGACGTCTGCCCCGTCGAGTGCATCTACGAGGCCGACGACCAGTTCTACATCAACCCGGAAGAGTGCATCGACTGCGGCGCCTGCGTGCCAGCCTGCCCAGTAGACGCCATCTACCCGGAGATGGACGTGCCAGAGGACTGGGTCTCCTACATCGAGAAGAACACGCGCCTCTCTGGCCTCTGACCGTTCGATGTGCGGCGCGTGAGCAGCCGCGCACACTGAAATTGCCAGTAGGCAACTAGCCGCTCCGGCAGTCGCGGGGCGGCTTTCACATGCCCCACTACGTTGGTCACATGCGCGCTTCATGACTCACAGAAGCGGCGGGCCGATACTCTTGGCGCAAGACCTAGACGAAGGAGGCACCAGATGAAGAACTCGGCGAAGACGACGCAAACGGGCAAGTCCCCAACGGCGATGCCGGATTGGAACGCCATCAAAGGGCACTGGTCAGACTTCGAAAGGGAGATCCAAGAGCGCTGGCATGACTTGACGGCGGACGACCTCAAGATGGTGGCTGGCGACCGCGACAAGCTCATCGGGCGCATCGAGGAGCGTTATCACATCAACCGCGCAGCGGCGGAGAAGCAGGTTTCCGAGTGGCGCCCGAAGCTTGAGGGCGCCGCCAAGAAGGTGACCGAAAGTTTCAGCCCAGGCAGGCACAAAGCCTAAGCACTCCAGACGCACGTCGTCACCACTCAGCACCGGCGCGCCGCATGATAGCGGCGCGCCGGTTCTTCGCGCCTAGGCGCGGGGCGCTCAGCGCCGTGCAGCGCGCGTGCCGCGGAGAGGCCGCGCGCGCCTCAGGCAACGTAAACGGCGTCGATCACGTGCTCCTCGCCGTCGTCGACCAACGCAACGTCGAGGTTCGCGGGCGCCTGCCCCCGTTTCGCCCGCAGCACGTAACGGCTGGCGCCGTAGCGGTAGCGGACTTCGAAGCCGGGCCACGCTTCAGGCACGCGTGGGCGCAAGCGCAGCATCTGCCCTTCGCGCTCGAACCCAAGCAGCCCTTCTAGGCCGAAGCGGTAGTACCAGGCCGCGGAGCCCGTGTACCAGCTCCACCCACCGCGCCCTACGTGAGGCTGCAGGCTGTAGACGTCGGCGGTCATGACGTAAGGCTCGACCTTGTAGCGCTCGACGCCAGCGGCGTCGCTAGCGTGCAGGACGGGGTTGAGGAGCTGGTGCAGCTCGTGAGCTTCGTCTGCGTCGCCTAGGTCTGCGAACGCCCAAGCGCTCCAGATGGCGCCGTGCGTGTACTGCCCGCCGTTCTCGCGCACGCCAGGCAAGTAACCCTTGATGTAGCCGGGATCCCGCGGAGTGCGGTCGAAGGGCGGCGTGAAGAGGCGGATGAGGCGGTCGTCGCGCCGCACGCACATGTCGTCTACGGCTCGCATCGCCTGTTGGGCGTGAGCGGCTGGCGCTGCGCCGGACAACACCGACCATGACTGGGCGATGGAGTCTATCTGGCACTCGACGTTGAGGTGGCTCCCGAGCGGCGTGCCGTCATCGAAGTACGCGCGCCGGTACCACTTGCCGTCCCACGCATGCTCCTCGCACGCTTGCGCGTACGCTTCGGCCTTCGCGAGCCAGCGCTCGCGTTCAGCCTGATCGTCAGGGCCGTCTAGCAGGCGCGTGAAGCGCTTGATCACGTCCGTGAGGAACCAGGCCAGCCATACCGACTCGCCCTGACCGCCGATCCCGACGCGGTTCATGCCGTCGTTCCAGTCACCGGAACCCATCAGCGGCAGGCCGTTGCGCCCGACGGTGGCGCCCTTCTCAAGCGCGCGCCTGCAGTGGTCGAGTAGGGTGCCGCTCACGTCGCTCTGTTGGAAGAGGTCGTAGTGGTCCTCCTCCGCCGGCTGCAACGCGGGGCCACGCAGGTAAGGCACGACCTCGTCGAGCACTGCCCTGTCGCCCGTGCACGTGACGTACCGCTCCGCAACGTAGACGAGCCACAGGAGGTCGTCGCTGATGCGGGTCCGCACGCCGCGCCCGGCAGGCGGGTGCCACCAGTGCAGCACGTCGCCTTCCTCGAACTGGTGCGCAGCCGCCCGCAGCAGCTGCTCCCGTGCTAGTTCTGGAGCGGCGTGCAGTACGGCCACGACGTCCTGCAGTTGATCCCTGAAGCCGTAAGCCCCGCCCGGCTGGTAGAACGCGGTGCGCCCGAAGTAACGGCTGGAGAGCGTCTGGTAGAGCAACCAGCGGTTGTTGAGCAGATCGAAGGCGCGGTCGGGCGTAGTGACTTGCACCATGTCGAGCCGCGCGTCCCACAGCTCGTCCGCCTCTCGCCTGGCAGCGGCGTAGTGGCTGAGGTTGCGGTACTCGTCCGCCACGTCGAGCGCCCGGTCCCGGTTCTCGGCTTGCCCGAGCACGAACAGCACCTCCTCCTCGCCACCAGCTGGCAAGTCGAGGTGTAGTTGCAGGACAGCACAGGGGTCGGCGCCAGCCACGGTGGCGCCGCTCAGGCCGATGCGCTTGAGGGCGTCAGGGGCGGCGGCGGCGCCGAGTGCGCCAAGGAACTCGCGCCGGTCGGTGGTTACCCCGTGAGGGGACTTGTTGCTGGCGAGGAACGCCACCCTCTCCCCGAAATCGGCCGCGTAGGGGTTGCGCGCCAGGACCGCGCAGCGCTGCGGGTCGTAATCGGGCAGCACGTACATGCTGGTCGTGCGGCGATCGACTCCCAACACCCACTCCGCGTAGTAGGTGACGGTCACGCGCCGCGGCCGATCGAGCAAGTTCCTCACCCTGAGGTGCGCGAGCTTCACTGGGTCGGAGGCCGCGACGGACACCTCGAGCTTCTGTTCGAGGCCGTGGCTCACATGCGCGTACGTCGTGTAGCCAGCGCCGTGCCTAACCTCGAACGGCACGTCTGCGCCCGCCGGATGCGGCGTGGCGGACCAGACCTCGACGGTCTCCTCGTCGCGGAGGTAGACGACCTCGGCGCTTGGGTCGGAAACGGGATCGTTGCTCCACGGCGTCAAACGGTTCTCGCCGCTGTTGACCGACCAGGTGGGGCCGAGTCCCGCCTCCGTCGTCAGGCAGCCAAGCGCCGAGTTGGCCATGACGTTCGACCACGGAGCAGGCGGCAGCGCTCCTGGCTTCACCCTCATCACGTACTCGCGGCCATCCGCCGAGAAGCCGCCGACGCCGTTGGCGAAAGCGAGCTTCTCCGGCGCGGTGGCGGCGGGTGCGACCGGCTCCGGTTCGGGGGCGCGCACCGGCGCCGAGCGCGGTAACCCCGGCTGCCACACCTCACGTGTCGCCATGAGTTGCTCACCCAAGGTACCGCCGCGCCCCTCGAGCAGCACGGTCGCTGCGCTCTCCAGGAGCTTCAGGTCAGCTGGCGCCAACTGGTCTTGCCGTAGGAGGTAGATGCCGCCGCGCGCGTTCAGCCACTCGTCGCCCCCCGTGCGGCTCAAGTGCCAACGCAGGCGCGCGTGCAGCGCCTGGTCGTATGCGGTGTCCTTGGCGTTGAGCACCACGAGATCCACTTTCACGGCGCGCCTGCGCCAGTAAGCGTGGGCGTGGAGGAGCTCGACCACCAACGGCAGGTGCTCATGGTCGTCGAGGCGCACGAGGAGGATGGGGAAGTCACCTGAGATGCCCTGGCCCCACAAAGAAGACTGGCCGAGGGTGTTGGCGGCCAAGGTGGCGGTTGGGGCGCGGAGCTCGCGATCCGGGTAAACGATCGCGGAGAGGAGGCGCTGGTAGGACTCGACGCGCTCTGGCGTCAGCTCGTACTGCCGCATCTCGAGGCGACTACGCATGCGCGCCAACCCGAACTCGCGCGCCACGATGCCAGGGAGGCGCAGGTGGTCGATGAGGCCGACCAGCGCCTTGCGGCTCTCCGCGAACGCCGTTATGAACGTGAACACCGCCTGACCGTTCGGCTGCAGTACGACGGGTTGCGCTAGAGCCATGACGGGGTCGAGGGTGGCGCCGACGCCGCCGGCTAGTGGCCCATGCGGGCCGACGGCCGTGGTGACGTCGTTACCGCGTCCTAGGAAGGTGGCGCGGTCGCTCTCGAACTCGCAGGCGCCGCCCTCTTCGGGGCCAAGCAACGTGTGAGCGGCGAACTGCGCACGGTCGCTCGCCGAGCGCGGCCGGCGGCGGAAGATCAGGGCAGAGCGTTGGGCATCGAAGCGGCTCTCGACGAACAGCTTGCTGAAGGCGGGGTGACGCGCGTCCGCCTCGGCCGAGCCAAGCACTACCTCCGCGTACGACGTAACGCGCAGCCGCCTCTCGCGCGCGCTGCGGTTGACGATGGTGAGGCGCCTCACCTCGGCCTTGTCCTGCCCGATCACGACCTCGAGGTGCGAGTGGATGCCCTCGACGTCGCGCTCGTACTCGACCATGTACGGGTGGAAAGTGACGCGCTCCGCCTGCGCCGCACCTGGCAAAGGTTGGTGGGTGGCGGACCACACCGCGCCGCCGTCCTCGTCTGCGAGGTACAGCCAGGTCCCGTCCGCGTCGCGGGTGCCGTCACCGCTCCAGCGCGTCAACGCGACAGCGCCTGCCGCGGACCAACCGCCGCCTCCCGCGCTGAGGAGCACCGTGTAGGAGCCGTTAGACAGGAGTTGGGTAAGGGGGAGGATGGTCCCAAGGGGCGCGGGCCACGGACGGTCGAGCGCCGCCAGGTCGACGGGTTCGGTTGGTTCCTCCTCGACGCGCACCTCATCGACGACGGGCACCTCGAGCGGAATGCGTTCCTGCAGGAGCAGCTCGACGGTAGCGACGCGCGGGTCGGCGTGGAAGCGCTCGACCATGCTGTCGCCTGTGAGGGCGTTCGCCAACGCCACCAACGCCATGCCCTGGTGGTGCGCCATGTGCGAGCGCACGAGCGCGAAGTCGGCCGCCAACGGCTTGCGCGAAGGCGTGTAATCCAGGGCCTCGAAGAAGCCGTGCGGGCCAAGGGCGCCGATCCCGACGAGGCGGTCGAGGTTCTCGAGCACGGCGTGCGGGTGGTAAGGCAGGGCGAGAACGCTGGCGTAAGGCGCGATGACGAGGTCGCCAGAGTACGAGCGGTCGAGCGCGAGGTCAGGGACGCCGAACGCGTAGTACTGGTAGTTGCCTGCCGCGTCGACGCGCGCGTAACCGGACTCGCTGACGCCCCACGGCACACCGTGGCGCTTGCCGTACGCGATCTGCACGTCGACGGCCGAGTCGCAACTCTGCTCGAGCAGCGTGCCGCCGTAACGCCGCATCAGCAGGGGCGGCATGAGGTACTCGAACATGGTGCCGCTCCAGGAGAGCAGCGTGGCGCGGCCGAGGGCGGCGCCGAGCGGGCGATTGAGGTGGACCCAGTGGCTGCCAGGCACGTCGTGCTTGGCGATGGCAACGAGGCTAGCGAGCCGCGATTCCGACGCGAGCAAGTCGTAGTAGTTGCTGTCCAACCTGCCAGAGTCGACGTTGTAGCCGATGTGCAGGTGTTGCCTCGCCGAATCGAACAGGAAACTGAAGTCGGTGCCGTTCACCTGGGCGTCTATCCGCGTGGCCAACTCGCCGAAGGCGCTCATGAGACCGGTCACAGCGCTTGTGCTCGAGGTCAGGCGCGCCAGGAGCGTGTCGCACCACGCGCGCGCGTCATCATCCGCGCTGGGTAACGCGCCACGCAGCGCCGTGATGGCGCTCGCGCCCTGCGCCGCCCAACCCTCCTGCCCGTCTAGGGCGGGCTCGGCGGAGAAGGCGAGTCGCACGTCCGCCCAGGCTGCCGCAGCGGGGCTGCCGGGCGTGAGCGCAGCCGCCCACGGCCGCGCCTCACCCAAAGCCGTAACCCATGGTGCTAGCGACTCGAACTCCTTGAGGGTCACCCGTATGCCGTGATTGACGCGCTCTGACCACAGTCTGGCCGCGGTGAGGTCCTGCCCGGACAGGTCGCCAGAGTCCATCGCGTCGAGGAGCCCCTTCTCGAGGGCGGGCCAGGCGGCAGTCCTCAGGTAGCTGATGAGGTCAGGCCACCGCTCCCTCACGGCGCCGTCTGCGATCACGCGTTCGCGCAGCTCGGCCACGGACCCAACGAGTGCCGCGCCAGCCGGCAGGCCCGCGGTGAGGACCTCCTCGAGCACGGTCAGGCCGTCTGCTAGCCCGCGGAAGCACGCCGCTAGGTCGAGCGGCTGTTTGAGGAGCGCGAGGCAGCCCTGCCGCAAGGCCATGAGCGAGGCCGCCAGGTTGCCTGAGTCGACGCTGGACACGTAACGCGGGTGGAGCGGTTCGAGGCTGCGGGTGTCGTACCAGTTGAGGAGGTGGCCGTTGTGGCGCTCGAGTTGGTCGAGCACGTCGAGCGTCTGGCGCAGGCGGAGAGACAGGTCGACCATGCCAAGGTAGCCGAGGTCGTGCGCCGCTAGGGTGGAGAGGAGCATCAGCCCGATGTTCGTGGGCGAGGTGCGGTGCGCCGTGACCGGTTTGGGGTCGAGTTGCACGTTGTCTGGCGGCAGCCAGTTGTCCTCTGGCCCGACGAAGCTCTCGAAGTAGAGCCACGTGCGCCGCGCGAGCCCGTGGAGCTTGCTGCGCTCCTCGGCCGTGAGGGCGCGCGGCGCGGCGCTGCTCGCCACCGACAGCAAGTACGCCGTCAGCGGAGCAAGGAACCAGAGGACGAGCACGACGCCGGCCTCCGCTAGGGAGCTGGGCTTGAACCTCGCTAGCAAGACGGTCGTCGCCAGCGTCAAAGCCAGGGCCCACGCCATGCGCTGGATGTTGCCGAGCAGCGTCGGGGCAGGCGAGCGGTTCGACTGCGCGGCCGTGCGCCACTTCAGCAGGTTGCGGTGGCTGACGAAGAGGCGGAACAGCGTGATGATCACGCTCGTCGAGACCATGATCGCTTCGTACGGCACGAACGAGATGGTGATTACGAAGCGCCCAAGCGCCTGGCTGAGCGGTTGCCACGCCATCAGCCTGCGGCGGCCAGGCACCTCGTCGTTCTCGATGAGGCCGGCGACGTAAGCGATCACGGCACTTGCGAGCAGTGGCGCCGCCAGCGTGGAGATCGCTATGAGGGTCCAGACGAGCACCGAGCCAGGCAGCACCAACCAGCCGCCGAGGAAGAGGAGGAAGAGCGCGGGCGCGAGGAGGCTGCGGCGCAAGTTGTCTGCGATCTTCCACGCGCCAACGAGGCCGAGGCGTTCACCGCTACCACCACCGCGTACGCCTAGGAGAGTGGCGACGAGCCACGGCAGCAACTGCCAGTCGCCGCGCACCCAGCGCTGCGCGCGCTGCACTTGAGCTAGATAGGTCGGCGGGTACTCCTCGTAGAGAACGACGTCGCTGACGAGGGCGACGCCGCCGTAGATGCCCTCGAGGAGGTCATGGCTCAGGAGGCTGTTCTCAGGCACGCGGCCCTCGAGCGCCCGCTCGAAGTCGTCGAGGCGGTAGAGGCCCTTGCCGACGAATATCGCGGCCCCGAAGAGGTCCTGGTAGACGTCGGAGACGGCAGTGGTGTAGAGGTCGAGGCCGTTCTCTCCGACGAAGAGGCGGCTGAAGCGCGACGCGTTGGCGCTCTCTGGCAGCACGTCCGTGCGCGGTTGGAGGAGGCTATAACCCTCGACGACGCGGCCGTTCTCGCCGAACTCCGCGCGGTTGAGGGGGTGAGCGAGGGTGCCTATCAGCCGGTGGGCGCTGCTTGGCGGCAGGCGCGTGTCGGCGTCGAGCGTGAGCACGTACTGGACTTGCGTCAGCCGCTCCATGGCGCCCACAGTCAACTCGAACGTGGTGCCCGTCGCGCCGCGCAGGAGGTGGTTGAGTTCCATGAGCTTGCCGCGCTTGCGTTCCCACCCCATCCACACCCCCTCGCGTGGGTTCCAGCGGCGGCCGCGATGCAGGAGGTAGAAGGGCGCGTCGCCCTCGTCGGTTCCGTAGGTGGCGTTCAGGCGCTCGATGCGCTTAGCGGCGTACTCGAGCAGGTCGGACTCGCCTGGCAAGGTGGCGGCATCGGCATCGGGGAAGTCCGTTAGGAGCGCGAACGAGAGCTGCGGGTCGGGATTGCCGAGATAGTGGCGCTCCAGCTGACTCAAGAGCTCGTCTATCTCGTCGCGACTGCCGACCAGCACGGGCATGACGACGGCCGTCGCGTGCGCGTGCGGGACGCCGTTCCTGAAGTCCAACTTCGGAAGGAGCTTAGGCTCGAGCAGGTGGCTGACCCCGTAATTGACGAGCGCGACCGCCACCGTCAAGGCCGGCACGAGCAGTAGTACGGCTACGAGCGCGACCAGCCAGACGCTGGCGCCAACGGAGGCAGCGTACGCGCAGCCCCACAGGATGAGGGCGGCCGCGGCGACCATGATGCTGCCGAGGTAGACGGTGGTCGGGTGGGCGTACACCCACGCCTTCACGCGTTCACCGGCCGAGCGCCGGTAACCGTAAGCGTGTTCGAGCCGTTCGACGCCGCGGTCCACGAGGTAGTAACCAACGTGCCGCGTTCTAGGCTTCCCTGGCTCCGTGCCAGCCGCCGCCTCGGCCAACTCGACCGCGGCGCGCGCCACCTCGAGTTCATCGGCGTCGCTGCGCCGCGCTATGCGCTCGACTCCCTTGCGGTAACGGTCGCGGGTCTCGAAGGTCATGTTCGCGTAGTCGCCGCTCGGGTCGCGCCGCAGTTCGCGCTCGGTCCAGCTCGCCGCCTCGAAGAAGGTGTCCCACTCGGTGGTCTTCAGCGTCCTCAGCCCGACGATGCAGTTCGCTACGCGTTGATCGTGGTCGCTTTGGTCCTCGCCACCGACGGCGCCAGGTGGGCTGGACGTGAGGATGTCGGCGCTCTCGCTCAACCACTCGAGTAGCCCAAGCCGCAACAGGCTCGGCAGCGCCCAGAGCTCGCCCATGGTGAGGGGCGCGCTGCGCTGGTACGCCTCGACGAGCAACGCGAGCCGCGCGCTGTCCACGCGGCCGGAACACTCCTCGAGCAGCTTCATGGCGAGGGCCTGCGCGCGCGGCGCGTCAGCTAGCGGCGCTCCACGTTCGAGGCGCGGCAGCTTGCGGTAGAAGTCGGGCGGCAGGTCCTCGATCACTTGCCTGACGGACTCGCGGATCAGGTAGTAGTTGTCGAGGAACCACTCGGCCGCGTAGGAGTCGGCTTCCGTGGCGGCCGATTGCTGGGCGAACCGTTGGTGCGCGCGCCTCAACTTCCTGTTGCTGCCGTTCAGGCGCGTAGCCGGGGTTGGCGCCTCCTGTGCTCCGCTCGAGGCCCTACTTGCAACGGGTTGCTCGGCCGCCCAGGCGCTAGCTAGGCGCTCGAACTGCTGGGCTTCGTCGGGCTCGGCGGCGGGTACACTCCCGGCAACTACGTCGGTCACCTGCCCCACGCCTCGTCGGTTACGTCACTGGGGGCCGCGGTGCGTTCGTTCCACGGGCGGTCGTGGATCAAGAGCAGTGGGGTGCGGCTGTACCCGATGAGGTTGGTCGTCACCTCCCCGAACGGCCACGTCTGGTCGCCACCGTAGCCGTGGGCGCTCATGATCAAGAGGTCCGGGGCGTACTCCTCGACGAGGGCGTGCAGGGCGGACGCCGTGCCGCGGCCAGTGACTAGCCTCACCTCGGCCGCCTCCCCCACCCTGCTCTTGACGTCGTCTAGGTAGGTCGTCGCGGCGGCCAGGTTGACGGCCACCAAGCGCTGCACCAGCTCGAGCTCCTCCGCGGTCGGCGGCAGGGAGCGCGGTAGGGCCGGCTCCTCGACGACATGGGCGAGGACTATGCGCGAGCCGAACTTCTCGGTTAGAAAGCGCACGGCAGGCAGCACGCACTCGGCGCGCTTCGAGCCGTCGAGCGGCACGAGCACCATGGCATATAGCCCATTGGGGTCGAGGACGGCGGGTAGCGCTGCCGCCGGCTCCTCCGCGTCATCCGCATCCCACGCGTCCGCTTCTGGCACCACGCGATCAGCTGGCCTCGTCGACGGGTTGGCTGCCCCAAGCTCCGTCTCCTTAGGCGCAGCCTCGCCCCTGACGAGCAGCGTCGAGATGTACGAGCGCCACAAGGCCTGGCCGCCGAGGGCGCCGATTTGCGAGCGGCCGAAGACGCTAGCTGGCAACACCATGAGGTCGGCGCCCTGGTGGGCGTGGTGGATGATGTGCTCCGAGGACTGGCCCTCCAAGACGGAGCAGTCGACTTGCAACCCCGCGTCCTTCAGTTCGCGGGAGACGCGCTCCAAGTACGCTTCTGCCTCCAGGCGCAAGGCGTGCCACTCGACGGGGTCGACCGGGTAGGCGGCGGCACCCTGCTCCGGGAGTTCTAGCACCTGGATGATGCGGATGTCGGCCTCGGACTTCAGGGCGATGGCGCGGGCGTGGCCGATGGCGATCGCGTCTGATCGGCCCCCCGTCAGAGGCAGTAGGAGGTGGCGGAACATGTGACCCCTCCCCTGGGGCGATGGCTCGCCCCCAACTTGGGGCGGGCAGGCGCGGCTTGCGGGCCCAGCTCAAGGAGGTGGCAGTGAGCTAGCCGCGCTAGGCGGAGTGTAGTCCAGGCACCCGCTCGCGCCGTGGTCAGTGCGCACCGCGCTCCCAGATAGCGGCAGGGCGCTCAGCGCCGCAGCAGCTCGATGAGGTTCAAAAGGTTGCCCCACGCCCCAGGCATGGCGGCCTCGCCGTGCGGTAGCGCTGACGTCGTGAGCGCCCCCGTCGCCAGGATGATCAGCACGACGAGCATGGCCTCGACGCGCACGGAGCGCATGAGGGCCGTGGCCGCGCCGTCTCGTAACATGCGCGGCATGAACGCGAAGCGGTTCGCGGCCGCCGCCCCTACCACCAGCGCGAAGAGCCCGAGCTTCACCCACAGGGCGATCCCGTAACCAGAACGAGCGAAAGCAGCCGGCGCTGACAAGTGCGTCAGAGCCGTGTAAACGCCGGAGACCGTAAGCACGATGACGGCGATCAGGCCGACGAGCGACAGGCGCTTGAACGCGATGAGCATGGCGCCGCGGCCAACCTCACCGTGCCGCAGCAGCGCGAGGTAGCCAAGCGGTCCCGCCCACAGCGCGGCCGCTAGGAGGTGAACGAAGTCCGCGGCTAACGGCAGGCCGCCCCCCATGGCGGCGGCGTGACTGATGCGGCTGAAGCCGAAGAGGAGCCAGGCCGAGGCGGCGAAGGCGACGAAACCAAGCACGCGACGGGCAACGCCAGCTGGTCGACCGCGCAGCCAGGCGGCCGTGGAGGCGCCGGCCGGCCACCAAGCTAACGCGGCGGTGGCGCTGGCGACGATGGGCGCCAGCACGGCTCGCTGCCTTACGACCTGCCCGTGCTGCGTCGACCAGAGGTACCTTCCGACTAGCGCCCCGTCTACACGCCCAAGCACGTCATGCAGCACCGTAACTACCTCTAACAGTGACGCCGCGACCAGGGCGAGGGCGCCGACGATGACGAGCCACGTCACGAGGCGCCTGTTGCCACCGCGGACGCTGCCACGCGCTAGCCACGTCGTGGTGACTGCGCCGCCTACCAGCAGCATGAGGCCGAGGTAAACGAGCGCCTTCACCGCGGCGGCTTCTGGGTTCACGCTCACGCCCCAGTAGTGAAGCGGAGGCCAGCTGCCAGCTTCATGCCCAGTCGAGCAAGACCTTGCCAGACGCGCCGGCGCGCATGACGTCGAAGGCCTGCTGGAACTCCTCGGCCGCGAAGTGGTGCGTGATGACGGGCGTTACGTCTAGTCCGGCCTGCAGCAAGTTGCTCATCTTGTACCAGGTCTCGAACATCTGGCGGCCGTAGATGCCGTGGAGGTTCAGGCCCTTGAAGATCACTTGGTTCCAATCGATGGCGATATCGACGGACGGAATGCCAAGCAGCGCGACCTTGCCGCCGTGGATGATGGTGTCGAGGATCTGCGAGTAAGCCGCGGCAGCGCCCGACATCTCGAGCGCTACGTCGAACCCCTCGCGCATGCCTAGCGACGCCATCACGTCATGCAGGTCGCTGGCGGGGTCGGCGACGTTGACCCCAATAGTGGCGCCCATGCGCTGCGCCATGGCCAGCCGCGCAGGGTTCACGTCGGTGATGACGATGTTTCGCGCCCCGACGAAGCGCGCCACCGCCGAGGCCATGAGGCCGATCGGCCCGGCGCCAGTGATCAGCACGTCCTCGCCGACCAGGTCGTATGTCAGGGCGGTGTGGACGGCGTTACCGAGCGGATCGAGGATGGCGCCGACCTCGTCATCGATGGCGTCCGGCAGCTTGAAGGCGTTGAACGCGGGGAGGACTAGGTAGTCGGCGAAGGCGCCTTGGCGCTGCACGCCGAGCCCGATGGTGTTGCGGCACAGGTGCCTGCGCCCAGCGCGGCAGTTGCGGCAGTAACCGCAGGTGATGTGGCCTTCACCGCTAACGCGGTCGCCAGGCGCGAAACCGCGCACCTCCGAGCCAACGCCCGCGACCACTCCCACCCACTCGTGGCCGGTGATCATCGGCACCGGAACGGTGCGCTGCGACCAGGCGTCCCAGTTGTAGATGTGCACGTCGGTGCCGCAGAGGCTGGTCTTTGAGATGCGGATCAGCAGGTCGTTGGGGCCCGGCGTTGGTTCAGGGGCGTCCACGCGCCAGATACCCTCGCGCGCCTCGAGCTTTGACAAGGCTCTCATGACTTTCGGTTTCCTCCCGGCATGTGCGCGCTCAGATGGCGCCTAGTTCCTTACCCACCTGCGTGAACGCAGCGACGGCGTGCTCGAGTTGGTCCCGCGTGTGGGCGGCAGACATCTGGGTACGAATGCGCGCCGCGCCGCGCGGAACCACGGGGAACGAGAAGGCCACGACGTAGATGCCGAGGTCAAGCAAGCGCTCAGCCATGCGGCCAGCCAGCGCGGCGTCGCCGAGCATGACCGGGATGATGGGGTGGCCCTCCCCAACCAGCGTGAAACCAGCGGCGGTCATGGCGCCACGGAAGTAGCTAGCGTTGGCGCGTAGCCGCTCGCGCAACTCTGCGCCGTCCTCGAGCATGTCGAGGACCTGCAACGAAGCGGCAACCACGCTCGGCGCCAACGAGTTGGAGAACAGGTAAGGCCTGCTGCGCTGCCGCAACCACGCCACGATCTCCTTACGACCGCTCGTGTAACCACCAGAAGCGCCGCCGAGGGCCTTGCCGAGGGTGCCGGTCAGGATGTCGACGCGCCCCATGACCCCGCGCTCCTCGTGAGACCCGCGACCCGCCTCGCCCGTGAATCCGGTGGCGTGGCTGTCGTCGACCATGACGAGAGCGTCGTACTCATCGGCCAAGTCGCAGATGGCCTCTAGGTCGGCGATGATGCCGTCCATCGAGAACACACCGTCCGTGGCGATGAGTTTGTAGCGTGCGCCCGCAGCGACGGCGGCCTGCAGTTGACGCTCGAGGTCGGCCATGTCGTTGTTGGCGTAACGGTAGCGGGCGGCCTTCGACAGCCGCACACCGTCGATGATGCTCGCGTGGTTGAGGGAGTCGGAGATGATGGCGTCCCCCTCACCGAGGAGGGTCTCGAAGAGGCCGCCATTGGCGTCGAAGCACGAGGAGTAGAGGATGGTGTCGTCCGTGCCGAGGAAGGCGCTGAGGCGGGCCTCGAGTTCCTTGTGGATGTCTTGCGTGCCGCAGATGAAGCGCACGGACGCCACCCCGAAACCGCGTTCATCGAGGCCGCGTTGCGCGGCGCGGATGACGTCCGGGTGGTTCGCCAGCCCGAGGTAGTTGTTCGCGCACAGGTTGAGAACCTCGCGCCTGGCGCCGCCCTCCGCCACCTCGATGAGCGCCTGCTGCTGCGAGGCGATGATGCGCTCGCCCTTGTAGAGGCCTTCCGCGCGCAGCTCGGCTAGTTGATCGCTAAGCCCGCCGAGGAAGGCAGCGCGATCACTCGCCATACGGGACCCAGACGTTCTTCACGCGCGTCGCGCGGCGCAGGAGCTCGGGGCCCGCCGCCTGCGCGTCGTCGTACCAATCGCGCTGCTTGCCGCTGTTCACCCAGGTGGCCTTGAGGTTGCCTGCGCTCTCGCGTTCGACCATGGCGCTGCCGGCGGCGGAGCCCAGGTACCACATGGCCTCCACCGCGTCGTGCCTCGCCAGGACCTGCGCGAGCTCGTCGCGCACGCCGGTGACGATGTTGATCGCGCCGCCAGGCACGTCTGAGGTGTCGAACACTTGGTAGAGGTCGGTGGCGAGGAGCGGCCAGCGCGCGCTAGGCACGGCCACCACGCGGTTGCCCATGGCCAGCGCGGGCGCTACCAGGGAAACGAAAGCCAGCAGCGGCGCTTCGTCAGGGCAAACGATGGCGAGGACGTCGAAAGGCTCGTTCATGGCCAGCGTGACGTTGCGCATGGGCGTGGGGTGCACGCTGCCGTCGTACTTGTCAGCGTACGCCGCGGCCGAGAAGAGGCGCTCGACGCTCTTGCTTACCTCGCGCGCGGCCGCGCGGCGCGTGACGCCGGTCAGGCTGCGGACGCGCGCCTCGAACTCGGGCGCGCGCGCGCTGAGGTTCTCAGCCACGTAGTAGAGGACTTGCGCGCGGCCGTGGGCCGTGGCCTTGGTCCAGGCAGTGCCCTTGACGGCCGCCTCGACGGCGTCACGCACGTCCTTGCGGTTGCCGAGCGGCGCGTCGCCGACGCGGACGCCCGTGGCGCTGACCACTGGATAGGCGTAATTGCCGTCTGGGCGCTTCTGCTTACCTCCGATGTAGAGCTTCGGGGTGCGGTCGATGCCTAGCGGCGCGGTCGCCTCATCCAGGCCGGCGGTGATGTCCGCCGCGGCGGCGGGGTCCGCCAGGTCGGTGGCGGCGTAGCGCGTCAAACCACCTTCGTACCGCGGCTTGAGGTACTCGAACATGCCTTCGCGGCCGCCCTCGCGCCCGAAGCCGCTCTCGCGGTAGCCACCGAAGCCAGCGGCAGCGTCGAACTGGTTCGTGCAGTTGACCCACACCACGCCCGCCTTCAGGCGGGGCGCGATGTCGAGGGCGAGGTTGACGTTCTCGGTCCACACGCTGGCGGCAAGGCCGTAGCGCGTGTCGTTGGCCAGTTCGACGGCCTCTGCCGGCGTGCGGAACGTCATGCTGACGATCACGGGCCCGAAGATCTCCTCCTGGGCGATGGTGGCGGCTGGGGAGACGTCGGTGAAGAGCGTCGGGGGGTAGTACCAACCGTCCTTCGGGGCGCTCCAACTGGGTTGGTAGCAGCGCGCGCCCTCCTCACGGCCCTGGGCCACGAGGCGCTCGATCTTGGAGAGCTGCACCGGCGCGATGATGGCGCCGATGTCGATGCCCTTGTCGAGGGGCGGACCCTCGCGCAGCGACTCCATGCGCGCGATGAGCTTGGCCTCTAGCCGCGCGGCCACGCTCTCCTGCACGAGCAGCCTGCTGCCTGCGCAGCAGACTTGCCCCTGGTTGAACCAGATGGCGTCGACGACGCCCTCGACCGCGCTGTCTATGTCGGCATCGTCGAACACGATGAACGGCGACTTGCCGCCCAGCTCGAGCGAGAGCTTCAAGCCGCGGCCAGCGGTTGCCTTGCGGATGCTGCGCCCGACCTCGGTCGAGCCGGTGAACGCGACCTTGTCGATACCCTCCGCGTCAACGAGGGCGGCACCAGTGCGACCATCGCCGGTCACGACGTTGAAGACCCCTGCTGGCAGCCCGACCTCGGCGGCCAGTTCGGCGAAGAGCAGCGCTGTTAGCGGCGTGAACTCGGCCGGCTTGAGGACCACGGTGTTGCCTGCGGCAAGCGCCGGAGCTACCTTCCAGGCGAGCATGAGTAGCGGGAAGTTCCATGGGATGATCTGCGCGCACACGCCAACGGCGGTGTAGGCGGGGAACTCGCTCTCCAGGAGTTGCGCCCAACCAGCGTGGTGGTAGAAGTGGCGCGCCACGAGCGGCACGTCGAGGTCGCGCGTCTCGCGGATGGGCTTGCCGTTGTCGAGCGCCTCGAGGACTGCCAGTAGCCGCGCGTGCTTCTGCACGTGCCGCGCGACGGCGTAGAGGTAACGGGCGCGTTCATGGCCGCCCAGCTCCTGCCAGGCGCCCTGCGCAGCGCGGGCGGCCTTGACTGCCTTGGCTACGTCGCGCTCGTCGCCCTGCGCAACTTGTGCTAGTTCGCGCGCGTCGCCAGGGTGGTAGGTGGCGAACGTCTCTCCCCCAGCAGGCTTGACGAAGCGCCCGCCGATGAAGTGCCCGAAGCGTCTACCGTGGCGTTCCAGCCAGTCGCTCGCGACGTCGGTGGCCTCAGGTGCTGGACCGTAATCCAGGGTCTCGAAGATCTCCTTGATGCTCATGCTCGGAGGCTCCTTGTGCTCGCGAACCCCATCAGCCGAGGGGGTGGCGGTAGGTGGCGGAGTAACGGCCCGTTACGTGGTGCTCGAGTTGACGTTCGATGTCCGCGAGGAGCGAACTGGCGCCCATGCGAAAGAGGTCAGGCTCGAGCCAGCGCCGGCCAAGCTCCTCTTTCATGAGCACGAGCCAGTTGAGGGCGTCCTTGGCGGTGCGCAGCCCACCGGCCGGCTTGAAGCCGACGGCGTAGCCGCTGCGCTCGTGATACTCGCGGATGGCGCGGGTCATCACCAGGCTGACTGGCAGGGTCGCGTTCTCGGTCTCCTTGCCCGTCGAGGTCTTGATGAAGTCAGCGCCGGCCATCATGGCAACCAGGCTTGCGCTGTAGACGTTGCGGAGCGTGCCCAACTCGCCGGTCGCGAGGATGGCCTTCATGTGCGCTGGCCCGCAAGCCTCGCGGAAGAGGAGCAGCTCGTCGTAAAGCGCCTCCCAGTCGTGCGCGAGCGCGAGGCGGCGGGAGATGACGATGTCGATCTCGTCCGCCCCTTCAGCTACCGAGCGGCGGATCTCTTCGACGCGGGTGTCCAGGGGCGACAGGCCAGCGGGGAAACCGGTCGAGACGGCGGCAACGGGCACGCCGCTGCCGCGCAGGGCCGCTACCGCGGCGGGAACCATGTCGTGGTAAACGCACACTGCGCCGGTGGTGATGCGCACGCCGCTCATGCCGAGGTCTTCGAGCAGGTCGTGGCGGACGGGCTGGACGGCCTTGGCGCACAGGCGCCTAACGCGGCCGACGGTGTCGTCGCCAGCCAGGGTCGTCAGGTCGATGAGGGTGATGGCCTTGAGCAGCCAAGCTGCCTGCCACTCCTTCTTGACGCTGCGCCGCGTGGTGAGCGTGGCCGCGCGGCGTTCGACGGCGCTGCGGTTGACGCGCACGCCCTCGACCCAATCGAGTTCAAGCGCCATACCTTCGTTGCGCGCCAGCGGCGCGAAGGCACCGGCCCCTGGCTGAGCCGCTGCTAGCGTGGCTTCATGCAGTGAGATGGTCATGCCTACTCTCCTCGAGACGCGTGACGCGGGAGCGCGTGCCAAGCGCGATGCGTGAGCATACCCCCTCTGTGTTTTTCCAGCCCTGGCGGGTGCTGTGGCGCCGCGTTCGGCACTTATGATGCAGCATGCAACTCTCTCGTTTCCCCCGTCGCCACTACACCCAAGGCCCAACGCCTCTCGAGCCTCTCCCGCGCCTTAGCGCGCACCTTGGCGGCCCGAACTTATGGCTCAAGCGCGACGACCTCCTTGGACTGGCAGCTGGCGGGAACAAGACCCGCAAGCTCGAGTTCCTGGTAGCTGACGCCTTGGAGCAGGGCGCTGACACGTTGGTGACTACCGGCGCCGTGCAGTCGAATCACTGCCGCTTGACGCTCGCCGCCGCCGTCCACGAGGGGCTCTCGTGCCGCCTCGTGCTCGAGGAGCGCGTGCCGAACAGCTACGACGTGCAGGCGAGCGGCAACAACTTCCTCTTCAACCTACTGGGGGTAGAGGCCGTGACGGTCGTGCCGGCAGGCACCGACTTGAACGCGGCCATGCAGGTGGTGGCGGGCGAGGTGGCAGCTCTCGGGCGCAAGGCGTACGTCATCCCTGGCGGCGGTTCCAACCCACTAGGCGCGCTCGGCTACGTAGCGTGCGCCCAGGAGCTGATGCAGCAGGCGTTCGACCTCGGCTTGAACGTCACGCGCCTCGTGACGGCCAGCGGCAGCGGCGGCACGCACTCCGGCGTGGTGGCTGGCCTGACTGGTACGAGCGCTGGCGTACCCGTCACTGGCATCAGCGTGCGTGCGCCGAAGGCGCCGCAGGAAGAGAAGATCCTCGGTCTGGCCCGCGCCACGGCGGAACTGGCTGGCTCCGAGCGGCTCCCGACGGCGGCCGACATCGAGGTGCTGGACGGTTACGTCGGCGGCGGCTACTCCATCCCTACTCCGGGCATGGTCGAGGCCGTGAAGCTGTTCGCGCGCTTCGAGGGTGTGCTCCTCGACCCCGTCTACTCAGGCAAGGCGGCGGCTGGGCTCATCGACCTCGTGCGCAGCGGTGCGTTCGAGCGGCACGACAACGTCGTCTTCCTCCATACGGGCGGCAGCCCGGCGCTGTACGCCTACCAGGACGTGCTGGTCGGTTGATGCAGGGGCGCCGGCCAGTGCTCGGCATCATCGGCGGACTCGGGCCGGCTGCCAGCGTCGATTTCTACGCCAAGGTCGTGGCGGCAACGCCGGCCCGCGGCGACAGCGACCACCTCCACCTCGTGCTGCTCTCCGACCCGCGCGTACCCAACCGCAACGAGGCGGTGGCGGGAGTCGGCCCCAGCCCAGGGCCGCGGCTCGCCGACATGGCGAGACGCCTGGAGGCCGCCGGGGCCGAAGTCCTGTTCATGGTGTGCAACACGGCCCACGCCTACGCCGACGACATCGTGGAGGCGGTGCGGGCGCCGCTGGTCAGCATCATCGACGAGACGGTCGCTGCTACCTTGGCCGCGGCGCCCGGCGCGACGCGGGTGGGCGTCCTCGCGGCCGCAGGGGCGCAAGACGCCCGCCTCTACGCCACGGCGTTCCTCGGGCGCGGCGTGAGCGTAAGCGAGCCAAGCGGCGAGAGCCGGGCCCGTTTCATGGACCTCCTCTACCGCGTAAAGGGGGGCGAGGTGGGTGAGGACGTGCGCGCGGCGATGCTGGCGTTGGCCACAGAGCTGGTGGCGGACGGCGCGGCGGCCATCGTCGCTGGCTGCACAGAAGTCCCCCTCGTGCTGCGCTCGAGCGACCTAGCAGCCGCCGGAGTTGGCGTTCCGCTCATCTCGTCGACCGATGCGCTAGTAGCCGCAGCCGTGGCCGTTGGAACGGGTGCGCGGCCGCTGCCACCAGGGCGGCGTTAGCCAGCATCGGGGTCACGTAACAGCGTGCTGGCCGCAACCATCGGGCTGTGTGAGACTCTTAACAAAGAGTGATGTAACGGCGCGCGCGCCCGTGCTACTCTTGCTCCCGCGCAGGCACGAACACGGCGAAGCGGGCGGTCCGCTCACCGCGTTACGCCTCGATTACGAACGTCGGAGGAAACCACTTGAAGCGACTGTTCTCAACCCTTATTGCCGTCGTGCTAGGCGCCACGCTCTTCATGGGCACCGCCAGCGCACAAGGCGACGTACCTGCCAAGCTCATCTTGGGCATGGTTCCTAGCCGCGAGGCCGACACCATCGTCGATAGCCTTGACCCGATCGCCGCCATGCTCTCCGAGCGCCTCCTCATCCCCGTCGAGACCTTCGTTTCGACCAACTTCGTCGGCCTCGTAGAAGCCGTCGGCACCGGTCGCGTCGACATCGGGCTCTTCGGGCCAGCCGCCCTCGTTCAGGCCGTCGACAACTACGGCGCCCAGGTCATCCTGGCCTCCGTGCGTCAAGGCGCCACCGCGTACCGCGCCCAGTTCAACGTGCGTTGCGACAGCGGCATCACGACCTTCGAGCAGCTCCGCGGCAAGACCATCGCCTTCGTCGATCCGGGCTCCGCTTCCGGTTACCAGTTCCCGTACGTCACCCTCAAGAACACGTACGGCATCGACCCTGACACGGAGATGACCTCCATCTTCGCCGGCTCGCACGATGCGTCCGCCCTCGCCGTCTACAACGGTGACGTCGACGTTTCCGTTACCTTCGGTGGCAGCCCAGGCTCCGACGGCCGCGAGACCATCGAGGCCGAGTACCCAGACGTCAAGGACGTCGTGTGCATCCTCGGTTACTCCGATTACATCCCGAACGACGGCGCCGTCGTGCGCAAGGGTCTCGACCCGCAACTCGTCGACCAGATCGCAGACGCGCTCATCGACATCGCCAGCACGCCGGAAGGCAAGGAACTCACCAAGACGCTCTTCAACGTGACCGACTTCGCTCGCGTTGACGCGTCCGCGTACGACATCGTCCGCGAGGTCTCCAAGACCTTCCAGCGGTAGTTCTCGGGCGCTCTGGCGCCTAGTTCACAGATTGCGGGCGGCCGGGTCTATCCCTGGTCGCCCGTTTCCGTGTAGCGTTGTCCCGTCGTGGCACATATCGAGTTCGAAAACGTCGAAGTCATCTACAAGACTGGACTCAAGGCCCTCAAGGGCGTGAGTCTGCAAGTCCCTCAGGGTCAGTTCGTCGTTGTCGTCGGCTTGTCGGGCGCGGGTAAATCTACCCTCATCCGCACCGTCAACAACCTGGTCGCGCCGTCGACCGGCCACGTGACCGTGGCTGGCACCAACGTCACGGCCGCGCGCGGCCAGGCGCTTAGGCGTGCGCGCTCAGACATCGGCATGATCTTCCAGACCTTCAACCTGGTGAAGCGCTCTAGCGTCATCCGCAACGTGCTAGCTGGTCGCCTCGGCGACCTACCAGCGTGGCGTGGCGTGCTGGGCGCGTTTCCACGCGAGGACCTCGCCTACGCGCACGACTGCCTGCGGCGCGTTGGGATCCCGGAGAAGGCCTACGTGAGGGCAGACGCGCTCTCTGGCGGCCAGCAGCAGCGAGTTGGCATCGCCCGCGCCCTGGCGCAACGACCGACCGTCATGCTCGCCGACGAGCCCGTCGCCAGCCTCGACCCGCCCACCTCGCACGCCGTCATGTCTGACCTCAAGCGCATCGCTAGGGAGGACGGCATAACGACACTGGTGAACCTGCACTTCATCGACATGGCCCGCGACTACGCAGACCGCATCATCGGCATGCGCGACGGCCTCGTCGTGTTCGACGGCACGCCTGACGAGGCGACGGACGCCGCCTTCGAGGACATCTACGGTCGCCCCATCGACGACAAGGACCTCCGGGGTGTCTAGCCAAGACAGCGCGCGCCCGCAGGCTGCCAGGCGCCTCAAGAGCTGGGGCACGCTGGCGGTCTTTGCCGTGCTCATCTTGTTCGCCTTCAGGGCGACGAAGTTCAACTTGCCCGCGCTCTTCACGGGGGCGGCCGACTTCTTCCGCTTCTTCGGGCGCATGGCGCCAGACTTCACCGCGCTGCCTCAGATCTGGTCGCCGCTACTGCAGACCATCCAGATCGCTTACGTAGCCACCGTCGTTGGCAGCCTCATCGCCATCCCGCTCATCTTCCTCGCTTCAGCCAACACGGCGATCGACCCCATCAGCATGTGGGTGGCGCGCACCCTGTTGACCGTCCTGCGCAGCATTCCGGACCTCTTGTGGGCGGCGCTGTTCGTGGCCGTACTCGGACTCGGGGCGCTGCCAGGCGTGGTGGCCCTTACGCTCTTCTCCATCGGCGTGCTCGCCAAGCTCGGGTCGGAGACGGTCGAGTCGATCGATCCCGGCCCGCTCGAGGCGTTGCGGGCGGTCGGGGCGGGACGTAACCGCACCATCGTCTTCGCCGTCGTCCCGCAGGTAGCTGCCACCATGGTCTCCTTCATCCTCTACGTTTTCGAGATCAACGTGCGCGCCAGCGTGGTCATCGGCTTCGTCGGCGCCGGAGGCATCGGCGTTCTGCTGCAGCGCTACCTGAACTTCTTCGACTACACCGGCCTAGGCGCCCTCATCGTCGTGATCTTCCTTGTCGTCCTCCTCATCGACGGGTTCAGCGTCTGGGCCCGCTCGCGGCTCATCTAGCAACATGGTCAAGACCTTACAGACTCCCCCGACAGACATCCCGCGCGCGCCCGCGAGCGTGCGCCGCAACCGCAGCCTCTTGATCATCGGCGCTGCCCTCCTCGTCGCACTCTTCGTCCTCGCGTTGGTGACGATGAACTTGCCGACCTGGTCGCGTGTCCTTAGCGGCCTGCAGCGCAACGCCATGCCGCTGCTTCGCGGCCTGGTGCGGCCGGAGACGAGCGTCTTCGAGCTCGCGTGGAACTCGATGGTCACCACGTTCTTCATGGCCATCCTCGGCACCATCCTCGGCGCCGTTCTCGCGTTCCCCATGTCGTTCCTTGCAGCCGGCAACCTCTTGGGCGGCACGCGCTGGGCGCTGCCTGGCAAGGCCGTGCTGGTGGCCGTGCGCACGTTCCCTGAGATCGTGCTGGCCGTGATCTTCGTTGCCGCGGCGGGCCCAGGGCCAACGGCGGGCATCATGGCGATGGGCATCCACTCGATCGGTTACCTCGGCAAGGTGTTCTCCGACGTCATCGAGGGCATCGATCAGGGCCCGATGGAGGCCATCAGGGCCGCAGGCGGGAACCAGCTCCACACGTTCCTCTTCGCGGTCGTGCCCCAGGTGCTCCCAGAGTTCGCGTCCAACGTGCTTTACCGCTTCGAGATCAACTTGCGGTCCGCCGCGGTGCTCGGCATGGTCGGCGCGGGCGGCATCGGTCTGCCCCTCATTCAGCGACTGCAGTTCAGGCGCTGGGCTGAAGTCTCGATGTTCATCATCGTCATCGTGGTGTTCATCATCGTCGTCGACGCCATCAGTTCGAACATCAGGCGCCGCCTGGTCTGAGCGCCGACTCCCGCCATGCTCGCGCTGGGACGATCGGGGGCCCCAGCGCGTGGCATGATCGGCGTGATGAGCGATTACCCCGAAGCCACCCGGGACAGCCTCCTCGACGCAGCCGCCGAGGTCCTGTTAGCCACCGTCGCGTCGGACAGGACTGGCGTCGTGGCCTACTACCGCGAGATCCTCGCCGCTGGCCGCTACCTCTACGACGCGCAGCGCAAGTACGCGCACAACGGCCTCGTGAGCGCCGTGTTCCAACGCACGGAAGCGCCTGACTACACCGCTAGCGAGGAGCCACTTACGCGTGAACGCCTCCTCAAGCGCCTTGCCGAGGTCGGCGAACTCGTAAAGGACGACGCCGAGGGCGACGAGTTCAAGGTCTTCCTCTACGACTTGGCGCGGCACGTGTCTCACGCATCTGGCGGCCTGTTCCGCCCGCGTGTCAGCGCCGGAGAGGCGGAGTTCCTCGCCGAGCTAAGGCGCCTCCTCAAGATGCCAGAGCAGTAATCGTGCGGGCCCGTTGGGTGTGGGGCGTGAGCATGGCTAGTTTCGTACTAGCCGCCAGCACCGGCACGTACTACCGCTTCTCCCTGATCTACCGCCTACCGGGCGTGCTGGAATACATCAGACACGCGCACTCGCACCTGATGTTCTTCTCGTGGATCACGCCGCCGCTGATGCTGCTGGTTGGGGCGCATCTGAGTGGCCGCGGGCTGCGGACGAAAGGGTTCGGACTCGCCGCGGCCCTGGCCGTCTTCGGTGGGCTCCTAACCTATCTACCGTTCCTCAAGACCGGCTACCACCTGTTGAGCCTGGGTGGCGGCAAGCCGCTGCCCATCTCGATGTTCGCGTCTGGTGCCAACGGCATCGCTTGGTACTTGTTCGTCGCCTTGTACGTCGCGGCGACTTGGCGCGTGAAGCGCTGGCCCGTCCTGCGGCTCTTCGACGGTGCCGTCGCCCTGCTCGTCGTGGCTACCGTCGCCATCGGCGGGCTGGCGATGCTAGGCGCCACGGGGCAAGTGCAGCGCCCGCTGATGCTCGCGCTCGTTGACTGGTTCCTTACCGCCTTCGCTGACGGCTGGTTCGGACTCGCCATAGTGGGGCTCGCCGCCTGGCATGGAGCGCAAAGGCGCCTTGCGCGCCGCCCCATCGGGTTGCTCGTGTGGGCGTTGGTGGCAGCGATCGCAGTGCGCAGCGCGGCGCGTTTCGCAGTGGCCGGGCTCGGCTGGGCCTGGGCGGGTGGCGCGGACGCCAGCGCCAGCACGGTGGCCGCCCTCGTCTGGCTCGTGCTCGTGCACGCCGTGTGGCCGCCGGCTGAGCCGCGGCCAGCTCAGCTAAGCGGCGCGACCCTGTGGCTGCGGCAGCTGGCGCTTGCGCTCATCGCCATCAAGGGCGTCGTCGAGTTCTCCGGCGCGGTGCCAGCCGCGCGGGAGTGGCTGTTCGCCGTGCCGCTGCACGTGTTCTTCCTCCACGCCTTCCTGCTCGGCGCCGTCAGCCTTGGGCTCATCTACGCCATGCGCGTGACCCTGGGCGCCAGCACGTTCCGAGGTGCTTGGGCGTTCGTGGCTGCCGTAGCCATGATGCTCGGCGCCCTCGTAACCCTCACGCCCGTGTGGCCCAGCGCGTTGGCCGGACCGTGGGTGCTTTACGCGACAGCCATCACGAGCATCGGCCCCGTACTGGTCGTCGCGTTCTCGCTCATCCGGCTCGACTTCGGGTCCGCGACCACAGCAAGGCCACTACCACGAGTAACGCCAGAGCCAAACCAGACAGCGCGGTAGGGATGACGGCCGCCCCCTCTACCTGAACTATGCGGCCGATGAGCGGCGCGGTCAGCGCTGGGCCGAGGTTGGCGCCAGCCACCACGATGGGTGTCACCTGCTCCGAGCGCTCCGGGAAGACCTCGGTTAGCCAAGCGAGGGCTGTCGGGAAGATGGGTGAGAGGCTAAGCCCGACGAGGAGGAACGCCACCGGCGCAGACTCGACGCGGTGCGCAGCCACCATGAAGAGGAGCGTGGCGGCGCTGGCGTAGAGGACGAACTGGTGAGACCGGAGCCGTGCCGAGAGCGGCGCTGCCAGGACCCGCCCCACCGTGATGGCCAGCCAGTAGAGCGACGTGTAAGCAGCGGCGCTGGCGCCGAAGTGCGGGTTGAGGTACTCCGTCTCCCACGACGTTACCCCCACTTCGACGGAGACGTAGAAGATGTAGAGGAGCACGAAAGCGCCCAGGTTGACGAGCGCGAGGGGCGCGGCGCCGCGGTCACGGAGCGCCACCTCAGGCACCGGCAAGCGTAGGGCCCAGGGCAGGAGGATAAGCCCCCCTGCGCCGAGGATGAGGAACGGCAGCGCGAAGCGCGGCTCCAACGCCGTCACGAGGAGTGGGCCGATCACGGCGCCGACGCCGAACACCGCGTTGATGAGGTTGAGGGCGGGGGCCGCCTTCGGGCGGAAGCTGACGGCCACCATGAGGTTACAGGACACGTTCAGCAGCCCAGCGCCGGCCCCGGCGAGCACGGCGCCAGCAAGCACCATGCCCCAAGTCGGAGCGAGACCGATAGCAGCCACGCCTGCCACGAAGCCGGCGGCGGCGATGACAAGGGCGCGCCTGTAGCCCAATGCGCGCAGGAGGAGCCCAGAGGCGATGATGCCGAGGAACGACCCGATGAACTGCGCGCTCACGACGATGCTCACCTGCTCGACCCCGATGGAGAAGCGCTCCCTCAGCATGGGGAACGACGGGCCGTAGAGCGCCTGCAGGGCGCCGATCAGTGCGAAGCTCGCGAAGCTGAACCAGAGCACGGCGTAGCGGGGAGCTAGTCTCGGGGTGCGCATGTAGCGCGCAGAGTACCGCGCCGTTCAGGGCGCCGCTCGGCCACCAGGCGTCTCGGCACCAAGGCCGCGCTCGTGAGCAGTCGGTATACTTACCCTCCGGTACGCTCGGAGGCACCACGTGGTAGACGGCATCGAACAGATCAACGACTTGCGCGAGAGGTACTTGCGCTTCTTCCAGTCTCGCGGACACCTGATACTCGGCTCGGCGCCGCTCAAGAGCGACGACCCGACGCTGATGTTCAACAGCGCTGGCATGGTGCAGTTCAAGCCGTACTTCCTCGGCGCTACTCCCAAGTTCGCTGGTCACGATGGCACTTGGCACCGCGTCACCACGGCCCAGAAGTGCCTGCGGATCAACGACATCGAGAACGTCGGGCGCACGTTGCGGCACCACTCGTTCTTCGAGATGCTCGGCAACTTCTCCTTTGGCGACTACTTCAAGCCTGAGGCGGCGGCGTGGGCGTGGGAGTTCGCCACCTCGCAGGAGTACATGGGGCTCGACAAGGAGCGCTTGTACGTCACCGTTTACGACGATGACGACGACGCCTACGCCATCTGGCGCGACCAGGTCGGTGTGCCTGAGGCGCGCATCAGCCGCTGGGGTGAGGACGAGAACTTCTGGCCGGCGAACGCCGTCAGTAAAGGCCCGAACGGGCCTTGCGGGCCGTGCTCCGAGATCTTCTACGACCGCGGGCCGAGCTTCGGCACGGACACGGAAGTGGGACCGAACACGGGTTCGGGCGACCGCTACATCGAGTTCTGGAACCTCGTGTTCACGCAGTTCGACCGCCAAGACGGCGGCCACCTGGAGCCGCTGCCGCAGCAGAACATCGACACGGGCCTTGGCTTCGAGCGTCTCGTGGCCGTGCTAACGGGCAAGGAGGACGCTTACGCGACCGAGCTCTTCCAGCCGACCATCAGGCGCGTAGCTGCGCTCTCCGGCTCGCCTTACGCCGGCCCGAGCTCCGTGTCGCATAGGGTCATCGCGGATCACGTGCGCGCCGTGACCTTCGCCATCACGGACGGCGTCATGCCGGCCAACGACGGCGCCGGCTACGTCGTGAAGATGCTCACGCGCCGCGCCTCGCGCCACGCGTGGCTCCTAGGTCTCCGCGAGCCCGTCCTGTACACGCTCGTCGATCAGGTCGTCGAGTCGATGGGCGCCGCCTACCCGGAGGTCAAGGACGGAGCGGAGCGCGTGAAGGGCATCATTCACGCAGAGGAGGAGCAGTTCCTTCGCACGCTCGAGGCTGGCATCCAGCGCGTTGGCGCCCTCCTAGACGAACTGGCCGGGCCGCTGCTTCCCGGCGCAGTCGCCTTCGACCTATGGCAAACGTACGGCTTCCCACTCGACCTCACGAGCGAGATGGCCGCCGAGCGCGGCGTGGCGGTCGACGCCGAAGGCTACGAAGCCGCCCGCGAGCACGCGCGCGACCTCTCGCGCGGCACGGCAGGCGGCAAGGCACTGTTCACGGCCACGAGCGACGCGCTCGGTAAGGTCGCGGAGCGCGCTGGCGAGACGGTCTTCCTTGGTTACACCGCCGAGCAGGCGGAAGCGCGGGTTGTTGCGCTCGTTACGCAAGGCGATGACGCGCGCGAGCTCGAGTCCTTCACTGAGGGCGAGGTCGGCACCGTCGTACTCGACCGCACCCCCTTCTATCCTGAGGGCGGTGGCCAAGTGGGCGACACGGGCGTGCTCGTCTGGCCCGGCGGTAAGGCCATCGTGTCCGCCACGAGCAAGTCGCGGCAGGGCCTGACGCTGCAGCGCGTGCGAGTAGCGCGAGGCACGCTGAACGCCAACCAGGCCGTCACCGCCACGGTCGATCCCGCGCGGCGCGAGACGGAGAAGCATCACTCTGCCACGCACCTACTGCACGCCGCCTTGCGCGCGGTGCTAGGCACGCACGTCGCCCAGGCGGGCTCGCTGGTGGCGCCCGATCGCTTGCGCTTCGACTTCTCGCACCCGCACGCCGTGACAGCGGAACAGCAGCTCGAGATCGAGACGCTGGTCAACCGCTGGGTGCAATCTGACCTACCCGTCGATTGGCGGGTCGTGCCGATCGCGGAGGCACGCGGTGCAGGCGCCATGATGCTGTTCGGCGAGAAGTACGGCGAGAACGTGCGCATGGTCAGCATGGGCGGCGTCTCGACGGAGTTGTGCGGCGGCACGCACGTCGACCGCACCGGTCAGATTGGCGCCTTCGTCATCATCAGCGAGGAGGCCGTCTCGGCTGGCGTGCGCCGCATCGAGGCGCGCGTCGGGGGCTCCGCCATGCGCTACGTAGCGGACCTGCGCCAGACGCAGTTGCGGCTCGCCGCTCACCTTGGCGGCAGGCCGGAACAGTTGGAGGAGAGGCTCACCAAGCTGCAAGCCGATCACAAGGAGGCGCTGAAGGAGGCCTCGCGCTTGCGCGACCGCTTGGCGGCCGCCCAGACGAGTGCGGGCGGGGGCAACGAGGTGCTCGAGGCCGGCGGCTTCAAGTACTTGACCGCCTTGCTCGACGGTCTCGACGTCAACGCGCTCCGCAACGCCGCAGACACCCTGCTCTCCAAGAGCGGCGCCGACCTGGTCGTCGTCGGTTCTGGCGGCGCGCTCGTGGCCAAGGTCTCGCCCGCGGCGCAGGCGCGCGGCGCGAACGCTGGCAAAGTAGTCAGGGCGGCGGCGGCCAGCGTCGGCGGCAGTGGCGGCGGGCGGCCAGACATGGCCCAAGCCGGAGTCAAGGACCCCGCGCTGCTTGGCCAGGCGCTTGCCGCGGTCGGCGGCGCGCTGACGGCAGGTTGAGCCGACCGGTGGTCACACCAGGCGCCTCGGCAGCGTCGCGGCCCGAACCGTTCACCGGTCAGCCGCCAAGACTGCCGTCTGGCGCAAAGTTGCCGCGCGTGATCGCGGTAGACATCGACGGCACCCTGCTGGGCCCTGAAAAGGTCGTGACGGCTCGCACGCGCGCGGCCATCGACGCCGTCCGCTCACTCGGCGCGCACGTCGTCGTCGCGACAGGCAGGCCGCTGCGCACGGCGCTGCCGGTGGCCGAGCAGATAGCGGCCACCAGCACGATCGTGGCCTACAACGGCGCCGCCATCTGGCACGCGCAGCGCTTCCAGCTCCTGCGGGCGCTCGACCTTGGGGTGGCGCAGGCCGCCGTCGAGCGCCTGCGGGCGGCGGCGCCGGGCGCCACCCTCGCACTCGAGACCTCACGCGGTTGGTACCTAGACGCGGAGTTGCCGGCCGGGGATCCAGGCAACGCCGCTCACCTCTTCCGCGGCGGCCCACCCGTGGCGATCGGGCCGCTGGAGGGGTTCATGGATGGCGGCCCCATCAAGCTACTGGCCGTCTACGACGACGCTCACCCCTCTGCCTTGGCGGAATCCCTGAACGACCTGGAGCTCTACACGACCTGGAGCCTGCCTTTCCTGCTCGAGGTGCACCATCCGCTCGTCAACAAGGGCGCCGCGCTGGCGCACCTGTGCGAGGAGTGGCAGGTTGAACCGTCTGAGGTGGCGGCGTTCGGTGACCAACATAACGACAGCGCCATGCTCGCCTGGGCCGGGCTTGGCGTGGCGATGGGCAACTCCGAACCGGAGGCCCTGGCTGCGGCCGATCTGGTGACGGCGAGCAACCTAGAGGATGGCGTGGCGCTGGTGTTGGAGAGTTGGGTGCGCGCGTCAGCAGAGGCGGCCGTCTGAGCGCCACCGACCCGAGCGCCACAACGCCGTTGGCCGCTGGCGCCCGCCTGCTCGGCCTCGACGTCGGCGACGCCCGCATCGGCCTGGCGTCGGGCGCGGTCGGTTCGCTCCTCGCGTTCGGGCGCGGAGCGCTTGAACGGCAAGGGACCAAGAAGGACGTGCCAGCCATCTTGCAGCTCATGGCAGCTGACGGCGCCGCCGCGGCGATCGTCGGTCTGCCGCTGCGCCTCGATGGCGCAGAGTCGCTGCAGACGGAACGCGTGAGGCGCTTCGCGGCCGCCCTCGCGGCGGCGGGCGCCGTTGTCGAGTTCGAGGACGAGCGTCTTACGACGCGCATCGCTCAGCGCCAGGTTGGGGCCTCCGACTTGCCCCGTGGCCGGCGTCAGGAGAGGGGACGCCTCGACGAAGCGGCGGCAGTACTCATCTTGGAGTCGTACCTTCGGCGCGTGCAGGAGCAGTGGTGAGCGACGAGTCGAGCAAGCCGAACGGAGCTGCCATCACGCGCCCGAAGCGCCGCGGTCGCGCGCTGGCGTTGGCGCTGCTGCTCGTCCTCGTGCTCGTGGTCACCGGGTGGGTGGTCGTGCGCTTCGCACTGTCACCTGTTAGCGCCACCCCTAGGCAAGTCGAGTTCGAGGTGCTCCCTGGTTGGGGTGGCGCGCGTGTGGCGGGAGCGCTGCATGACGCCGGTCTCGTGCGTTCGGGGTTCGCCTTCGAGCTGCTACTGCGGTTCACCGATCTCGACAGGCGCGTCGGCGAGGGGCTTTACGACCTCTCGCCAAGCATGAGCAGTCGCGAGCTGGCTAACGCCTTGGCGGCTGGCGGGCGGCCGCGCACTGTGCGCATCGTCGTGCCGGAAGGTTGGCGCGCGACCGCGGTAGTAGCGCGCCTAGCTGCCAACGGCTTGGGTGAGGAGCCGGAACTCGCCGCCCTTGTCCGCTCGCCTGGCGAGCTGGCGCCGCCCGGACTGGCCAAGGACGACACGTTGGAGGGCTACCTCTTCCCCGCTAGTTACGACCTGCCGGTGCATTCGACGGCCTCCGAGGCGCTCGGCGCCATGGTCGCGCGTTTCGAGGCCGAGGTGACGGGTCCAGTGGTCGACGCCCTCGCCCAGTCCGGCCTAAGCGTTCACGATTGGGTGACTTTGGCGAGCATGGTGCAGGCGGAGGCCGCCTCGGTCGAGGAGATGCCCATCATCGCTGGGGTGTTCCTCAACCGCCTTGACGACGGCATGCTGCTGCAGTCAGATCCGACCGTCGCTTACGGCCTTGGCAAGGCACTACCCGACTTGAGTGCCGTTGCTGGCGACTTGCGGAAGGACACGCCGTGGAACACCTACACGCGACCTGGCCTCCCGGCGGGCCCCATCGGTAACCCTGGCCAGGAGGCCCTACTTGCCGTCCTGTCGCCGCAGCGCTTGACGGACGCCGGCGTTCCCTACCTCTACTTCCTTCACGGCAGCGAGGGTGGGGTGCCCGTGTTCCGACCGAACACGAACCTGCCAGCGCATAACCGCGACGTGCAGCGCTTCCTGAGGGGCGGCGGCTAGCCGGCGCTATCGTCGCCGTCCGCGGCGTCGGCGGCCTGCGCGGCAGGTGAGCGCTTGGCTGGCAGGCGGCTCGCCTTGCGCAGCGCCTCCGTCAACAGGTACTCGATCTGGGCGTTGACGCTGCGCAGGTCGTCGGCCGCCCACTTCTCTATGGCGCCGTGGATCTCGGCGTCGAGCCTGAGGAGGTAGCGCCTCTTCTCAGCCACTGTGACCGCCGCCTACTGCTTCACCTAGGCGAGTTCGCACCGCGTGCGCGCAGGTTGCCAGCGAGGTAGGTGGCGATCACTTGCACGACCGTGGGTGAGATGACCGCGTCCGCGCCTGGGAGCGGCATGCCGAGCGCCGGGCCGGCCGTGTCGACGAGGTTGTGCGTAAGGTCCGCGAACAGGAACAGGTCAGCGTGAGGCGCGGCGGCGGCGATGAGTTCGGCGTCGACGGTGGTCACCTGGATGTCCTTCTCGCCCTGGAGGACGGCTACGGGTACCGCCACGGCGCGCGCTAGGTCAGAGGGCTCCACCCCGAACTCGCTCCGCAGTAGCCCCGCGGCGGGGGCGAACATGGCAGTGAGCGGGTTCTTCTCGAGCTCAGGGGTTGGGGTCAGCGCGACGCCGGTAGAGGCGTTCACGGCGGCGATGAGCTCGTCTATCTGCTGCCCGAGCGTGGCGAGCGCCTCCGTCGTCGCCCCGCCCTCTTGCGCGCGCGCTAGGAGTTGCTCGCGGAGCAGGACGTCGAGCGGCCTACCTGGGGAGGCCAAGAGCACCAGCGCCTGTGGCGCGACCTTGCCGTGAGCGGTGGCGTACAACGCCACCAACCCGCCCTCGGAGTGACCGATGATGCCGAGGCGCGCAGCGTCAACCCCCGGCTGGGTAGCGAGGAAGCCAAGCCAGTCCGCGGTGTTCTGGGCGTAGGTGTCGAGGGTAACGGCGTTGCCGTCGCCGGTAGATGGGCTGATGCCCAGCTTCGAGGCGCGCAGCACCCCGTAACCGTGGCAGGCTAGGGCGTACGCGAGCTGCTTGTAACCGCTGTTGGTGAGCAGGGGCGGGGCGTTGCCGTCAAGGTCGACGGCGCCTGAGCCTGCGATCAGCACGAGGGTCGGGGCGGGACCTTCACTGCCGTCTGCCGCCGCCTTCGGGAGGGTGAGCTTGCCGACCAAGGTGGCGCCGGTGCTCGTGATGCTCACGTCGCGCTCGACGAGGCACGCGGCCGCCGTGGCCAAGGCTTCCGGTACGGCCGTAGTGGCGGGCGCCGGCGCCTGAGCAGCGCTAGCGCGCTCCATGCGCACGTTCTGGCTGGTGGTCAGCACCAAGATGTTGCCGTTGGCGTCGAGGTAGAGGCTGAAGTCGATCGACTGCGGGCCGGCCTTGAGCACCCCGTCGAGGCGTTGCGCTGGCGTCTCCTGCCCGCCGACCGTGACGCTCGCCGCCGCGGGCGCGCCAAGCGCGGCGCTGCCGAACATAGCCACTTGCGGGACGATGATGTCGAAGGTTCCAGCCGCGCCGCTCTTGAGCACTTCGTCTGCGAGAATCTGGAAGCCATCGATGAAGTTGTTGTCGAGCACGTAGACGGGGCCCGGCAGCGGCAACGTTACCGATTGGCTCTTGCCGCCCTGTTCTATCGTCATCTCCGCGCTGCTCGCCCCGAACTTCACGTCGATCGTCACGTTCGTGCCCTGCACGGCGCCCGTCAGGTGATAGCTCGTCGCGGCGCCGTTCGGCCCCGTCTCGAGGACGTCATGGAGGTCCAGCGTGCCCGTCACGTTCGCGAAGCCGTTCGAGGTCGTTCCCTCCGGGGTGCGGGTGAGAGTCATGCCGGCCTGGCCGATGGTGGCGCCGCCGACGATCATGTCGAAGGTGAGCGCGCCTCCTTGCACGTCTCCTTGCGCGGCCCCCTGGGCTAGGCCAGTGCCGGCGCCGAGTAGCAGTGCCAGGGTCACGCCGGCGGCGGTTCTAAAGTGCTTGGTCATGTGCGTTCCTTTCAGCCCCCGTACAGCGTGCCTGCGTTGACGATCGGCGTGACCCCTTGCTCACTCGTGAGGGCGACCATGAGGTTGTTGGCCATGGCAGCGCGCTTGTCGTCGTCCAGTTCGACGACGCCGCGCTGCGAGAGCCCATTGAGCGCGTCCTCCACCATGCCGACCGCGGCCTCCACGATGAGGCGGCGGGCGGAGACGACGGCCTGCGCCTGCTGCCTGCGCAGCATGGCTTGCGCTATCTCCGGAGCGTAGGCCAAGTGCGTTAGGCGCGCCTCTATCACGTCTACGCCGGCTACTTCGAGGCGCTGCTCGAGCTCGCCGCGGAGTGCGGTGGCGAGCTCGTCCGGGTTCTCGCGTAGCGACGGGCGGTCGGCTCCGCTGGCGTCGTACGGGTAGCGCGTGGCCAGGCCGCGCAGGGCCGTCTCTGACTGGATGCCGACGAACTGCTCGTAGTCGTCGACGTCGAAGACCGCCTTGGCCGACTCGGCGACGCGCCAGACGACCACCGCCGCGATCTCGACGGGGTTGCCGTCCGCGTCGTTGACCTTCACGCGTTCGCTAGTGAAGTTGCGGACGCGCAAGCTGACGGCCTTCTTGGTGGTGAAGGGGTTGACCCACCAGAACCCGGCAGACCGCAACGAGCCGACGTAAGTGCCGAACAGGGTGAGGACGCGCGCCTGGTTCGGTTGCACCGCCACTAGCCCGCCGATGAGCAGGCCGCCGATCAGCATGGACAGCACGCCAATGATCAGCGGGATAACCAACTCGTTGACGCCCGCGTAGATGACTAGCACGGCGCCCACTGCGAACAGCAGCAAGATGATGCCCAGCCCTAGAAACCCGTTCCCCGCGCGGGCTTGCTTCTCCACTACTCGCTCAACGACTTCGTTCACGGCACCTCCAATGTGCTAGCACGATGATATCACTTCGCTATCACTCGCGCAGTGGTCCGTGGGCGCCCGCGCCGCAGCCGCGACCGACTCCGCCACGCTGGTAAAGTGCCCCGATGAGCATCAGGCCTGACAGTTGGATCCGCGCCCGCGCCAAGGAGGGCATGATCACGCCCTTCGAGGAGCGCCTCGTGCGCCAAGGCGTCATCAGTTACGGGCTCTCGAGCTTCGGTTACGACCTGCGCGCCGCACCTGAATGGCGCATCTTCGTGAACGCCTTCAACACCGTAGTGGACCCCAAGAACTTCGACACCCGCAGCCTCGTCGAGTGGGACGGCGAGACCTGCATCATCCCGCCTAACTCGTTCGTGCTCACGCGCTCTGTCGAGTACCTGAAGATCCCAGACGACACCATGGTCATCGCCCTAGGCAAGTCGTCTTACGCGCGCTGCGGCATCGTCGCCAACGTCACCCCACTCGAGCCGGGGTGGGAGGGCCACGTCACCCTCGAACTCTCCAACACCACCCCGTTGCCCGCCAAGGTGTACGCCAACGAGGGCATAGTGCAGCTGCTCTTCTTCCAGGGCGAGCGGCCGGACACTACCTATGCCGACCGCGACGGCAAGTACCAGGGCCAAACCGGAGTGACGCTACCGCGGCTCTAGACCGCCAACCGCACTCTCAGTCGTCTTCATCCGCGTCGATGAGCGGCAGGCGCACCTTGAACACCGTCGCGCCCGGGCCGCTCTCGACCGTTATCGACCCCTGGTGATGTTCGGCCACCTGACGGGCGATCGCTAGGCCAAGGCCGGCGCCGCCGCCGGCGCCCTTGTAGAACTTCTCGAAGATGCGCTCGAGCGTGGCGGACGGTATGCCAGGACCGTCATCCCCAACCAACACGGTGACCTCGAGGTCGCCTATCTCGAGGCCCAAGGTGACGGCCTCCGGGTGGCTAGCGACGCGCACGGCGTTCGCCGTCAAGTTGCGCACCAGCTGCGTCAGGCGTTGCGGGTCGCCGAGCACGAGCGCCGGCAGCCCGGGGGTCACGACCACCCCAGGGAACTCGCCGGCGACGGGCGCAAGCACGTCGCTGCGTAGTTCGACCAAGTGCGGGTTGGGGTCCACCACGAGCTGCCCGCGCGATAGCTGCAACAAGTCCTCCACCAACCTCGTCATGCTGCCAGCTATGCGCTGCGCGTCCATCAGGTCGTCGCGCACCTCCGGCTTGGCGCGCCTGACGGCACGGTCGAGGAAACCCCGCAAGCTCGTGAGCGGCGTACGCAGCTCGTGACTCGTCTCTGCCAGGAACACGCGTTGCGCGTCTAGCGCAACGCTCAACCTCCCGACGAGGCCGTTCAGGGCGCTCGTCAGGCGGCCGACTTCGTCGCTCGGACCTTCGTACTCGATGGCCTCGAGCCGGTCAGGCCCAAGGGTGGAAGCCAGGCGGGCGAGGCGTGTCAGTGGCCACAAGGAGGCGGCCGCCACGAGATAACCGACTACCAAGCTAGCCACGACGAGCAAGATGGCGGCCACGAGCAGGTTGCGCGAGAGGTCGGCGAGCACGAACCCGATGTAAGCCGGGTCGGTCATGACGACCACCACGCCGAGCTCGAACGGTGCGAGTGCGGCCTCCATGCGGACGCCGCCAACGAGCCCGCTCCACGTGGTCGGCACGCCGAGGCCGCCGATGACGTCGGCGGCCGGCAAGGCCTTGTCGCTGGCTTCGAACTCGGGCCGGCTGGCGACGAGCAAGTGCCCGCTCGGGTCGTAGACCTGCAGAACCACCCCGCCGGTCGGGCCGGTGAGGCTAGTCGAAGCGCTTCCCTCTCCCGAACTGTAGAGCGAGGCGACCACGGCGGCGTCGGACTGCAGCGCCCGTCTCAGCTCGTCGAAGAGGCCGTTGCGCACGACCTGGTAAGCCACGACCATGGTCAAGCCGGCTAGCAGGGCGATGGCCGCGGCAGCGAGCAGTGCTACGCGCCACTTGAGCGCCAGTCTCGGGGTCTTCAGCAGAGGCACGAGGCCCGCGCGGCCCACTCGCGCCTCACGACTTGAGGGCGTAACCCACACCGCGGACGGTCCTGATCACGCCGAAGCCTCCCGCATCGCGTAGCTTGCTCCTGATGTTAGCGATGTGCACGTCGACTACGTTGGAGGAGGGCGGCAGTTCCTCGCCCCACACGTTATGTTCGATCTCTTTGCGGCTGTAGACCCTGCCGGGTTGGCCGGCCAGGTAGTGCAGCAGCTCGTACTCGCGGGGGCTGAAGCGCACTTCCTCTGCCTCCCAGAACACTTGCCTGCGGGCAGGGTCGATGGTCAGGTCGCCGATCTTCTGCGCCACGCCTAACGTGCGCTTGCGCAACTGCACGTTGATGCGGGCCAACAGCTCCTCCACGTGGAACGGCTTGGCCAGATAGTCGTCGGCGCCGGCGTTGAGCATCTCGACCTTCGTGCCGACCTCGTCGGCCGCCGTCAGGATGATGATGGGGATGTTGCCCGTGTGGCGCAGCCTGCGCGCGATCTCTTGGCCGCTCAGGTCTGGCAAGCCGAGGTCGAGGATGACCAAGTCCGGGCTGGACTCGCGCACGGCCGAGAGGCCGCGCATGCCGCTGTCGTACGCGGCGACTTCGAAACCGGCGTCTTCGAGCTCGCGCGAGAGGAGCCGCAGGATGTCGACGTCGTCTTCGACTATCAGGATCCGATTGGTAGCCATTCAGCGGCTCCTTCCCATGGGTAAGTCTAGCCACACCTCGCGCTCCTCGAGGAGGACCTCGCGCAGCGAGACCGGGTTAGTTCTGCCATAGACGGTCAATAACACGTCGGCGCCCCCGTCGGTAATGCGCCCCGTGTAGGCCGACGCGCCGGTCAAAGCGGCCGCCTTGGCGGCCGGGTCCTCGCCCGGCGGGAAGATAAGCACCCGCACTTCCGTGCCGGGCGGCGGAAACTCGCGGAACACTAGGCGCCCATCGACGACGCGCGCGGACACGTACACCGTAAGCAGGTCGAGCGACACGAGCCTTACCTCGGTGCCCTCCACCATGGCCGGCAGTTGCAGCACGGCCTGCCCAAGCATGAAGAGGAAGGCCAAGCTCACCTAACGCCCCCGATAACCGTGGGAGCGCCCGCAGATGCTTGGTGCGCTGGCAGACTGCGTGTCATGCGATGATGCTACCAACGGCCCATGAAACCCCGAGACGTCTCGGCTTCAGGGAACCTTAACCGCGTGTCTCACTCGCGCGCCACGGCCTCGGGGCCAGGCAGTTAGTGAACGAACTAACCGCACCTGCCGACCGCCTTACGGCATCATGTGGCTGTACGTCAGCTGTGCAAGTCAGAAGGGAAAGCATGCGAAGCAACCCGGGAGTGGTTCAACTAGGGAGGCGTGTGACTAGCATGGCGCGCGCGTTTGCTGCGGCGACCGCCTTCATCATCCTGGGGGCGGGCATAGCGCATGCGCAAAGCTTCGACGAGAACCGCTACTACCAACAGTGCCTGCGCTTCGAGGCGGGCGGCGACCTCGAGACCGCGCGGCAAGCGTGCCTCAACGCCCTGCAAGTCAAACCGGACTTCGCGGACGCAGAACTAGCTCTCGCCCGCATCGAGCTCGACCTTGGCGACGTCTCCAGCGCAGAGAACCGGCTGCGGCGCGTACTCAACCGCGTGAACACCGCCGAACCGCTCGTGCTGTTGGCGGAAGCCGCACTGGCAAGCCAGCGCCCAGGCGACGCTGAGGCCCAGCTCCAAGCGGCCGAGGCGCGTCTCGCCACGCAGGGCAACCTCGAGTTGGAGGGGCGCGTGTCGTTCCTCCGCGGCCGCATCATGCAGTCGCAAGGCCGCTTCCGGGAGGCCCTCGGCGCTTACGACGCCGCCATCCTCGGCAACCCGCTTGACGTCAACTACCGACTAGCCGACGCGGGCCTGAGGCTGCGGCTCGGCGAAGCCGCCTCGGCTGGGCAGCAACTACAGAGCTACCTCACCCTCACGGGGGACGACCGCAACGCCGACGTGCGCTCGCTCCTCGGGCGCGCCCAGTGGGCCCAAGGTGAGTTGGAGGCGGCTAACGGCAACATCGCCACCGCCCACCAGCTGCGCGGCGCTCGCAACATCGACGCTCAAGCGCAAGACTTGCGCGCCCTGGCGCTCATCGCGTACGCGGGCGGCGACGTCGGCGCTGGCGGGCTTGCCCTGCGCGAGTCGCTCAAGCGCGAGAACCTATCGTCGTTCCTCACGGGCAACACGCTCATCTGGCTCCTGCTGCTCCTGTTCCTCGTCGGCGCGCACCTCATCGGCGAGAGCCGCATAGCCTCCTCGTCCACCCTCGAGGTCGTGGAAGGGCCCCGCAACTGGAGCGTCGGTCAGGTGTACGGCACGTTCATCGCTTCGCTGCTCGTCGCCCTGTTCGTCACCGTCATCTACGGACTAGTGCGCTACGACAACTTCCTCGCGCTGTTCACTCCCGCGCTCGCCGACGAATGCAGGGCGCTCTTCCTCCTCACCCTCGCCGTGGCGCTCGCTCTGCTCTCTTGGCGGCGCGTGCAGACCAACGGTTTCGACGCCATGGAGACGCTGCTCGGCAACGGCCATCACGCCTCGTACGGCGTCGGTTGGGGCATCTTGTTCCTCGCAGCCACACTCGCCTACCTGCATTACAGCGGTGGCGACGGACCACTCGGGCGCTTCTACCTCGATTACATGCGCACCACGCCCCTCGTGGTCGCAGCCTCGATCCTCGTGCCGCTGTCCGAGATCTACTTCCGGTCGTTCGCCATCCCGCCCCTCATGCGGCGCTACGACAAGACGATCGCGACCATCGCCTCCGCTGCCCTCTACGCCCTGGCGTTCGGCGCGCCGCTCGTCCTCCTCGTACCTTTCGGCCTCATCCTGGCGGACGCTTACCGCAGGCGCCGCAGCGGCTGGGAAGTCGTGGTCGCGCAGCTCACCCTCCACGTCGGGTTGATAGTCGCCGCGCTCGTCAGCCCGTGGGTGCGGGCGCTGTTCCTGTAACTCGCCGACGAGGTCCGCGGGCGACCAACAAGCGGCATGCGGGTGGCATGATGGCTCAGTGCCCATCCACCCCGTCTACAAGCCGCTAGGCATCACCTCGCATGACGCCGTGGCGCGGGCGCGCCGCCTGCTCGGCACTAGGCGTGTCGGGCACGCGGGCACCCTCGACCCGCTCGCCACCGGCGTGCTCGTCCTCTTGTCCGAAGAAGCGACGAAGCTGTCGCCCTTCCTGAGCGCCAGCCGCAAGTCGTACCTCGCTTGGGTAGCTTTCGGCCTTGGCACCCCGACCCTCGACGCGGAAGCGCCAGCCGATGACGGGGACTTGACTTGGGGAGACGCCGCGGGCCTCACGCGCGAGCGCGTCGTCGAGGCAGCCAGCGCTTTCCTCGAGGTGAGGGAGCAGCGGCCGCCAGCGTACTCGGCGATCAAGCAGGCGGGGCAGCGGAGTTACGCCGCCGCACGCCGCGGTGAAGCGCTCGAGCCACCCGCCCGCGCCGTTGCCTACTTCAAGGTCGACCTGCTGGGGTTCGCCCCGCGCCGCGCCGACATGCCAACGACGTTCGCGCCGAGCGCCAGCGGTTGGGCCGCCGCACCGGACGTAAGCGGCCACACCTTCGAGCTGCCTCCCGAGTTGGCTCAACTGCCGTGCGCGCTCTTCAGCCTGGAAGTGGCGGCAGGAACTTACGTCCGCTCGTTCGCCCGCGACCTCGGCGCGCTGCTCGCAACGCCTGCTCACCTCGCTGGGCTCGTGCGGGTCGCGGCGGGAGCGATCGACCTAACGCGCTGCTCGCCGCTGGAGGAGATCGCCACGGCGCCGCGCCTTGACCCAGTTACCGCCATCGACCTACCCAAAGTAGAGCTAGACTCCAAGGTCGCCGTGGCCGTGCGCCAAGGCAAGCAAGTCGGCCTCGACATCACGGGCACGACGCTACTGCTCGACGAGGACGGCAAGGTAGCGGCGGTCGTCGAACCTGCTGGCGAGCGCATGCGCTACTTGCGCGTATGGCAGCGCGGCCTGACGCCCTGAGGTAGCCTCGTTGGCCTTCAGCGCCCACACCGTCACTACCCCAAGGTGCGCGCTCGGTACACTCATGGGGTTGCCCCGCAGCGCACCGCCAAACCGCTAGCGCACCTGGCCCATAGGGAGCTGAGATGAACATCGGGATCCCCAAAGAGATCAAGCCGCAAGAGTTCCGGGTGTCATGCACCCCCGGCGCCGTTCACGACCTCGTGAGGGCCGGGAACCGCGTCGTCGTCGAGGCGGGCGCAGGCTCCGGCTCGAGCTTCACCGACGACGAGTACCGCAACGCAGGCGCCGAGCTAGGCACGGCTGACGACGCCTGGGCGCAACGCTTGGTCATGAAGGTCAAGGAGCCGATCGCGAGCGAGTATCACTACTTGCGCGATGACCTGCTCCTCTTCACCTACTTGCACTTGGCCGCCGATCGCGCCCTAACGGACACGCTCATGCGCACAGGCGCAACGGCTGTTGCCTACGAGACGGTGCAGTTGGCGACGGGCGCGCTGCCGCTCCTCACCCCCATGAGCGAGGTGGCGGGCCGCATGGCGCCGCAAGTCGGATCGCACTTCCTCGAGCGGGCGCACGGAGGTAACGGCGTGCTCCTCGCAGGCGTGCCCGGCGTGCAGGCTGGCGTCGTTACCGTGCTCGGCGCTGGCGTAGTGGGCACGAACGCGGCCAAGCTAGCGCTTGGGCTCGGGGCGCGCGTAAACCTCCTCGACGTCAACCATGCACGCCTGCAGTACCTCGACGACGTGTTCAGCGGCCACGTGCAGACCCTCGCTAGCAACGCTGGCAACCTCCGCGACTTGCTTCCCTCCACCGACTTGCTGATCGGCGCCGTGCTCATCCCTGGCGCGAGGGCGCCGCAGCTAGTGACGCGCGACATGCTCGCCTACATGAAGCCAGGCAGCGTCATCGTCGACGTCGCCGTCGACCAGGGAGGCTGCATCGAGACCATCCACGCCACCACTCACGAGCACCCGACTTACGTGGTGGACGGCGTGGTGCACTACGGCGTCGCCAACATGCCGGGGGCGGTGCCGAACACCAGCACCCGTGCGCTCTCCAACCAGACGCTGCCGTACGCGCTCAAGCTCGCCGCCAAGGGCACGCAGGCCTTGTTGGACGACCCAGCCTTCCTGAGGGGGCTCAACACGCACGCAGGCGTCGTCACCCACGCGGCCGTCGCACAGACCTTCGGCCTGACGCCGCACGACCCTGCCGCGGCGCTGCGCTCCCAGCCCGTCACTGCTTAGCTGGTCTCAACGCAACCGGGCTAGCGCCTTGCGGATGAGCGCTTCGGCGCCGTCTTCGCGGTTCTGGGCTGCCAACTCGACGATCAGGTTGCGCACCTGACCTTCGCGGTAACCAAGCGCCAACAGGGCGGCAACGGCGTCCTCGCCTGCACTCCCGATGCCAGCATTAGTGGCCCCGGAGTCGAGGGCGAGAAGCTCCTCTGGCAAGCGCCCCTTCAGCTCGAGCACGATGCGCTCCGCCGTGCGCTTCCCCACCCCTGGGGCGCTCGTCAGAAGCGCAGGGTCGGCGTTGACGACGGCGGTCACGACGAGGGCAGGTGGGATGCTCGAGAGAATCGCCAGCGCTAGCTTGGGGCCGATGCCGCCAACGTCTAGCAGGCGCCGGAAGAGCACGGCCTGCTCGGACTGGTGAAAACCGAAAAGGCTCGGCTGCTCATCGCGAAACACGAGCAGCGTGCGCAGTTTGATCGGTTGACCGACTGTGCAGCGGGCGAGCGTGGAACTCGGCGCCAGCACCTCCAGCCCGAAGCCACCGACAGCCACCACGACGCTTGCCTCTCCGACCTCGGCGACGACGCCGTCGACGAACGCGATCACGTTTCGTCGAACAGCGGGGCGAAGAGGAGGTCGTAGCCGACGTCACCTAGGTTGGCGCAGCCGGTTAGGCGCATGGCGTAGCTGAGTTCCGCTAGCAGGTCAGTCGGGTCGCGGTCGCCGTCTACGACCACGAGTTCCGCGCCGACCGCCAGATAGCGCAGAACGTCGACCCCATCGCGTAGCGGACCGCCAGCCGCCACGCTGAGCATGCCGCCGACGGCGTCGACGATCTCAGGCAGGAGGTCGATAGCCGCCGGGGCGGCAACACGGCTGCCGAGGTCGCCACTGACGACGACGCAGTCTGCGCCAGCCTCCGCCGCAACCTCGGCGTCCGCGGCGCTAGCCACCCCGAAGAGCCACAACGGACAGCCGGCGGCCGCCCGCAGCTCGGCGACGTCCTCGCGCGTGCGGGGGTACCAGCCGCCTGCCCCGTAAGGGGCGCTCTCGGCGAGGGGGGCAAGGTCAAGCCCGACGGCGGCCACGCCGCGCGTCGCCAGCTCCCTGACCTGCGCCACGAGGTCAGCCATGCCAAGCGGCGGTAGCACGGCGATCGTCAGCGAGCTGGCGTGTTTGTCTGTGCCCGAAAGCGCTACGGCGGCCGGGAGGACCGCGAGCTGACCGGCGGTAACGCGGTCTCCCCTACGGCGGCGCAGCACGATGGGCGCCTCCAAGTCGACTCCTAGCACGCTCGTCGTCAGGTCGACGGTCGTCACGTCGTGCAGGCCTCGCGGGAGGAACTGGTAGCCGTCCAACGCGGCGATGTCGCGCTGATTCACCCCGCGATGATAGCAAGCCCCCAGCTGCGCTGACGGCCGGAGGGCCGCAGAAGCCTGTCTGGTAAAGTTCCCCTCGTGGACGAGCTTATTTCAGTACGCGGTATCTCCAAGAGTTTCGGTGCAGTGAAAGCCGTGGTCGACTTGAGCTTCTCTGTCGGGTCTGGCGAGGTTTACGGCCTGCTCGGACCGAACGGCGCAGGCAAGACGACGACGCTGCGGGTGCTAGCCACGCTGTTAGCGCCAGACTCCGGCGCCGCGACGGTTGCTGGTCACGACCTCGTGAAAGACAGCGAGGGCCTGAGAGCGGCCATCGGCGTCGTCAACGGCGGCATGGGCCTCTACGACCGCCTGACTGGCCGCGAGATCCTGCACTACTTCGGCGGCCTTTACGGAATGAGGCCCGCTGCCGTCGAGAAGCGCATCGAGGCGCTTGACGACCTCCTGCAGCTCGGCGACACCCTGTCACGTCGCGCAGGCGGCTTCTCGACCGGGATGAAGCAGAAGATCGTCATCGCGCGAGCGGTGCTGCACGACCCGCCCGTCATCTATTTCGACGAGGCGACGAGCGGCCTCGACGTGGTTGCGCGCCGCGCCGTCATCGACTTCGTCAAGGCGTACCCCAGCGCCGGCCGGGCCGTCATCTACTCGACTCACGTCATGAGCGAGGTGGAGGAGCTATGCGGCCGGGCGTGCATCATCTACCGTGGCCGCAAGATCGCCGATGGCACCATCGCGGAGCTCTCCGCTCAGGGTGAAGGCAAGGGCCTCGAGGAGGCGTTCTTCCGCCTCGTCAGCCGCTACGACCTCGCGAACGGAGCGGCGGCGTGAGGCCAGGCATAGTCGCGCGCCTCGCGCGCAAAGAGATCGTCTCGACGTTGCGTGACACGCGCGCCATCATCTCGAACCTGCTCATCCCGCTCCTCTTGGTGCCGGTGATGATGCTTGGCCTCCCGCTGCTCCTCGGCGGGCTGCTCGAGCGCGAGCAGGTGACGACAACGGCCGTCGGCGCAGTCGGCCTCACCAACATGCCAGCGGACCTGCAGGCCGCGTTCACCGCGGCCAACCTCGACCTGCGAAGCGTGACGGACGCCACCAAGGCCGTGCAGGACGGTACGGTCGAGGTGGCGATCGTAGTGCCTGATGGCTTCGGGTCCGCCATCGCGGCCGGCGGCAACGCCGCCATCGAGCTCGTCACCAAGGTCGGCAACATGAAGAGCGAGCTAAGCGCTTCGAAGGTGCAGCAAGCAGTCTCCAGTTATCAGCGCGGGGTCGTCGGCCAGCGCCTCGAGGCCGCCGGGTTGAACGCAGCTGTGCTCACCCCCGTGACCATCACGACCGTGGACGCCAGCAGCCAAGCCGAGCGCACCAGCGGCCAGCTCTCGTGGCTGATCCCGTTCTTCATCGCCATCTGGACCCTGACCGGCGGTCAGATGACCGCCGTCGACGCCACGGCGGGCGAGAAGGAGCGCGGCACGCTCGAGGTCCTGCTCGTGGCCCCCGTGCGCCGCGCCGAGGTGGTGGCGGGCAAGTTCATCGCCACCATGCTCTTCGGACTAAGCGCCGCCAGCATGGCCATCATCGGCTTCCTCGTCGGCAGTCTAGTCATGCAGAACGTCTTCGTTCCGCGGCTCGGCGAGCAGGCGGAGGCCATCGTCGGCGTCATGGGTGGCGGCCTCTCCGTGAGCTTCGTCGCCATCTTGCTGCTGCTCGTCAGCGCCCTCCTGCTCGCCGGGTTCGTCTCCGCCTTGCTCCTTGGGGTCGGGATGTTCGCGCGCTCGTTCAAGGAAGCGCAGAGTTACATCGCGCCGCTATCGTTCGTGTTCGTGCTCCCCGCGGTGGCGCTGCAGTTCAAGGACCTCATCGGCCTCTCTGACGCCGTCTACTACGTGCCCGTCTTCAACGTCCTAGTTCTCATGGACAACGTCGTGAGGGGCACGTTCACCGGCGACGAGGTCTTGATCACGTGGGCGGTCATGGCGGTAGCTTGCCTGCTGCTGCTGCGCTTCGCGCTTGCGAATTTCAAACGCGAGTCGGTCATCTTCCGCAATTGAGGTCGTTGGCTAGTCGGTAACGGATTGACGGTAAGGGGTATCGGCGCCGCCACCGCCTGGCACTCGGCCATAAAGCTCGGCCAGCTCCCGGAGTTGCGGCGCCAGCCAGTAGGGCACGTCGGTCCACTCGAAACGCCAACTCCAGTTGCCGGCCGCCGTGCCTGGGGTGTTCATGCGCGCTGCGCTACTCAACCCCAACGCATCCTGCATGGGCGCGATGGCGGTCGCGGCGACGGACGCCAGCGCTAAGCGCACGAGCTCCCAGGCGATGTTCTCGTCGCCTTTCGCCAAGTAGCGCCGCACCAGGTCCCGCTCGGCTTCGCTGGCGGCCTCGTACCAACCTGCGCTCGTGTCGTTGTCGTGCGTGCCCGTGTAGACAACGCAGTTAGCTTCGTAGTTGTGCGGCAAGTAGGGGTCGTCGGCGTCGCCAGCGAAGGCGAACTGCAGGACCTTCATGCCAGGCAGGCCGTTAGCGAGCCGCAGCGCGTCGACGTCCGGGGTGATGACGCCTAGATCCTCCGCCACCAACGGCAAGTCGCCCAGTCCGGCCTTGAGCGCGTCGAACAGCGCTTGACCAGGGCCTGGCGCCCAGCGGCCGTTGACGGCGGTCACCTCTGCTGCCGGGATCTCCCAGTAGCCGGCGAACGCCCTGAAGTGATCGACGCGCACGCGGTCGACGAGCTCGAGCGCCGCACGCACGCGCGCCACCCACCAGGCGTACCCGTCTTGCGCCATGACGTCCCAGCGGTAGAGGGGGTTACCCCAGCGCTGGCCGGTGGCGGAGAAGTAGTCTGGCGGCACGCCAGCCACGACGATCGGATTACCGTCCGGCCCGAGGAAGTACTGCTCAGGGTGCGACCATGCGTCTGTCGAGTCGAGCGCGACGAAGATCGGCACGTCACCAAGGATGACGATGTCGCGGCTGTTGGCGTATGTGCGCAGCTCGCCCCATTGGGTATAGAACCAGTACTGCCACAGGACGTGCTTCGCCACCGCGGGCGCGAGGCGCTCGCGTGCGCGCGCCAGGGCGCTGGCGTCGCGGTCGCGGAGCTCCGGCGCCCACTCCGTCCAGGCTGCCCCGCCGTTCTCTTCTTTGAGGGCCATGAAGAGCGCGTGGTCTGGTAGCCACGCCGCGTGCTTGGCCTCGAACTCGGCTACTGCGGCGCGCTGTGGCGTGGTGGCTGTGGCGTCGAAGCGCCGCGCCGCCGCGCCAAGGAGCTCCAGCTTCACCGGGATGAAGGCACCGAAATCCACCCGGTCACGCGGCAAGGCACGCAGGGGCGCTAGTTCCTCTGCAGTCAAGAGGTCCTCGGTGCTCAACGCGAGCAAGTCGATGAGGAAGTGGTTGCCTGCGAAGGCGCTGAAGCACTGGTACGGGCTGTCGCCGTAACCCGTTGGGCCAAGTGGCATGACCTGCCAGACGCGTTGGCCTGCGGCCTCGAGGAAGTCGACCCAGGCATACGCCTCGCGCCCAAGGTCGCCCATGCCGTGCGGCCCCGGCAGCGAGGTCGGATGCAGCAGCAGGCCGGCCCGGCGCTCGGCTTGGTTCACTCGTTCCACGCCTTACCCAGGCCTTTCGGTGCAACGGAGCGGCCGACGAAGCCTGCCAGCACCAGCATCGTGAGGATGTAAGGCAGGCTCTGCACGAGCGTCGGCGGGAGGAGCTTGCCGCCACCCAGGAGGACTTCCGTCGCTTGGAAGGCGCCGAAGAGCAGCGTAGCCCCGAGCACGCCAAGCGGGTGCCACTTCCCGAAGATGAGGGCGGCCAGCGCGATGAAGCCGCGCCCGCCCGACATCTCGCTGATGAACTGGTTGAGGTTGCCGATCGAGAGGTAAGCACCACCAAGGCCAGCTAGAACGCCAGACAGCATGACGCCGACGTAGCGCATGCGGGTCACGCTGATGCCGAGCGAGTCCGCCGCCTCCGGGTGCTCGCCGACGGCGCGCAGGCGCAGACCGAAGGGCGTGCGGAAGACCACGAACCACACGACGGGCACGAGGAGGAACGCGATGTAGACGAGGACGCTGAAGCTCATGCCCGGAATGCCGAAGAAGGAGATCTCTGGCAAGCGCGTCTTGATCGGCTCGGAAGTGGCGGTGTTCTGGTAGAGGCCGGCGAGGACGACCGCGGGGATGCCGATGCCCATGAGGTTGATGGCGGTCCCGGAGATGATCTGGTCGGCCTTGTACCTGATCGAGACTAGCGCGTGCACGCCGGCCACGAGTGCGCCCAACACCATGGCGGCCAGCAGGCCGAGCCACGGTGCGAACCACACACGGGCGTTCGGGTCCGCTCGCAAGTAAGGCGCCTCGATCAGTTGAGCCACGACGGCGGCCGCGAGGGCGCCGAAGAGAATGATGCCCTCGAGCGCGATGTTCACGATGCCGGAACGCTCGCTCATGAGGCCGCCGAGGGCGGCTAGTAGGAGCGGCGTGGTGGCGCGGATCATCGAAGACGCGAGCGCGAGGAGCAGTACGGTGTCCACGTCAGCCCTCCTCTGGCGCCGGGGCGGGACCGGCCACCGGGCCGTCGTGGCGCTCACGCCAGCTCGTTGGATTGATGAGACGCGCAGGCAGGAAGCCCTTGGCGGCGATGAAGAGCACGACCAGCGCCAGGATCATGCTGACGACGTCGCGCGTGAGGTTCGGGAACGTGATGTTGAGAACCGAGCCGCCGTACTTGAGCACCCCGAAGAGGAAGGCCGCAGCCACGATGAAGGCGGGTTGGTTGGCGCCGAGGAGCGCTACGGCAATGCCGTCGAAGCCGTCACTGGTGGGGATGGACTGCCGCAGGGCGTAGTCCTCGAGCGCCCCGCCAAGCACGTAGTGGGTGGCGGTCAGGCCGGCGAGGGCGCCGCTGATGGTCATGGCGAGGATCGTGTTGCGCGCTATGCGCGCGCCGCCGTACTCGGCCGCGCGCGGCGCGAAGCCAACGGCGCGGAGCTCGTAACCCCAGCGCGTCTTGAAGAGGAAGACATGCACGAACACGGCCATGACGATGGCGAGCACGAACGAGAGGTTGAGTTTCGTTGGCGGGATGGCCGTCGCGAGGCCTGACCAGCCGAGGAGCGCACCTACGCCGTAGACCGCGCCGCCGACGACGAGCGTCCCACCTATGCGCAGCGGCCACGCCCTGAAGCGCCTGAAGCGCGGCAGTAGGAAGAGGGCGACGAGCGCGGCCACGACGGCGAGCACGGCGGCGTAATTGATGGCGACGACGTTCACGCCACCTTTCTTGATGCCGAGCACGGCCGGCAGTTGCGGGATGGTGGCGCTCGCATTGAGCGGTTTGGACTTTGGCTCGTTGCCGCTGACCTTGAACGGCATCTGGACGGTGATGGGGCGGTCGCCCGGCCGGGGTAGGCCAGCCACGACGGAGCCGGCGAGGAGCACGACGGCCGCGATGGCGAAGGCCACCCGCGGTCCCTTCCCGGCAACAGCACGGATCGGCGGGATGAGCAGCGCCACGATGACGACGACCACGAAGACGCCGACGACGGCCGTGATCCGCAGCGCCGCGGCGGCGAAGACGTTGCCTGCAGACAAGATGAACAGCAGCGCAGAGGCTGCCACGAAGTTGAGGAGGATGGTGTTGATGACCTCGTTGGCGCCGAAGCGTGCCTTCAGCCAGCCAGGCAGCGCACCCCACAGGCCGCCGCCTAACGCCGCCGCGAGGATCGCCAGCGGCAGAACGACGACCTTCGGGCCGGGGATGTACAGCCCCGCGAACATGGCGAAGATGGCACCCATGACCATCTGGCCTGGCGCGCCGATGTTGAAGAGCCCTGACTGGAAGCCGAACGCTACCGCCAACCCCGTGAAGATGAGCGGCGTAGCGAACTTGAGTGACTCTGCGAAGCCGTTCACGGTCCCGAGCGAGTCGTGGAACATGGAGTAGTACGCGTACCAGAGGGTGTCTATGCGCCCAACAAAGGCGTCGAACAGCCCGCTGACTTGCGCGGTCGCCCCCATCGGCGTTGGCTGCAACACGAGTATGACGATGGCGGCGGTCAATAGGGCAAGCAAGATAGCCGTGGCGGGCACCGCGGCAGCGTGCAGCAGCCTGTCGATGACTCGCGGCGCCCCGCGCACTGCGCGCAGGCCGAAGATCAAGGCGAAGACACCAGTGACGATCGCGAGGAACGCGCTCGGCCCGAAGCCTGCGTTCGTGTATGGCAGGCGTCTTATCACTAGCCCTGCGTCGTCGACTAGCGCGACGTTGGCGGCGAGGTCGCGCTCGTCGACGGTGGCAAGCGCGGCCTCCAGCTTCTCGACGTCGTAAGCGGGGCGCGGTTTGGCTATGGCGCCCTGTAGCTCCGTGACGAACGCCTGGAAACGTGTGCCGTCCACGGCGGTGGTGAAGCGCCCTAGCCCCCAACTCGTCACGAGGATCAGGCCCACGCCGGCCACGAGCCAGGTCACGCGCCGTGCCTTGACCGGCAGGGCGCTGCCTGCAGCGAGGCCAGCCAGTAAGGCGAGGGTCAGCACGAAAACGGTCTTCTGCTGTGGCAGTTCGACGGGTTGGGTGCGGCCAGTGAAGTCGATGGTTGTGCCCTGCAGCATGACGACGGCGCTGCGGGCGCCGGTCTCGCGGTTAACAGCTGCCCATGGCGCGAAGAACACTGCCAGCGCAGTAAGCGCTACCAGCACGACAAGTGCCAAGCGATCAGTCACGGGGGCATCATACGGTTCAGAGCGCGCGGGCGAGTGGCCTCTAGGCTGGCAGTTGGAGCCGTCAACGTTTGACGAGCAGCCCTAGCCGCACCAGCGCGGCGAAGGCTTGCCTTTCGTCTTCTTCCCCTGCCCCAGGCACTACTAGTAGTTGGTGCCGGAAGCCGGCCCGCAAGATGGCCGCGCGCGTGCGCTTGAGGTGTAGGCGCACTTCCTCGCGGTAAGCGCGCACTTGTTCGGGCCCGACCGGTAGGCGCTCGCCTGTCTCGACGTCGTGCAGTTCGTGGCGGCCGCTTGGCGGGTCTAGCTCGGCGTTGGAAACGAGCTGCAGGAACCCGACGTCAAGCCCGCGCGCCCGCAGGGCCACGAGGCTCGGTTCGATCGGCGTGTCTTCCAACAGGTCGGATACCACGAGTACGAGCGCGCGGCCGCTCACCGTCGGCAGGCCAGTGGCGAAACGCATGAGGCCCGTTAGCGGCCCAGGTTCGCTGCCCGCTATGAGCGGGGCGGAGTCTATGAAGCGCCACGTATCGAGCATGCCCACGCGCCCGCGGGCTCGCGGGGTGGCGCTGCCGTCGAGTAGGTGAAGTTGCGTTGGCGCGTCGCGCTGAGCGACGTACGAGAGGAGGCGGACGAGGGTGCGTGCGTAAGGGAGTTTGCCGCCCTGGCCCATGCTGCCGGAGGTGTCAAGCACGAGGTGCAGTTGCACCGCTCGTTCGGCTTGATAGAGCCGCGTGTAGAGGCGCCCGGTGCGAGCGTAGACGCGCCAGTCGACGTAGCGGAGCTCGTCGCCTGGTTGGTACGGCCGGAAGTCGTGGAACTCGACGCTTTGACCCGGCTCTACGGCGCTGCGCTCACCCCCAACGCGGGAGAGGGCGCGCGAGGCCAACGTGTAGCGCTCGAGGAGCGCCCTTGTGCGGCCCGCCAGCACGGGTCAGCCCCCCTTGTCGACCTGCGCGATGATGTCGTGCAGAACGGCGTCGGCCGCGACTCCCTCGACCTCGGCCTCGAAGCTGAGGAGCAGCCGGTGGCGCAGCGCAGGCAGCACGGCGCGGCGCAGGTCGGCGAACTCCACGTTAGGGCGGCCCGCGGCGAGGGCGTAGCCCTTGGCGGCCAAGGTGATGGCTTGAGCCCCGCGCGGGCTTGCACCCAAACGCACTAGCGGGTTGGCGTGCGTTGCCTCTACGAGGCGCACGACGTAGTCGAGCCCAGGCTCCGCGATGGGCACGGCGCGCAGCATGGCCTGCAGTGCGAGGAGCCTCTCGCGCGTGATCACCGGCTTGACCACCTGCTCAGAACTGCCGGTCGTTATCAGCAGGATGCGCTGGAGGGTGGCGGCGTCTGGCCTCTCAGTGACGACCTTGAAGAGGAAGCGGTCCAGTTGCGCTTCAGGGAGTGGGTACGTGCCCTCCATCTCGAGCGGGTTCTGGGTGGCGAGGACTATGAACGGCTCCTCGAGCGCGTAACGCTTGCCAGCGACGGTGACGGCACGCTCCTGCATGGCCTCTAGGAGCGCGGATTGCGTTTTGGGGGTGGCGCGGTTGATCTCGTCTGCTAGCAGGACGTTCGTGAAGACCGGGCCGGGCTGGAACTCGAAGCGGCTCTGCTGCGCCTCGATGAACACGTTGGTGCCCGTGACGTCCGCAGGCATGAGGTCAGGCGTGAACTGGATGCGCGAGAAGGCTAGGGCGCAGGCGTCGGCGAAAGTGTGCACTAGCTTGGTCTTGCCGAGGCCCGGGACACCCTCGAGGAGCACGTGGCCGCGGGCGAAGGCAGCGACGAGCAAGTCCTCCACCACGCGTTCCTGCCCGACGATGACAGAGGAGATGGCCGTGACCAGGTTGCGGAAGTCTGTGGCGAAATCCTCGCCCGTAAGTCTGTTGGTGGTCGGGTGATCTGACATGCCTACCTCGGTGGTGCCGGGCGCCGCCGCGCGCCGCCCCGGCTGTGCTTGAGTGACCGGAGTATAGCCGCGCCGTTCACCAGACCGCGCCGTGACTAGGCGATTGCCGTCACAGCCTAGGCTAATAGGTACACTGTTGCGCGTATGAGACCGGCTTATGGGCGTGTGACCCTAAGGCCGCTGGAGGAGTTCTCGGACGCCGACTGGCGCCGGCTGCAGAGCCACTTCCGCGACCCTGAAATTGCGTACCTCAACGGCACCCCGCCGAACCGCATGCCCTTATGGCTGCTCAAGCGCCTGCTCAAGACCGACTCTAAGCGTCACGACCGCGCAACGTTCGGCATTTACGACGAACGCGACGACTACATCGGCACCACGGAGCTGTACGACATCAGTGGCGATCAGGGAACGCTCGGCATCATCATCGGCGAGCGCACGCATTGGGCTGGCGGCTACGGTCCGGAGGCCATGCACGCCCTCCTTGGTTACGCTTTTCAGGTGCTGGGTTTGCGCCTCATGCGCCTGAACACCTTCGGCGACAACGTGCGGGCGCAGCGTGCCTTCAAGAAAGTCGGGTTCCACGAGGTCGACCGCCGCGTAGACGCCACCGGGCGCGTTGACATCCGCATGGAACTCCCGCTCGCGGAGTGGCGCCCCGATGGGCCGCGCGTGGTCGGCGGCTCCAAGTCGACGCCGAGCTGATGCTCACTCGCTGCTTCCCTCGAAGTAGTTCTTGACCGCCTGCGCCGCCGCCTGACCAACGCCTGGCACGGCCGCCAAGGTAGCCAGGTCGGCGCCGCGCAACTCCTCCAAGCTCGAGAAGTGCGCCAGCAACGCATCGCGGCGCTTCGGCCCAATGCCAGGCACGTCGTCAAGCAGCGACCGCGTGGCTGACTTGCCGCGCCGCTGCCTGTTGTAACCGACGGCGGTGCGGTGCGCTTCGTCCCTCACGTGCATGAGCAACCTGAGGGCGGGGTGGCTGATGGGCACCAGTACTTCCTCGCCGTTCTCGGTGATGAGCGTCTCCTGCTTCTTCGCGAGGCCAACTAGCGGCACCTTCACGCCTGCCTCCTCCAGCGCCCGCTTGGCTGCGCTGATCTGCCCCTTGCCCCCGTCGATGAGCAGGAGGTCGGGCGGCGGGAGCTTGTCGGCGAGGGCGCCAGTGAAGCGGCGGTAGACGACCTGGTGCATGCTGAAGAAGTCGTCCGCCTTCTCGAGGTCCCTGATGCGCACGCGGCGGTAATCGCTCTTCTTCGAGCGCCCGCCCTCGAACGCCACGATGCTCGCCACCGTGTGGGTGCCCATGAGGTTGGAGATGTCGTAGCCCTCGATGCGCCACGGCGGGTTCTCTAGCTCGAGGAGGCGCTGCAACTCGCCGACGCCCGGCGCCTCGCCGCGGCGCTCGAGGAGGGCGATCTCGGCCTCGACCCCGGTGACGGCGTTGCGTTGCGCCAACTCGATGAGCTCGACCTTGTCACCGCGCTGCGGCACCCGCACCTCGACCTTGCGCTTGGCGCGGGCGCTTAGGAAGCGCTGCCACACTTCGATGTCGAGGTCGCTCGCTGGCAGCAGCACGCGCGGAGGGAGTTGGGTTGCAAGGCCGTAGTAGTCGCCCATGAACCGCTCCAAGATCTCGCCGTCGGTCGCGCTCTCCGCGTTCTTCATGACGCGCTTGTCGCGCCCGATCACCCGCCCGTTGCGCATCTGGAAGAGCTGCACCATGGCGGTGTTCCCCGCCTTCGCAACGCCGAGGAAGTCGAGGTCGTCCGTGCCCGTCATGACGACGCTACTGTCGTAGCCGGTGAGGCGCTTGAGCGCGTCTAGGCGGTCGCGGTAGGTGGCGGCGAGCTCGAAGTCACGGCGCTCTGCCGCGCCCCTCATCTGCTCCTCGAGGCGCTCCACGATCTCGGAGATGCGTCCCTCGAGGAACGCCTTGACGTCTGCTACCACCTCCGCGTACCCCACGGGGTCGGCCCACCCAACGCACGGCGCGAAGCAGCGGCCCATGTGGTAGCGCAGGCACGGCTTCTTGCGCGTCTCCATCGGCACGCCGCTGTTCTTGCGGAGTTTGAACACGCTGTAAACGAGGTCGAGGACCTGGCGGACGGAACTCGCGCTGGGGTACGGCCCGTAGTAAGTCCCGCCGTCCTTGACCACCCGCCGCGTGAAGATGAGGGTTGGGTACTCCTCGTTCGTCAACTTCAGGAACGGGTAGCTCTTGTCGTCCTTGAGCAGCACGTTGAAGTGCGGCTGGTGACGCTTGATGAGGTTCGATTCGAGGATGAGCGCCTCGACCTCGTCGGTCGTGACGATGAACTCGAGGCTCCGCGCCGTGTGCGTTAGCAGGCGCGCCTTCTGCCCAGCCTGGCGCCCGAAGTAACTGCCGACGCGGCTGCGCAAGTTCACGGCCTTGCCGACGTACAAGACGGCCCCGTCTTCGCCGTGGAAGAGATAACAGCCACTTGAGGTGGGGAGTACGGGCAGGTCGCCGCGCTTCACTGCCCGATTCTACGGCGCTGCGGCGCGCGGCCCGGTCGCGCGACCTTGGGCGCGCTAGAGGTCGAGCATCAGCGCCTCTGGGTTCTCGAGCAGGTCGATCACCCGCCCCGTGAAGTTGGCGCCCTCCGCTCCGTCGACCAGGCGGTGGTCGAACGACAGGCTCAGGTAGAGCATCTGCCGCGCCACGATGCTGTCGTCGGCGAGCACTACCGGCCGCTTCTTGATCGAGTGGACGCCCAAGATGGCGGCTTCCGGCGCGTTGATGATGGGGAACGAGAACAGCCCGCCGAGGCTGCCGATGTTGGTGATGGAGAACGTACCGCCCTTGAGCTCGTCCGGGGTGACCTTGCCCGCCTTGGCGGCCTCTGCGAGGCGGTTGATGTCGCTGGCGAGCTCCAAGATGGTGCGTTTGTCGACGTCCCTTACGACGGGCACGATGAGGCCAGCATCTGTGGCCACGGCCATCCCCAGGTTGTAGTACTTCTTGCGCACGATCTCGTTCTTGGCCTCGTCGAGGCTGGTGTTCAGCGCCGGGAACTCCACGAGCGCCGTGGCGACGGCCTTCATGATGAACGGGAGGTAGGACAGTTTCACGCCGCGAGCGGCCGCGCGCGGCCTGAGTTTCTCGCGGAGCGCGACGAGCGCCGTTACGTCCGCCTCGTCCACGTGCAGGGTGCGCACCGTATGGAGGTGGGAGGCGACCATCTGATTGGCGATCACACGCCGCAGGCCCCTTACGGGAACGCGCTCTTCGAGCGCTTCGTAGCCAGCGGGGGTGTGGTACGCGGGGGCTGGCGGAAAACCGGCGCGCCCAGCGGCGTTGGCGGGCGCAGCAGTGTGACTGCGCACGTCGTCGACGCGCACGCGCCCGTGCGGGCCGCTCCCTATGACCTGTTCGACGTCGACGCCCAACTCGCGAGCTAGGCGGCGCGCGGCTGGCACGGCGAGAACGCGGCCGAACGCACCGCGTGCGGCCGGCGGCGCCTGCACGGCCGTGGCGCTCGCTGCTCGCGTGACCTGCGGCAGAGCCTGGCCGCCTTCATCGGCTGACGGCTTGAAGAGGCTGAGGCTCTCACCGTCATCCGCAGGCGTTTGGTGTCCCGGCTCGACGATCGAGCGTTCCTCGGCCGCCTGCAGGCTAGGTGGCTGGCTGGCGGCGGCGGGGGCGGCCTCTGAGCCGTCGGAGAAGAGCGCGATGGCGCTGTTGACGGCAACCACGTCACCCTCGGCAGCTAGGTGCTTGAGCAGTACGCCGGCGTACGGGCTCGGCAGTTCGACGGTGGCCTTGTCCGTGAGGACCTCGGCGACCGGTTGGTCGAGGACGACGTTCTCGCCCTCTGCCACCAACCAGCGGATGATCTCACCCTCAACGACCGACTCGGCCAGTTCGGGCAGCCGTAACTCTCTCGCCATGCGTCACTCCTTGTCGGCCGCGCACTGGCGCGCCAGTAATGGTCAGTAGTCGAGCGCGCGCTGGACGGCCTTCATGATGCGCGCCGGGCCAGGCAGGTACTCGCGGTCTTGGGCGTA
>CALCHY010000283.1 GCA_937907415.1 uncultured Trueperaceae bacterium
GCCGCGCTAGCCACCACGGACCAACGGCACTTTACAACTTTGTCATAACAATATAACCTTGTGGCACGTTCGAACTTGGAAGTGGAGGTCGCAACATGAGGAGCAAGCTCTCGTCCTTCGTCCGCCTGGTGACCGCAGCAGCCCTGCTGGCCGCGGGAACCGCACTTGCCCAGGTGAACATCAGTTACCTCACCCACTGGCCGCCTGAAACGGTCGACCTGCTCGAAGCTGCCATAACCAAGTACGAGGCGGCCAACCCCGGCGTGAAGATCGAGGTGCGCGCCGTACCGTTCGGCAACCTCTTGAGCACCCTGCGCTCCCAGGCCAGCAGTCCAAGCGGCCCAACCATCACGGGCATATATGAGCTGTGGCTGCCGGAACTCGTCCAGGCCGGCATTGCGGACGTAGCGCCCGCCGATTACACCGCCGACGTCAAGGCCAACTGGCCAGCCGGCCTAGTTGGCAGCGTGTCGGTAGCAGATCAGGTCTACGGCTACCCGAACGAGGTCAACCTCTACGCCCTCAACTACAACAAGCGGCTCTTCGAAGAAGCCGGCATCGCCGGTCCTCCGACCACTTGGGACGAACTCGTTGGCGCTGCAGAGAAGCTCACCAAACGCCAGGGCAACACCGTGACGCAGCAAGGCTTCGGGCTCATCAACTCTTGGCCAGCGGGCGTGGTGCACCCGTGGCTGTCGCTCGTGTACTCCAACGGCGGCCAGCTCCTGGACGGCAACAAGGCCACCCTTGACGCAGCAGCCACCGAAGCCGTGACCGAGCTCTACCACCGCCTCATCTTCGACGCCAAGGTCACGGACCCAGCCATGGGCACCGCCAACGCTTCGACCACTGGCCCGTACCTCCAGAACTTCGCCAACGGTCAGACGGCCATGATCATCATGGCCAACTGGTGGCAGAGCGCCCTGAAGGACTCGATGGGCGACGCCTTCTCCGACATCGCGACCGCCCCGATCCCGGTCGGGCCGAACGGCTCCGAACCCCACCCGGTCTCGTACGCCTGGCTCACCATGGTCAATAGCAAGGCGAACGCCGACCAGCGCGCCGCGGCCTGGGCCTTCCTCCGCTGGCTCGACGGCCCCGAAAGCGGCGAGCAGGGCTCTTCCGCGATGGGTGACATCCTCTCGAGCATGGGCATCATCCCCAGCCGCAACTCCGACGTCGTTGCCCACCAGGACGAGCTAAGCGCCCCGTTCCTCGCCGGGTACGTGTCGCAGCTTGCCAACGCGAGGCCGTTCCCCACCGTCCTCGGCGGCGAAGAGATCTCGAACACCTTGCAACAGTGGCTCGAGCGCGTCGAGTTCGGTCAGGCCGGCGTGGCTGACATGACCAAGCAAGCCAACCAAGAGATCGACGCCATCCTCAACCGCTGAGCCTCACTCCCTCTACGGCTGCCCTGCCGCGCCTCGCGCGGTAGGGCAGCACTGCCGCCCTCCAGTCATGCTGGCCAAAGGACCATGAACGCATACTCGTGACCAGACGCCCACGCACCCCCTGGCCCTTCCTCATGCTCAGCCCCGGAATCGGGCTGCTTGGGGTGTTCGTCCTCCTGCCCATCTTGCTTACGGCGTGGATCAGCCTTCACTCCTGGTCCATGTACACGCCGCTATCTGACATGACGTTCGTTGGCCTCGAGAACTACCGCGGCCTACTTGCCGACCGCACCTTCATGCGGAGCCTCACCAACACACTGCTCTATTCGGGCCTCTCCATCGGGCTGATCTTGCCGCTCGCGTTCCTCGTCGGGCAGTTCCTCTACCGCAGTGCTCTGAGGGGCAAAGGCGCGCTGCGCGCGGTAGTGTTCCTGCCCTACATGATCCCGACCATCGCGGTAGCAATCATCTGGGGCTACCTCTACGCGCCCCTCTACGGGCCCCTCAATCAGATCTTGGGCTGGTTCGGGTTACCGCCACAAGCGTGGCTCGGCTCGGTCAATCAGGCCATGTTCTCGCTCGTCATCTTCAACGTGTGGCAGACGTTGGGGTATTACACGATCTTGGTGCTTGCCGGCCTGACCCAGATCCCGACCGTCTACTACGAAGCTGCCGTGATCGACGGCGCCAACGGTTGGCAACAGGTTTGGCGCATCACGCTGCCGCTCCTCAGGCGCACGCTCCTGTTCGTCGTCATCATCGCCATGATCAACAGTGTGCAGGTATTCGACCCCGTCTACGTACTCACGCAGGGCGGACCTGCCAGCGCCACGACCGTGCTGTCTTACCAGGTCTACAAGAACGCTTTCGAGTTCGGCTTGGCCGGTAAAGCCAGCAGCATGGCGTTCGTGCTCTTCCTCGTGCTGGTCGTGGCCGTTGCCGCCGTCATTCGCCTCCTCAGAGACCCGTCCGGCGAGCCCTGATGATCAGCCAGTTGGGTGGGCGGAGCAGCTCGGGGCGGCGCCTGGCGCTCGCCTGGCAGACGGTCGGTTACGTGTTGGTTGCGGCCATCATGCTGTTCCCGCTCTTCTGGATGGTGGCGTCCAGCTTCAAGACGGCACAGCAACTGCAGGCGCTGCCACCCGTGTGGCTGCCGACTCAGCTTGACTTCAGCGCCTACGAGCGGGCGTTCAGCACCGTGCCGTTCGCGCGTTCGTTCCTCAACTCGTTCGTCATAGCCGGCGGCACCACGCTCGGCATCCTCGTCACGAGCATCATGGCCGGCTACGTCTTCGCCAAACTGAGGTTCAGGGGGCGAGAAGTCCTCTTCGGGCTGGTGCTGGCCACCATGTTCCTCCCGCCCATCGTCATGCTCGTGCCCCTGTTCCGGATAGTGCAAGCGCTGGGGCTCACGGACACGCTGGCCGGCGTCATGCTCCCCAACCTCGCCAACGCCTTCGGCATCTTCCTCATGCGGCAGTTCGTAGCTGGCATTCCGGACGAGGTACTCGAGTCGGCGCGCATCGACGGCGCCTCCGAGTGGACCAACCTGTGGCGCATCGTGTTCCCGCTGCTCGGACCAGCGATCGCCGCGCTGGCCGTGTTCGCGTTCACGTTCCATTGGAACTCGTTCCTGTGGCCCCTCACCGTCTTGCAGAGCCCCGACTCACAGACGGTGGTGTTGGCCCTCAACCGGCTCGTGTCGTACACCTCTGCCATCAAGTTCCAGAACGTGGTCATGGCCGGCGCAGTCATAAGCGTGCTGCCCAACGTCATCCTGTTTCTCTTCCTGCAGCGCAGCTTCATCACCGGGATCTCGCAGACTGGGCTCAAGGGGTGAGCGGTTTGAGCCCCGCACCCGCCTATCTCGGACTGGACGTCGGAGGCACGAACGTGCGCCTGGCCGTGTGGAACGAGGGTCTACCTCGGACGGTGGCGACGAGGCCCCTGCCAGCCGACCGCCGCTCGTTCCTGACGCTGGTAGCGGAGCTCGTGGCGCCGTACCGGGCCGCTGGCCTTGGCATCGGACTGCCGGGCGTGGCGTTCGACCAGCACGTTACCTGGGTGCCCAACGCACCTTTCCTCGCGGGCACCGACCTGATCCCCGACCTGGCAGCCATGTGCCGTGCCCCTGCTTTCAGCGCCAACGACGCGCACACCGCGTTGCTAGCCGAGGCGAGGTTCGGAGCCGCCCGCGACGCGCGGGTAGCTCTGCTGGTTAGCGTAGGGACGGGCGTAGGCGGCGGCGTCTTGATAGCCGGGCGCGTGTTCCGCGGCGCCAGCGGCTCGGCGGGGTCGTTCGGTTGGATGAACCTTGGCCTGCCTGACTTGGAGCACCCCGAGCACGGGCAACTCGAGTTGGTTGGGTCGGGCACGGCGTTGGCTGCGGCGGCACGAGGCCTCGGGCTCACGCCGCAGGGGCTGATCGCGGCCGCGCGCGCAGGTCAGGCTAGCGCAGTCGCCATCGTCGACGAGTTGGCCCACCACTTGGGTGTGGCTTTCGGCACCCTAGCCTCGGTGTTCGACCCCGAGATCATGCTCGTAGCCGGCGGCCTAAGCGCTGAGTTCGACCTGTTGGCGCCCGGGATCACTGCGGCAGTCCGCCGCTGGGCCTCGCCCTCTGGCAGAACCGTGCCCGTGGCGCAGGCGGCGCTTGGCCCAGATGCCGGAGCCATAGGAGCTGCTGTGCTCGCCAAGGAAGGGAGGACGGCGTTCATATGAAGCGCATCGACCGCGGCCGACCCGAACCGCTCTACCACCAGCTAGAAGTGCTCCTCAGGGGGAGGATCCTCTCTGGCGAGTGGCCGCCGGGCACGCGCATTCCAACCGAGAAGGACCTATGCGACTCGTACCACGTGAGCCGCGTGACTGCTCGCCAGGCGATCAAGAACCTGGTCGACGGCGGCTTCCTTGACCGCACCCCTGGGCGCGGCACCTTCGTGCGTGCCCCGCTGCTAACGGCGGGAGAGCGCGGACTGCGGTCGTTCAGTGAGGACATGCGCGACCTGAGCTTGAGGCCCGGAACCGTGCTCCTCGATCTGAGCACCGTGCCCGCGGACCGCACGGAACTCGAGCGCCTTGACTTACCGAGCGGATCGCAAGTCGTGAGGATAAGGCGCCTACGCACGGGCGATGGTTACCCGATCGGACTCCAACTCACCCGCCTGCCCGCCCACCGCTTCGCTTCCCTGAAGGCCACCGACCTCGCGGACGGCTCCCTCTACGAGCTGCTCGAACGGCGTTACGGCGTGGTCATAACGGAAGCGCGGGAGAAGTTCTGGGCCACCAAGGTCGGCGCCGAGGACGCGGCGGTGTTGCAGGTCGCGACCGGCGCGCCTGCGTTCCGCGTCGAGCGTCTGGCGTTCGACGAGCACGGCCCGCTCGAGTTCACGACCTCGCTCATGCGCGGAGATCGCTACCAGATTCAGTGGGTTCTCAAGGGTCGCGGCGCTCAGCGCCCCGCCCAGGAAGGAAGTTGACCATCATGTCCACCCTTTACGTCAGCCGGCTTACCGCGCTCGCTGAGCAGGCCGCCAGCGCTAACGAGTCGGCCTTCGAGGAGGCCTCGAACGCCATGGCGGAGTCGTTGGCCAGCGGTGGCCTCGTGCACCTGTACGGGTCGGGGCACTCGGTGCTGCCCGTCCAGGAAACGTTCCCGCGCTACGGGTCGTACGTCGGCTTCAACCCCCTCACCGACCCACGCCTCATGTGGCACAACGTCCTCGGCGCGGGCGGGGTGCGAGAACTCCTGTGGCTCGAGCGCACGGAGCACTACGCCGAGAAGTTCCTCGACCACCAACCGCTGAACGCTGGCGACACCGTCATCATCTTCGGCCACTCCGGCTCCAACTCGTCGGGCATAGACACGGCCCTGTACGCCAAGAAGCGCGGCCTCACGGTGGTGGCCATTACGGCCAAGTCCAACATGAGCAAGCCGGCGACGCACAGCTCCGGCAAGCGCCTGCCGCACGCCGCCGATATCGTCATAGACACGGGCGCGCCCGTCGAGGACTCCATCGTGCCCATCGAGGGCTGGTCGCGTCCGGTTTCCGGCTCCTCCACGGTGCTCGCGATGATAATGATGCACGAGCTCGTCTCTCGCACCGCACAGAAGCTGGCCGACCGCGGCATCGAGTTGCCGGTGTTCGCCTCTCCCACGATTCCGGGCGTTACCCTCCACGACACCGACGTCATATACGGCGCCTACCGCGAGCGCATGCTCGCGGCAGAACAGAAGCACCTGCCGCAGTTCAAGAAGACCATGGCTGGGGAGGGTTAAGTAGAGTTCCCCAGCTTAGGCGGCGACTGCGCGGGCCGCGGTTTCAGTCAACCTGCGGTTCGTCCAGCGCTGCCGCCATGACCTCGCCCACCACAGCGTCTCGCCCGCCCAGGGTCATCAACCCCTCGATGACCCCGCGGCGGTCGGCAACGCCGCGGTTCTGACTCAACTTCCACTTGCCTGCCAACCCGGTCAGCGCGAGGCTCACGCCAACGAACCCCTTGAGGTGGGCGGCTACCCCCGCTCCCCCCACCCAGCCCGGATCTCCGTACTACTCACGTCCCGCCGGAAACTCCCCTCCGGCAGCTCCTCGAACAACCCGCGCATGTCGTCCGGCACGGGCAGGTGGCGGAGGGTCTTGT
>CALCHY010000284.1 GCA_937907415.1 uncultured Trueperaceae bacterium
GTGACCGACCTCATGGGCGTCCACGCTGGCGCCAACCCCATCAGCGGCGAGGTGAGCGTACAGGCGATGGGCCTCGAAACTCAGGGCGGCGAGACCCTGCCCGTCGACGACTTCGCGATCTCGTTCAACCTCTTCGACCTCTTGGGCCGAGTGAGCGCCGTCGGCAACGACCCGACCTGGGTCTTCGCCTTCGGCGCCCCTATCCTCACGCCGAGCATCAGCGTCGAGGACGTGAGCTTCGCAGGGGGTTGAACGCATGCGTTACGCGTTCCTGCGGGCCGTCAACGTCGGCGGCCGCAGCAAACTGCCGATGCGCGAGCTGGTAGCGGCCGCCGCGGCAGCCGGCCTTGGCACGACCGAGTTCCTCCTCCAGTCAGGCAACTTGGCCGTGCACGACTCCGCGCTCAGCGACCAGGAGCTACGCGCGGCCTTGGAGCACCTGGCGGCCGAGCGCTTCGGGGTTGCCACCCGCACCGTCCTGCGCACGCCTAAGGCCCTGAGCGACACCCTGGCGCTGAACCCGTACGCTGACCAGCCAACCGTGTACCTAAACATGTGGGACGAGGAACCGACGCCCACCGCAGTGGAGGAGTTGGCGAGCTCGAAGTTCGACGACGCCGCCTTTCACATCGTGCCAGGCGCCATGTTCATCCTCTATGCTGGCCAGTCGCACACCTCGAAGCTCACCAACGCGTTCATCGAACGCAAGCTGGGCGTTTATGCGACCGCGCGCAACCTGCGCACGCTCGTGCGCATGCTCGAGCGCTGGCCAGCCTGACTACCGCGTAGAGGGCCGCGGAGCGTCGCTTGCTTCCAGCTGCGCTGGCTCGTCTGGGTAGTCATGCGCCGCGCCGGCCCCCGCGTTGAAGCGCCGCAAAACCGTGAGGGCCAGCAGCCCGAGCGCCGCCAGCGTCACGCCAGCCGAGGCGAAACCGAAGCGGAACGAGGTGGCCGCCACCACGAGGCCACTGAGCGTCGGCGCGAAGACCTCGACGGTGTGATTGATGGAGAGCCGCAAGCTCAGGGCAACGCCGCGGTCGCGGGCCGGCACGTGCGAAGCCACGGCCACGATGCTGAGGGGAAACGCGATGCCCGTGCCGAAACCGACGAGCACGGCGAGCGCGGCGAAGCTGGCGACGCTCTGCGCCACCGACAAGAGGCCAACGCCGACCGCCACCGCCCCCATGGACACGACGAGCGTGTTGCCAGTGCCGCCCAACGTGCGCGTGACGAGCGGCATGATAGGCCTGATCAGCACGGAGGTAAGCGAACCAAGACTGACGAGCGACCCGATGAGCGTGGCCGACATGCCCATCTCGTCGAGCATCACCGGGAGGAACGCCTCGCGCATGGTTATCGCGAGGAACACGCCAGCGCTGGTGAGGACCGCCATCTGCAGGCCGGCGTTGCGCAGGGTCGCCACGACGGCGCCCTTGCGCGGCGGGCCGGGGCGGATGCGCCCACCCGCCGTGTGACGCGCGGAGCGCACCACCATGAACCCGAAGACCATCGCCGCGAGGAGCACGACGAACACGGCGGCGTAGCTGATGCGGTACCCGGCGCTATCGATGATGGCGCCGACCAAGACGGGCCCGACCATGCGGCCGCCAGCCAACCACGTCGAGTGCACCGCGAAGTTGCTCTCGTGCGTGCGGCCGTTGCCGAGCGAGGCCACCAACGACTGCGACGCGAGCGTGAAGAAGATGTAGAAGAACCCGAGCACGAGCCGCGAGGCCGCCAGCGCGGCGACGCCGGGGAACACCACCACCCCTAGCGGCGCCAAGCCCAACCCGACCAGGCCAAGGAAGAACCAGCGTTGCGCCCCGAGCGCGTCAACCCAGCGCCCGGCGGGCAACGCGAGCAAGACGGGGAAGATCCCGGGCAGCGCCATGAGCACCCCAAGCCACTGCGCCCCAAGCCCGAGGGCTACGGCGTAGAGGGGCACCATGACCGCCATCATGCTGGAGGCCATCGTCATCAGGCCAGAAGCCAGGCACTGGTAAAGGAAAGTACGAGTGACCGGCACGGTCTTATTCCTTCATGAACGAGATGCTCGTTGGCCACCCCGCCAGCGAGTGACGCCCAGGGTAACGCCGCGGGCCTACAATCAGGCCCAGATGCCAGCGACTTCGGTAACCAAACAGATAAATGCGGACTCTACTTCCTGGCTGGGCGACCTGACCGCCTGGCGCACGCAGCGCGTTAGCAGCCTCCTCGGACCGTTCGGCTGGTGGTCGATCACGTGCCTCGTGTGGCTCGACGAGGGCGTGAACACCGTCGGGAGTGGCGCTAGCAGCACGGTGAGCCTCGCCCGCCGCCTGCCGGAACTTGCCGCTACCCTGGTCGTCGACGGCGAGCACCTGACGATCGACCCTGCGCCGGGCGCCGACCTTACCGTCGGCGACCTCAAAACGGGCGCTGCAGACGCGTTCACCGAGCCGCTGACGGTGACGGGCGATCAGGCGTTCACCGTGGGTGACGCGCAGCCGGTAAAGGTCGCCGTCGTGCGGCGCGGCGACGCGTGGGGCGTGCGCGTTCACGATCCAGTCAACGCGGCAACCAAGAGCGCGGCGACCGACGTGGCGTGGTTCGACGCGGCCCCACGGTGGGTGCTAGACGCAGAGTTCCTGCCCGCCACCGACCACGAGGAAGTGCCGATCAGCAACGTGATCGGGCAAGTGAGCATGCAACCGGTAGCCGGGCGCGTGCGCTTCGAGCACGAAGGCGCCAGCTACACGCTGCTCGCAACGCCAGCCGGCCGCGGCAAGCTGTTCATCAACTTCCGCGACGCCAGCAACCAGGACTACGACCACCCGAGCGCCGAACCCATGAGCTACTCTGGCGGGCGCTTCCTGGTAACCGCTGCGCCCGTTGACGGCCGCGTGACGCTCGACTTCAACCGCGCCCACCACCCGCCGTGCGCGCATACGCCGTACGCCACCTGCCCGCTCCCGACGCCAGGCAACAAGCTGCCTTTCGCCGTAACGGCGGGCGAGCGGCTGCCACCTGCTTAGCGCTGGGCGCGGCTAGCCCCTCCGCGGCTAATAGCGCACCTCGCCAACGAGCACGCCCGTCAGGCTCACGTCTACACCGTCTGGTCGGTGGGTAAGCGCGAGCGGCTCAGCGCCGGTGGCACTGACGCTGTCGCCGTTCCACCATTCGCCCTCGCTTAGGCCTAGCGAGGCAACGAGGTCGATCTCCTCCGTCATGCCCGACTCCGGGTCGGTGAGGTGCAGCACCGAGCCGGTCACGCGTACGAGGAACCAATCCGCGCCGCTCGGGTCGTGCATCTGCCAAGTGCCGGCTGGCAGCTCGCCCGCCTCGGCGGCAGTTGCTGGCGTGAGGACGTAGGTGTCTGGTCGTCCGACGGTGCCCGGCTTCGGGTGGTCTGTGACCGTCACCTGAGCGGCGCCGAGCGGCGCCAGGTTGAGGCCGAGGGCGATGAAGACCGCTAACAGCGGACCCATCAGCGGTCCGCATCCATGGTGGAGGTAAGGCAGTGCATAGCCGAGTCTAGCGCCCTGGCGGCAGCAAGCGTTTAGGCTGGGCGCATGCCTGCTCATGCCAGCCTCCCAGTCGCGGCGACCCGCGTTGACACCATCGACACGCCTTGCGTGATCGTCGACCTCGATGTCGTCGACCGCAACATCGGCCGCCTGCAGGAGTACCTGAGTGGGCACGGCATCGACAACCGTCCGCACATCAAGACGCACAAGCTCCCCCTCCTCGCGCACGCGCAAGTCGCGGCGGGCGCCAGCGGCATAACGGTGCAGAGCATCGGCGAGGCGGAAGTAATGGCGGCGGCCGGGCTGGATGACATCCTCATCACCTACAACGTCATGGGTGACGAGAAGGTCAGGCGCCTAGCGCAAGTAGCGCAACTCGCGCGCGTGCGCGTGGCGCTTGACAACGAAGTAGCGCTAGAGGCCGTCGCGGCGGCCGCCCTGCTGGCTGAGCGCAAGATCGGCGTGCTCATCGAGTTCGAGTCCGGCAAGTTGCGCCAGGGAGTCGTCACGCCGGAGGAGGCCGTGGCACTGGCCAAGATCGCCGCTGAGCGGCCGTACCTCGAGTTCCTCGGCCTACTCACCTACCCCAACTCGGGCGCCGTGCCAGCGTTCGTGACCCGCACGCGCGAGCTGCTCGGCGAGGCCGGGCTGGAGCTCAAGGTCGTTTCCGTCGGCGGTACGCCGCTCATGTGGAGCGCTCACGTTGCCGGTGTCGCAACGGAACTGCGCGCAGGCACCTACATCTATAACGACCGCAACAGCATGGCCGCAGGCGCAGCTGCGCTCGAGGATTGCGCGCTGCACGTGCACGTGACGCTGGTAAGCAAGCCAACGGCCAACCGCGGCGTCATCGACGCCGGTTCGAAGACCCTCACGAGCGACCTGTTCAGGGCGGACCGCGGCGGCGGTTACGGCCTCATCCTCGAGTACCCGGACGCGAAGATCACGGAGTTATCGGAAGAGCACGGCGCCGTCGACTTCTCGGAGTGCCCCCGAACGCCCGTCATAGGGGAGCGCCTGCGGGTGGTGCCTAACCACGTCTGCCCCGTGTCCAACTTGCATGACGAGGTCTACTTGCATCGCGGCGGCGTGTTGGTGGCAACGCTGCCGGTAGCTGCGCGCGGCAAGACGAGGTAACCCTCGGCCGACACGGGAGTCCGCGCAACTTCGTGACCATTGCTTCCGTTCGCTGACCTTTCGGGACTACCCTGATTGTGCTTCGGGATACGCTGCGCGGTCGCCCTGATGGTCGGCAGCGGTACCCGGACAGGCGTGCTGTCCGCGCCGCCTCGCCCGCCGCAACTAGCCTCCGCTAGCCCACGGCCCGCCTGGACAGTCGACAGCCAACACCGGCCGGGGGGTCCGAGGACGTCAGTCCATCAGGGAGAAAGCCGGCGAACATGCGCACTAGCGTGCGGCCAGCCCTGCGAGCGTTCCGCCTCGTAGTGGTGGCCATACTAGTAAGTGGCGCCGCCTGGGCGCAGGACGCGTCCTCCATCTCGGTCAGCTCATTCACCAGCGACTTCTCCGCAATGAAGCTGCTCACCGACCTGGCTAGCAAGGGCACCGGTAAGATCGGCGTACTGCTGCCAGAAACGACGACATCGGCGCGCTACACGGCGTTCGACGCTCCGTTCCTCAAGCAGGCCTTCCAAGCCGCTGGGGTGCCCGACTCCGACGTCATCCTCACTAACGCGCAAGGCAGCGAAGCAACGCAGCTCACCCAGGCCCAAGCCGCCATCACCCAGGGCGCGACGGTCCTCCTCGTCGACCCCATCTCGTCAGGCGTAGGCGCGTCGATCGAGAAGTACGCAGCAGATAACGGCGTTGCCGTGATCGACTACGACCGCCTCACGCTCGGCGGCTCGCGCGCGTACTACGTGAGCTTCGACAACGTCCAGGTCGGCAAGCTCATCGGCGACGGCTTCGTGGCTTGCGTCACCGATTGGAAAGTCGCCAACCCGCACGTGCTGATCATGAACGGGGCGCCGACCGACAACAACGCCACGCTCTTCTCGCAGGGTTACCACTCCGTGCTCGACCCGCTCATCAAAGCAGGCACGTACACGCTAGTTGGCGAGCCGGCAGGCACGTGGGACCCAGCCCAGGCGCGCACCACTTTCGAGGGGCAGTACACGGCGCATAACGACATCAATGCCGTCGTAACGCCGAACGACGACAACGCCAACGCCGTCATCGCCTACCTCAAGACCCTCAACGTGCCAGCCAACACCTTCCCGACCACTGGTCAGGACGCCACGCTTCAGGGCCTGCAGAACATCCTTGCCGGCTACCAGTGCGGCACCGTCTACAAGCCCATCAACCTCGAGGCGCAAGCCGCCGCCGCCCTGGCGATCTTCTTGCGCGCTGGTGAAGTCCCGCCATCCGGCCTCGTCAACAGCACCACGCCGGACACGGAATCCAAGATGGACGTACCGTCCGTGCTCCTCACCCCGATCTGGGTGACCACCAAGAACATGGCCGACACCGTCGTCAAGGACGGGTTCACCAAGGCAGCCGACCTCTGCGCTGGTTTCACCGACCAATGCAAGGCCAGCGGGATCGGCCAGTAGGCAGATCAGCATGACCTCCGAGCAGGCTCGGCAACCACAGGCAGCGGCTGCCGAGCCGCTCCTGCGCCTGGAGGGCGTTCGCAAGAGCTTCGGCGCTGTGAACGCCCTTAAAGGCGTCAGCCTCACCCTCCCGGCCGCGCAAGTGACGGCCCTCGTCGGCGACAACGGAGCGGGCAAGTCCGTCACGGTGAAGGTCGTGGCTGGCACCTACCTCCCTGACGAGGGGCACGTGTACTGGAACGGCAAACCCGTCAGGCTCCGCACCCCGCGCGAGGCGTCCGACCTCGGCATCGAGGTCGTATACCAAGACCTAGCCCTGTGCGACAACCTCGACGTGGTGCAGAACATGTTCCTCGGCCGCGAGGTCGTCAAGCGCGGCCTGCTCCAAGAGGACAGCATGGAGACTGCGGCCATGAAGACCCTGGCCGACCTGCGCGTAACGACCGTGCAGTCAGTACGGCTACCGGTTGCCGCGCTCTCAGGTGGGCAACGCCAGTCCGTCGCAGTTGCCAAGGCCGTCATGTGGAACTCCAAGCTCGTCATCCTCGACGAGCCAACCGCCGCCCTCGGCGTGGCCCAGACGCGTCAGGTGCTCGAACTAGTCAGGCGCCTGGCCGAGCGCGGGTTAGGGGTCATGATCATCTCGCACAACCTAACCGACGTCTTCGCCGTTGCAGACCGCATCGCGGTCATGCGTCTAGGCAAAGTGGTCAGCGAGGGGCCAGCCGCTAGTACCGACGTGCAGTCCGTGGTCGAGCTGATGACCACCGGAAGGGCGAGTGCCGCGTGACGGACGAAAGCGTCAGCACCGCACCGACCGCGGTAACCGAGAAGGCCGTCAAGCGCATTACTGGCGGAGGCGGCACCAGCGTGCTGCCCGTCATCATCGGCGTCATTCTCATCGCCGCGATCTTTCAAGCACTGAACGACCGCTTCCTATCTACCGGCAACCTCGTGAACCTCCTCGTTCAAGCGTCTGTGTTCATGCTCATCGGCATGGGCGAGGTGTTCGTGCTGCTATTGGGCGAGATCGACCTCTCCCTCGGGTACGTGGCTGGCATCGGTGGCGTGGTCGTCACCGAACTCGTTCAGGTGCGCGTCGGTTGGCCATGGTGGGCCGCCATCCTGGCAGCGCTGGTCGTAACCGCCGCCATCGGCTTCCTGCAGGGCTCGCTCATCACGCGCCTGCGGTTACCGTCCTTCGTGGTCACGTTGGCTGGCTTGCTCGGCTGGCAAGGCGTGATGATCATCTTGCTCGGCACTGGCGGCACCATCCCTATCCCTAGCGACACCATCAACGCCATCGCGAACGGCACCCTATCTAACCTCGGCGGCTGGATCCTCACTACAGTGGTGGTCATCTTGTTCGCACTCGTGACCTTTCGCTCGGATGGCCGGAGGCGCAAGAGCGGCCTCGCGGCGCCGAGCGCGCTGCGCACCGTCCTCACCGTGGTGGGCGCCGCCGTGGCCGCCGTCGCCCTCACGCTACTTACGAACGCCGACCGCGGCGTCGGCTTGTACAAGCTGCGCGGCATGCCTTACGTGCTGCCCATCGTGTTCGCCGTCCTCATGCTCTGGTCGCTCGTCCTCACGCGCACGCGTTACGGCCGTTACGTTTACGCCATCGGCGGCAACGCAGAGGCGGCGCGCCGCGCGGGCATCTCCATCGCGTGGGTGCGCACGCTCGCCTTCACCTTCGCGGGCGCAACGGCTGGAGTCGGCGGCATCGTGTACGCGTCGCGGCTGCGGTCAATGTCGACGAGCTTCGACGGCGGCACCATCGTGCTTTACGTCGTGGCCACCGCTGTCATCGGCGGCACCAGCCTCTTCGGAGGCCGCGGCCACCCGCTGCACGCCGTGCTAGGCGGGATCGTCATCGCCGCCATCGTCAACGGCATGGCCCTGCTCGGGCTCAGCGCCGC
>CALCHY010000285.1 GCA_937907415.1 uncultured Trueperaceae bacterium
CAGCGCCTTGAACGCTGGTGAGTCACGTACGTCCTGTTGCATAAGTTCTGCCCACGCGACGAGGTGGGGGTGTGCGGGCAAGCCGGACTGCTGGCTGCCCTTCGAGTCGGCCCGAGATGGTGACGGGACTCGTTCGTGAACGACGAGCTTCACCCGACGCAAGGCAAAACCGCGCCCAGCAACACCCGCGTGCCGTAAGAGTTTCGTTGCACCTGCCTCGAACGCGAGGGGCAGGTCGGGGTCTGCGCCGCCCACGAGGAGGTGCTCGGCGAGACTGCGGAGTAGTGCTTGGAGGCGGAGGGGCGCCGTCGTAGATGGGGGCGGCGTGGCTGGTGACGCAGCCGCACTTCTCGCAGCGCGCGAGGCCGTAGTCGACAAGGTCGAGCGCGGCGCGGAACGACTTGCAGAAAGTCTCGATGCCCCTTGCCTGTAAGAGTTTCGTAGCGCCCACCCGGCTTGCGGCGCGCCATGCGCCGCTGGTACCTCGCCAGCTTCGCAGCGGCCTTCCGAGCATGCTCAGCGTGCGGCAGATCGTAGGCGGGGCTCGTGGTGGTGGCGACCCGCTTCACGCCCCAGTCGATCCCCGTCGCCCGGCCTGTCGCTTCGAGGGGAGCGTCCTCGCGTTGCACCACGAAGCTCGCGTACCAGTGCCCGAGGGAGTCCCGGTAGACGCGCACGCTGCTCGGCTCGCTCGGCAACTCCCGCGACCAGACCACGGGAATCACCGTCTTCCGGGGCAGGCGCAGTCGACCGGCCTGAAGGGAGAAGCCGCGCTTCGTGTAGTTCAGGCTCGGCAGGTCCCGGCGAGCGCTCTTGAAGCGCCGGGCCCGCCTGCTTTGGCGGAAGGTCCGCAAGGTCTGTTGCTGCGCGACGACCGAACCAGCCGCCAGCCACGGGAGTTCGGCTCGCACGCACGTCAGGTCCTTGTCCTTCAGCCACTCCTGGCGCTTGCGCTTCGCCTCGACCGCCCGGTTCCACAGCCAGCGGCACCCGTTCCACTCCCGCCCCAACTCCTCCAGCGCCTTGCGGCCGGGCCGCAGGCGGTAGGTGTGCCGAAGGGTGGCTGGCATGCCTCAGTAAAACCCATGCAGGACATGAGGCACCGATAAAAAGCGACCAACGGTGGGGCTATCCCTCCCGTTTTGAAAAGCGAGGCATCCCGCCCAACACTCCGATACTGTGAACGTGGGCATGCGGCTCGCGTGCCCGCCTGGCGGGCTTCCTTCCCGCGCAGCGGGCGCACGGAGGCGGCGACGAGGCCGCACCCTCCCCTAAGCGTGACTCGCGCTCTCGCGCGGGCCAGAGCCTCTTTACTTGGTGCGGGTGGCGCGGGGCCGAGGTGCGACTTCGGGCAGCTCCGTGATGATGGTTTGTTCGTCATCGTCATCGGGCACGAGAGCCACCTGAACCTTGTACCCGTAGGCGCTCGCGTAGCGCTGGAGCGTGTCGATGCGCAGATTGGTTCCGGGCTGCTCGAGCTGGTGGGAGCGGGCGCGGGTGACACCGAGCGCTTGAGCGGTGTCGGTGTGGCTGTGCTGGTGCCGCTCACGCAATGCGCGCAGCATGCCACCGATGGTCTTTTCCAGGAGGGCTTCTTGGAAGGCGCTCTTGAGGTCGTGGATCGTGTGCGATCCGTTGCTGGGTGGGCGGCCGGTTTGGATGGTGCCGGTTGCGATCTCTTCCGGCGTGAAGTTCGCGAGAAGCGCGCGCATCTCGTCGGTGATCTCGACTTCAGTTTCCGGACGGTCAAGTTTGCGCTTGCTCTTGGTGCTCATGGTCTCCACCATCTCTCGCTCTTCGCATTTGGGCCTGCCTGGAGGCGACCGTTCTTGTGGGCGTCGAGCATCTTGATCGCTTGCATGATCTTGGCGGGGTTGGGGGCGTCCACGCCTTGGGCTTTCATTTCGGCGTTGAGTACGAGGGCTTCGTCGTGTTCGTTGAACGCGAGGTAGACACGCGCGCCTCCCTTGTGCCCGCCTCTAGAGGCCGGCTTGAGCTCGAAGAGCGGGATGCCTTTGAGGCCCTTGAGGAATCTGCATGCCCTCCCGTTCTGGTGCAGGTCGTCGAGCATGTCGATGATCTCGTCGACCGCAGCCTGCTTGCCGTTCTCGGCGAGGTCGAGCAGGTCGTCGATGAGCTGTGTCCTTTGCGTGCCGCCTCGGAGGGGATACAGCCGTAGGAGCGGCATGGACACTGGTTTCGATGGTGGCACGCATCCACCCTTCTGTCAAGAGTTTTCTATACGACCTTGGAGTGGGTGATGCTCGTAGCAGTTTTAGCGCGACGACGGCCTCTGGTGAAGGTGGGCGTGCGGGTCGCCTGCCCGCCTTGGGCGGGCTTTCTTCCTGGCGCGGTACGGTGCGTGCGTCGCTTCAATTCGGGTTGTCGGGGAGGGTGTGGATGAAGACGTACCACCTGTACTTCTTGTGCTCGCTTGTGTTCGATCTTGCAGCGGTCTTCGCGGCGTTCTCGAACCTGGGCGCGATGATCGCGTTCCTGGCGCTCGGTATGGTGTGCGCGACGATGGGCGCGTTCCTGCTCGCGCGGGAGCGGCGGGGCGAGCGGTGAGCGAGACCCCGCAGCAGGAGCGACTGCACGCATCACTGGGCGGCACGATGATCATGGAGTTCCCGATCGTGCCGGACAAGGGATCGGGTACGCGGGAGATTCGGCGGATCGACAGCGTCATCCTTCCGCACGTCCCCTCCGTGAACATCGGTGGGGCGCGCGAGCGTCGCGAGTGGTCGGGTGGTGCGGGAGCGTCGGGCGGAGTTGCTCGAGTTGATGCGGTCGACGCCGGTGGTGTGCGTGCAGGCGAAGAACCACCGGTTGGGTCCACGCCTCCTCGGGCAGGCACTGTTCTCGCGCGGTCTGCTGGAGACGGAGGGCGTGACGGTGGAGCGGTCGATCGCGTTGTGCGGGGGGACGGATCCGGACCTCGAGGCGATCGCGCGCGAGGAGTTCGGTCTCGACGTGATCGTGGATCCGCTCGTGCGGGACACGCCGGAGAGCTCTTCCCTGCTGCGGCGTGACGCGGAGGGCGTGACCCGGTACTGGCAGGCGGTCGGGGGGACGCTCTACCCGAAGTTCCCGATCCGCCACTCTCGCGCCGGGGCCGTAACGATGGTGGATGCGCTCCTCGTGCCGGGCCCCAAGGAGGCGCGTCCGACGCGGGGGTGGGTGGATCTCGAGGGTGCTGCGGTGACGGTGGTGGTGTCGACGCGGATGCGGGCGTGCATGTATAGCCTCGGCCTGGGGGTTTTCGCGCGCGCGCTCGCGGAGCGGGCCGGGGCTCGTGCTGAGGCGGTGGTAATCGCGCGGGATCATGATGCTGCGCTCGCGCCCCTCCTGGCGGCGCACCCGGGCGTGTCGGTCGTACCGGCCTCGGGCGTGCCGCGCGCCTAGCGAACGACCCGGCGGCACTCCAGCGTCGACGTGGGCACCCACGTCGCTCGGGTCGCCACGCACGCGCATAGAAGGTGGCTCGTGCGTCGTCCCGCACGAGGCACGAGGAGGGGCCCCGTAGGCGAGGGGCCTTGAACCACCCTGGGCCGGTTGAGACTCCGTTCTCACTCGAAAGAAGTGCATGAGGCGTGGCGATTCGTTGTGACCAGCAGACGAAGGACTGAGTGGTCCGTCGCGTCGACGCGGGTGAGAAGCCGGGCTTCCCGATGGCGGATCGCGAGAAGATCAAGGCGCTCCGCAAGGAGCTTGCCGAGGTGAAGCGAGCGAACAAGATCCTCAAGACGGCGCGGCGTGTTTCGCGGCCGTGGAACTCGACGGCCGACTGAAGTGATTATCGCCTATGCCCCACCCTCGGACCGGTACCTGTCGTTCCAGGAGCGCGAGGAATTCGCCCTGCTACGCGCGGAGAAGCTGAACGTGCAAGAGATCGCGCGGCGGATGGATCGTTAACGCCGACGGCGATGGGAACCGCGGCCGTTCCAATGGAAGGGAGCGGTGGATCACGCGGGGGACCCTAACGATGCCGTGTCAGGCGTCCGGAAAGTCCACGCGGGGAACCTAAGTAACCGCCGACAAAGCCGCTACTGCCCTAGTCGCTCGGGATGGGAGCGGCTTTATCGGTGCTTAACAGCTTGGGTCCAGACTGGGGTCTACGATACCCATGAGGGGTATTGGGAAGGAGGCCACTATGAGGTACGGCAGCCACCAAAGTCCATGTCGAGGAGGCACAACATGATGGGCTACGGCACGTGGGGCATGGGCGGCTTCGGCGGGATCGGCATGATCCTCTTCTGGATCCTACTCGTCCTCGCGATCGCCTGGTTCGTCCGCGCCCTCGACATTGGACGCGGATTCACGCGCCACGACGAACGCGGCTATGACGATAGACGCCCCGACGCCCCCAGGCAGTCCCTCAACGACGATCGCGCCCTCGGGATCCTGCGGGAGCGATACGCCCGCGGCGAGATCGACGCCGACGAGTTCGAACGCCGCAAGCAAGACCTGCTCAGAAAGGACGACGCATGAACCGCACCCGCATCCTCCTCGCACTCGCCCTCGCCACCCTTCTCGGCCTCGCCCTCGCGCAAGGCATGATGGGCACCCCCGACGACCCCCGCGCCCCCAGCAACGGCTACGGCGGCTACGGCAACTACGGTGGACACGGCATGATGCAGCCCGGCTACCGAGGCTACGGCCCCGGCGGCATGGGCATGATGGGCGGCGGCCACGGCGGCCACGGCGGCCGCGGCGGCTACGGCACGATGGGCGGCATGGGCATGATGGGCGGCAC
>CALCHY010000286.1 GCA_937907415.1 uncultured Trueperaceae bacterium
TGCGGAGGAGTTCTTCGTCCTTGTCCACGTCACTGAGGTAGTGCTGGACGATGGGTTTGGCGATCTTGCGGAGCTCGCGGATGCGGTCTTCGATGGGTTTGGGTTGGAAGGCTGGGCGCGAGCTGGGGGTGGTTTGCAGCATTGGGACTTCCTCTCGGTTGGTGTCCCGTTGCGCTTGCCGTTAGGCTTTCTTCTTCGTTTTGGTGCTGGTTTTGGCCTCTTGGACTATTAGTAGTCGCGGCTGGTGCAGGTGGTTCGGCCGTTGAACGTTTGGCAGCGCATCTCGTAAACGCGCCGTCCGTCCTGGTAGCAGGTTGTCCTGTGTCCAGTGGCGTCGGTGGTAGAGGTGCAGGTGAAGCTGGGGCTCGCGTGGGATGGGGCGGTTACGCCTCTGATTGTTGTCGTGGAAGTGGTGGGTCTGCGTACGGTTGACCCTAGGTAAGCGATCTGGCCTTCGTGGACCCTAAACATGAGTTCGCTGTCGATAGTCTCGACCTTGAGCGTGATGGGAGAGGTCAGTGTCGGTAGGTCAAGAATTGGGGAGAGTAGTGTGCTGCGTACTCTTCCGTCGGCCCCGTGTGCGGTGATTCCGACTTGGTAATCGGTAACGGACAAGACTCGGCCATCAACGACTTTGGCGACGGCCTCCGCATATTGGTACATCGCCCGGATGTCCTGCGCTACAGCGCTGGAGAAGAGAGGAAGCGCGAGGCACAGGCTGAGGAGTAGTAGGCGTTTCATAAAACGATGCTCCTTCTTTTGAGTAGTAGGGGCAAGCGTGTGGAGTTCTTTGATTGAGGTTACCCGGTGAGGAGCGAAGCCTGCGCATGTTTGGCCTCAGTTGATGCGTCGCGCCGAGCTTGCTGACACTGTTGGAGCAGTCCAACAGGCAGGCCGATGCCGGGGTACCTGTAGTTGCCGGCTTGGACCTCTTGCACTTCGGTGTCGCGCGCGCGTTCGAAATCGGGGTGTGCTCGTTCGAGGTCGGTGCACCTCATGCAGACCATGCTTTCGTCGAAGTAACTGCCGATGGTGTGGATGGTCTTCTCTCCGCAGCGTTCGCAGTGGTCGGGGAGGGTGTGTCGGGGCATTAGAGGAAGCGCATGCTTCTAGACGTAAGGGAGAGTTTGACGTGCCTGCCGCGCTTACCGGCGAGCCACCTCTCGACAATTTCGTATTCGATGAACTCGCTGCCGTCGTCGCCGCCGAAGGAGCGGTTCTTGGCGTCCCACCAGTCGTCGAACGCGAGCTTGGTGGGGTTGGCTTCGAGCGCGTAGGCGACGTCGTGCTTGCCGCCCTGGGGGAGTTCGACGTGGGCGTTGCTGAGGAGGTAGACGCCGTGGTCGCCGACGAGTATGAGGCCGGGTGGGATCTTGTTGGGGTCGATCTCGTCTGGCTTGGGGAAGGCGTCTGCGGCGGGCACCTTGCCGTCCTTGCGGTACTGGGGGTCGTAGAGCTGCTCGAGGACGGGGCTGCGTTCGGTGGCGGCCTTAGAGGTGGCCAGGAGGCGCTTGAGGTGTTCTCGGTCGAAGGTCAGGATCACGGTCGGGTTGTCTCCAATAGGCGGCGCCGGCCACACTGGGCCGGCGCTATGCGGTGCGTGTTGTGTGGGGTCAGTTGACGTTCTTGGGGAGGCGGCGCGCGATGAGTTCGCCGGTGTCCGGGTCGCTCATCATGATCATGGGGCGAGGGGCGTCTTCCCCTACGGTTCTCTTGTCGACGAATCGGAGGAACTCGTCCATGAGGCCCTTTTCGCGGATGAAGTCGAAGGGGGTCTCGAGAAAGGTTTTGAAGTCAGTGTCGGTCTTGTCCATGTGGTTCTCCTTGCCTGGCGGGTGCTTACGTGGTGCGGAGCGGGACGAGCATGGAGAGGTACTTGGGGTCCTCAGCGTCCACAATCGTCATAGGGGCGGCGTTCCCCTGGTTGAGGTTGAGGTTGATGGCGCCCTCCGCGTTGATCGCGTCCGTAAGGAACTTGGCGTTCACCGCGAGCATGAGCTCATCAGCTTGCCCAGAGTGCTGAACTTCAAGCACCTCTTGCGCGCTGCCGTACTGGCCCTCACCAGAAAGCGTGAGCCGGCCACTCTTCAGATGGAGGTCGACGCGGTTGTTCGCGGTCTTCTCGCTCATGAGCGCCACCCGCTGCAGCGTCTCAACCAGCGTCCGGGCCTCTAGCGTGATGTTGGCTTGGAACATGGTGGGGATGACGCGCTGGTAGTCCGGGAACTGCCCGTCCATGAGGCTCACGGTGAGCTTGGTGGTGTCGCTCTCGAGCGCGAGGCGGTTGTTGCGGATGCCTACGCGCACGTCGCCGTCAGGGAAGGCGCGGCTGATCTCGATGGTGTTCTTGGCGATCACGAGGGCTTCGAGCTCGAGGCCGGGGACGGGGTCTACGTCGTAGTAGGCGAGCCGGAATCCGTCGGTGGCTACGGCGCGAGCTCGGGCGGGCGTGAAGTGCAGGTAGATGCCGCGGAAGACGGCTTGGAAGTCGGCGGTGGCGGCAGCGAACCGTACCTTGTCGAGCAGGCTGTTGAGCGCCTGGGCGGGCATGCTGTGCTCGAGGTCGGTGGGGAACTCGATGCTGGGCGCGCTGTTGGGGTCCGCGAGTTGCAGGCGG
>CALCHY010000287.1 GCA_937907415.1 uncultured Trueperaceae bacterium
ACCATGCTCAACAGACGCCCGATAGTCCAGCGCCACGCCCGTTGCCTCAGTTGCCTCTTGTAGCCGATGCCGATGAAGCCACCATTCCGATGGTGGCTGCAGGGTTTCGGACGCAAGTCGGCTGCGGGCCTGTTAGTCATTAGCTCCTGTCTTCCCGTACAACGGCAATCAGGTGGTGATTATCTGGTCAAAGTGCAGAACGGAGTTGGACATGCGCGCTTGGTGCCTTCAACGCCCTCCGTGCAACGCGAGAAAAGTGCAAGTAATGCACCCGCTAGATGAGAGCTTAGGTGGTTGAAGATGATAAATGCGATCTCAGTGAACCGAAAGCTGTTCACCATGACGCTGATGGCGCTGGTTCTGACCGCAGGCCTTGCGTTCGCGCAGAACACGCCTGCGGCAGCCGCCCCGCCTGCTATCACGAACTACTCCGCGGTCACAGATGCACGACTACTCAACCCGGAGCCCGAGAACTGGCTCATGTACAAGGGCAACTATTCTCTTTGGGGTTACAGCCCACTTGACCAGATCAATACGGACAACGTTACTGAACTAGTGCCGGTGTGGACCTACTCAACCGGCCAGACCGCAAGCCACGAGGCCCCACCGATTGTAAACAACGGCATAATGTTCGCAACTGGTGCTTACAATACATTGTTCGTTTTCAATGCCGCAACGGGCGACTTGCTGTGGTCATACGCTCGAGACCTCCCGCAAGACGTCTATCCCGAGTTGTGTTGTGACGTGAACAATCGCGGCGTTGCGCTGTATGGCAATAACGTCTACATGGCCACGCTTGACGCCCACTTGCTTGCCTTCGATGCCACAACTGGCAAGATCCTGTGGGATACCACTGTTGCGGACTACACCAAGGGCTACACGATGACCTTGGCGCCTCTGATTGTCAAAGGCAAGGTTGTAGTTGGTGTTGCAGGCGGCGAGTACGGCATCCGCGGGTTCATCCAGGCGTTCGACTCTGAGTCGGGCAAGGCATTATGGCAGACTTACACCACGGCTCTCCCTGGCGAGACAGGTGGCGACACCTGGCCAGCTAACACCGCTATTAATGGCGGCGGCAGCATCTGGGTAACCGGCAGCTACGATCCAGATACCAACATCACTTACTGGGGTACTGGCAACCCTGGTCCGTTCATGGGCCAGGTCCGGCCCGGCGACAACCTGTACACTTCGTCCGTCTTGGCGTTGGACATGGATACCGGCAAGATGGTCGCTCACTACCAGTACAACCCAAACGACTCCTGGGATTATGACGAGGTCTCCGACCAAACCCTGATCGATGTGACGAGGGACGGCAAGGAGATGAAAGGCCTGATTCACGCCGGGCGCAACGGCTACTTCTACTTGCTAGATCGCGGCAACGACCTGGACTTCGTCTACGGTGAAATGTACGCCAAGAGCACCCTCACCTATACGGGCTTTGATGACAACGGCCGCCCGATTGTGCCTGCAGATCGTTACCCCGGTATCAACAAGCAAATTTACACTTGCCCGTCGTTCCAAGGCGGGAACAACTGGGAGGGCATCAGTTACGACCCGAACACAGGCTACGCATACGTTCCGACCTCCGAACTGTGCATGAACGAGACAGGCGTGCAGGTCGTCTACCAAGCGGGCCAGAAGTACGTGGGCGTCAGTGCGCAGAACAAGGCTCCAGAAGGCATGGACATGGTCGGTGCGCTTCAAGCGATTGACGTTACGACCGGCAAGGCTGTGTGGCGCGTCGACCAGAAGCTTCCGCTGCGGTCGCCAACTATGACCACTAAGGGTGGGCTGGTGTTCGTCGGCGACGTGAGCACCCGTCAGTTCAGGGCGTTCGATGCGAAGACCGGCGACGAACTCTGGCACTTCACCACGAACTCAGGCATCGTCGGCGTTCCTGTCAGCTTCGAAGTTGACGGAGTCCAGTACATCGCCGTTGAGTCTGGGGTAGGCGGCAACGCCTCTCGCGACGTCACTAACATGGCGAAGGCACTTGGGGTGCCATACACCCCTGCACCCGGTGGCGTGGTGTGGGTATTCGCCCTAAAGAACCAGACCTCAACGGGTACCACGGCGCAACAATAGGCCGCCTTCACCTGCATTGGAAACCACCCGTGTCTGAGATGAGTGACTGAGCTTGGGTCGGCAACGCACCTGAGTTGCCGACCCTTCCACCTTCATACAGCGGAGTGGGGCTGGACACTGAACTGACGAGGTAGGCGCGGAAGGGGACAGTCTCGCATGCACTCGCACTTTCATAACCGTTCACTAGCAATTGCGCTGCTTTGCGGGATGTTGCTCGGCATGGCGTTTGCAGCTGCCCAAGGAAAATCGGCAACGTGGGAACTCAAGGTCTGTGCGGATCAAGACAATCTGCCGTACTCGAACGAAGCCGAGCAGGGTTTTGAGAATCACATTGTCTCTGCAGTTGCCGCCGCCGTTCACGCGAAGGTCTCTTATGTGTGGTTGCCCGCCCTCAGGAACACATCGCAAGACCTACTGCTACTTAGTAGTGGTGCTTGTGACGCCTTCCTAGATATCGGGAACGGCGGAGCGCCGTTCCTTCCGACACTCGATTACTACCAAAGCACGTACGAGTTCTTTTTCCGGGCAGATGCCCCATTCACTATCGCGTCACTCGACGATCCGGTCTTGCAGACGCTGAAGCTCGGCTCGGCGGCGGCCAGCCCTGCTGGAACGGCGTTTGCGCTACGTGGCTTGGTTCAGAGCACGTTCAACTATTACCCCACGCCCCCGACGGGTGTCACGGAGGCCATGGTGCGGGATGTAGTCGACGGCGTCATAGACGTCGCTGCCGCCTGGGGACCTGAAGTGGCCTACTACGCCGCCATGCAGCCGACAAAGCTGACCACCGTGCCAGTCACGCCGGAGATTGACGTGAACGGCCTGTCGATGATCTATACGGCGGCGATGGGACTTCGATCTAACGATACCGACTTGCGAGATATTCTGAATCAGGGAATTGCTGATAGCTGGGATGAAATACAGGCAATCCTGCAAGACTTCGGTGTCCCTATCGTGGAATTGCCGGAACCCGCAACGAGTATCGCGATTGTGAGAACTGAAGGAGAAGCGCCAGTTCCGTCGCAGCCTGAGGCCGTGCGGATCGGTGTGGTGTTACCCATGCAGACTGGTGCAGAGCCATTAGGGGCCTTCACTCCTGACGTCTTGGGAGGCCTCGCATTTCAAGGAGCTACGCTGGCGACAGAAGATCTGGCAAGCGGAGTTGAGGATAGTGGAAAGCTCCTCAAAGTTCTCATCACCTCTGCTCCGGATATGCCATCAACTGTTCGTGCAGTGAACCGCTTGGTTGGTGAGGAAGGGGTCACCGCGATAGTCGGCGGCTTCGACTTCGCCACCGCATTGCGCCTCTCCGACTTAGCAGCTGAGCGGGGGTTCGTTTTCATGAACATCGGTGCCCAAGAGGACGCGTTGCGTGGTTCGATCTGTAGCAAGTACGCATTCCACGTGGAGGCGAGTAGCAGCATGTACCTTGATGCGCTAATGGCCTACATCGTCGCGGGTGGTGCCCGTAACGCCTTCTTCATTCGGACTGATGAGTCCGAACAGGTTGCACGTATGAATCGGGTAAATGAGGATTTGGCAGCTGGCGTCATGGGTGACGGCATAGTCATCAACTCCTACGTTGTCCATCCTCGCGAACCGAACTTCACGGGTGCCATCGAAGCAATAAGAGATGCGAGCCCCGACCTGGTGGTCATGTTGCTAGACACTCAGTCCGAGCTGATAATGCTCGGCCAATATGAAACTGCTGGGGTGGACTCCGCCATCATCGGCTATCCAGAAGGTGCCTCGCAGATCCGACTGTTTTATGCGACCTCATCGTTCGAGTCTCCCGTCAGCGGGTCTGGGAACCACTTCAGCCTCTGGGAAGGTAGCTTCGACCAAGGTGAGGCCGCTGACTTGAACCAGCGGTTCCTAGGCCGCTTTGGCCAACCCATGGACCCACCAGCGTGGTCGGCTTACGTTGCCGTAAAACTCCTTACAGAAGCCGCCGTGGCGACAGGGACGGTGAACGCAGCAGATTGGATCACTTATCTCGAGGCCTCAGACACGGTAATCGACGTGTTCAAGGGTCAGGGGACTTCATTTAGGTACTGGGACCACCAACTGCGCCAGCCCGTCTACGTGGTTGGCATCAACCCGGATTACACCGACAAGAAGGCGTACCGCGACATCGCGCAGGTCGTGTATGAGATACCAAGCGCTTCGTCCAGTACCCGCGAGCTTGATGCGCTCGGCGTGAGTAGTCAGTCCACTACCTGCGATCTCCAGTAGCCACAAGCTACCCCCGCCACGGAAAAGCCTCCCGTCCGGCACCAACATTTCCGGCGGGAGGCTGACGGGTCAACGACCCGCG
>CALCHY010000288.1 GCA_937907415.1 uncultured Trueperaceae bacterium
CCTTGGCACTCGGCTTGGGTGGCGCCGTACACCCAGCGCCTGTCGGGCTTCCCGAGAGTGTCGTACCCGACGGTGAGGGGGGCGCGCCAGCGGCCGCGCCACTTGTGTGGGCGGGTGCCCAGACCATCAGCGTTGCGGGTCAAGTGTGGCCTCCCTTTCAAGGTTATGCCGCTAGGTCGCGAGTGCTACGGGGTGCGCTCTTGGATATGCACGAGGATTCGCTCTACGGATGGTTCGGACGTGAGTGGGTCGAGACTCGTGGTTTCGGTGCAAACGAACGTATACGCGTCGCCTGTCAGAAGGTGTCGAAGCAAGTCGGTCGATCCAGGTAGCGTCTCTCCGCCCACCGCGCTGGAGTCGTCTAGTGTGCCAACACCATCCACCACGACCGCGTCTGCCAGACGCCACTTGCCGTTCTTTAGGTCCACCGCAGTGAAGATGCCCTTATAGCTCACTTGGTGGGTTACCGCCTCGTACTTACCGCGCAACCAGTCTTGGAGTTGCTCCATCTGATACCGGGATGCCGTGGCCGCATTCGATGTGTCGCCGCTAGTTTCCCAGCGCAACGTAATGCCAGTGTCTATAGTGCGTACAGCCTTGACGAACTCCTTGAAGGCCGAGCCTGCATCGGGGTTGGTCTCGAAGTAACCTACAAGGCCTTCGGGGTTGTCAGCGAAACGAAGCAGGCTAGCTGCATCATTGACCGCACCAGTCAGCGCCACGTCGGGATACAGAATTCCGAGGCTGCGGGCTTGCTCAAGGAGCACCTTGAAGGACCCAGGGCTTGAGGGTACCGCTACACTCAGGAGCTGGCGCTTAGAACTGCCTATGCCGAGTATCGACTTCACGAGCTGCTGGAGTCGAGTCAGCAAGGACGTGAAATGAGAGATTGGTAAACTGTTATCAAGTGGATCGACCGCGACCTCGACAAGCAGCGGCGACTCGACTGAGTAGGCAGTGGCGAGAGACGATGCGCGGACCTCATCTTCTTCTAGAACGCCAGCGCCTTCATCGGGCCAGTTGTCGCGGGGAACATCGGCGAAACGATATGCGCTCCCGACCTCGAGTCGCCCGAGATCATGCTCAACCGCATGAACGGTGTAACACGGTCGATTCTGGCCGGGCTCGATGCCCTCCCAATAGGTTGCGCGGCCAGCCACAACAGCATGGAATGCATCCGGTGTTAGTGGGGCAACGGCATACGGCAGGTCGTCAACCGTCTCGTCCAATAGGAACCCCAGATAGTGCACTCCTAGCTCATCTCGCATAGCGATGACCTGAGGGACGTCATAGAAGAGTAGCGTCCGCTCGTAGTAGAGCTTGGGAGTCACGGGACGACCTTGCATCCGTCCAGAATAGGGTACTCGCTTAACGGCCACCAGGTCCGATGCGTATCCTTTGACGCCGGCGAGATCTGCCCGGCACCTGGTGCGAGTGTCAGCTCGCAAGCGAAGCGGTTCTTCAGCGCGAGGCTCGAGCCTTTGACCTTTCGCTTTGCTTTTGCAAGGTTCTCAAATACGGATAGGCCCCGGGCGACACACTCGGACGCCGTGAAGTGTGCATGAGGCTTCTCGGCCCGCTGAGACCGGAAGTCTTCCATCGTGGGTGGATCAGATTTTGTGAAGCGATACACGACCAGTTGAGTCGCGATGGGTGTTGCGTCCTGTGGCGGGCAGTCCTCAGGAAGATCCTCGAGAAACGCCAGCCCGTTCATTCCCTGGCCGTCCGCAGGTGAGTCCAACTCTTCGTCATGGTGCATGCTGTTCCCCCCAAAGTTGTCAGTTTCCTCGTTATGCTCTTTCGCCAATCACGGCTCTCTTACGCCCCTCAATTCAGCCCGTGGTTGCCGTTGAAGTGGGTCAAGACGGCCTAGCGTTGCACCATGCGAGGGTCAACACGCTGTCCACCTGAATCCAGCCGCCGACGATTAGTTCCCGCTCGTTTGGCGAGACTATGTGAAACATCTCAACCTCGGCGCTTCTGTCGAAGACCGTATATACCCGGCGACGGTTGGTCATTTGCACGATGACGTCTTGCTTGATGGCCTGTGGACTGGTGAGGACCCGACCGCTCCAATAGACACTTTCGTAGAGACCGCATTCTGAATTGGCCTTGGCTAACGTGGTGTTCAAGACCCGTACGGTGTTTACCGTGACGGAGTCGGAGGACGCGTACGGAGGTCCGGGGAAGATGACTCCTCCAACGGTCGACCGGCCCGGTTGCTGAGCAAAAGCAACAGCGCTCACCACAACTACAATGCAGATTCCTAGTTTCTTCATGTTTCCCCCGTTCCTGGCGTGGCTAGAAGCCTGGCGCTCTCGTCCAATGCCCAATGACAACGCCGTGCAGGGTGCCGGCGAGGCCTCGTCTACGTGAATCGGTGCATGCTCTCCGTTGTAACTGACTAGCCACAATCCGTCGCCTTTGGGGTTCCAGGCTTTGTTGACACCGAGGTCTTGGTCGTGGAGCCACACGACGACGAGCTGGCCGGCAAGCGGCTGTAGGTGCTCGTTGACGAGGACAATACTGCCGTCGGCGATGCTGCGGCGCGCGTCATCGCTGAGCATACTATTGCCGTTCACGCGGCGGGCCTGCCGGCGGAGGCGATGGAGGCGGCTAGAGAGCGTGGCGCGGCTGTCGCCGCGGTCGTGCGCGCCGCGAATTACGACCTGAGGATGGGTAGGCGTACGTGAGCAGGGGGAGTGTCGGTGGGCTCCCGCCGTTTCGTTGCAGCGACCGGTTCGCCGACCAGTTGGTGTGCCCTCTGCGGACGTTCGTCAGGGCGAACGATGGGACGCGGGACCTGTTGGCGCCGATGCTTGCGTGGTCGGCTGGTCCGCTTGCGATTGGTGACACGGGCGATAACAGTCCGGGGCACATGTTGGGGACGACGTGGCTGCTGCAGGTGTGCCCGAGTGGTGATTGGGTGTTGTACCGCGAGGAGGGCGGGCAGCTAGAGGCCATGGCTTTTGACGATCCGCCTGATGCGGTGGGGGCGACGGCGCGGCACGTGAGTTTGGCGTTCGATCAGGCGGCGCGAGTGGTGCTCACGTGGGAGGAGGGCGGCTTCATCAACGTGCGGAGGTGGGACCCGACCGCGAACGAGTACATCAAGAACGTCAGTTTCGCGGGCCACGACCCTTGCGGCGTCATCGACGCCAGTTGGAGCCTGGAGATTCCCGGCTCGGACGTCCTTTTGTTCCACCTGTCGCCCGATCGCTCTAGGGTCTTGTGCCGCGTGCAGCGCGACGTTTACGCCACCGAGTACCTCATCTGGGATTACAGTGCGCCCGACATCCTCGACCGCGTCATTGCCCTGCCGTACCGCTACCAGGTGCTCGTCAGCGACGCGACGGGCATGCCGTTGCCGGACGTGCTCATCAGCGCCCTGTAACCGGTGGCTGTAACGACCGGTGTCCAGCTTTCGGCTGAGCTCCTGACCGGTGAGCTCCGACAGGTGGCCTGGGCGGACGAGCCAAGCCATGGTGTGCAGTTGGCTGCGGAGTTCGTGGGTGGCGCCCTGACGCTGCCTGTCATCACCTACAGCCCTCTCGTCGGCGTCGAACCATCCGCCGCGTTTGCGTCCGGCGAGCTGAAGAACGTCGTGACCAAGTACCAGCCGAGTCTGGGCGTCGAACTCACCGCAGAATTCGCCAGTGGCGTCCTGGACGAAATCGGCGTCCGTATCGCACCGGCCCTGGGTATTCAGCTCTCGGCCGAGTTCATTGGAGGAACGTATGAACCAGCCTGAGAAACCGGCCTTGAACCGCGCGCAGCGCCGCAAGGTGGACCGCGAAATCAAGAAAATCATCCAGTCGGGTGTCGGCGTCGATGTGAAGCTCGCCGGGTACCGCGTCGTTCGGGCCGACGGCAGCCTCAGGTACGCCGTCGGCAGGCAATCACACGGGAGTATGGCGTTATCCTCAATAGCGGCCTGGACGCCGCGTGCATCCACGACACCGGCGGTGCCAGCGCACCGTGGGCAGCAACGCCAACCTATTCACCCCGTGGGTAAGTTACGCCGCCATCGGCAGCGGCAGCACCGCGCCAGCCGTTACAGACACCATTCTCAACGCCCAAGTCGGCGCCCGAAGCAACTCCAACGGCGGCTTCGGAAACTCCCGCAACGCCGGACTGGACGCAGTCAACAACGTCCCGTGGGCTGAAACTACAACTACGCGCGTCTTCGCCATCACGTCGAACGTGAACGCTACGGAATGGGGTCTAGCGCCAGCAGCCACAGGTGGCCTGAGCGTTCGCGAACTGTTCCGCGCTGACCCACTAGACAACGGCAGCAGCCCCATCACGCTCACGCTCGAATCGGGCGACCAGCTCTAGCTCGTCGTGACGCAACGCGTGCAAGCGGACTGGGTGTACGCCTCCAAGAGCTTCGTCATCACCGGCACTGCAGGCAACGATACGTTCGGCACGCACACTGACAACGCCGCTATATGCACCGGATTGGGCGTGACCAACAGCAACGTCGACGAGGCGCTCGCCGCTGCATGGCCGGGCGGCATTCAAACCGCTTGCTCAAACCCTGGGGCGGACTATGGCGCATCACAGCCGACGCGTCAGCGACTCCCAAGGGCGCCGATGTCGCCGGAACCTACGTGGATGTTTTCACGGCCAGCGCCTACGCACCAGGTGCGTTCCACCGCGACTACTCGATAACAATAGGCACGAGCGCTCAAAACGGCGAGCACTACGGCTGGGTGGCGGCGCATTCCATGAACGGCGTTGCTTCCGCGAATCGCGGACTGCGCTTCATCCTCACAAGCGCCACGAAGTTGACGAAGGCCAGCACCCACAAACTCACCCTCACCGTCCGCGAGACCATCAACAGGCTCTGATGTCTTACCCTCTCGCCGTCACTGGGGTTCGTTTAGAGATTCAGGTAAGACTTGATGGCGTTATTCACGGTTGCCATATCGGAAGGCTGAACCGTGTTCACCTTCTTAGAGATCCGCTCCTTTGCAATAGACCGGATTTGAGGCACAAGAACCACGCTTTCACCATCCGGTGTTGACCGACTTGGAGTCGGAATGGTCGGCGTGCATTCACCGCAGGTTTTGGACCGGCTCGTTGTGAAAGGAACGATAGTGAACATTGTGTAGTAGTCAAGGCAACGGCCAGCGCTCGTGCCTACAACAAGGCAGGGGCGGAACGGGCTCTTTGAGGGATTAGCTCCTTGCTCGTGACCAACTGTCGGGCTCAAATCGACTAAGACAATGTCCCCCGGCGCGTACACGCGGCTTACTCCTCGAACGATGCGAGCCAGGCTCGCAGTTCTTCCTCAGGAACGTCGCTTTCAATGTGCTTCAGAAAGTCACCCATCTCAACGGCTGAGGCATCAAGCCACACCTGCTCTTCAGTCCGCTTCGGAGTAACCTCCCACGTCCTCGACGAGCCGTGCTCGCGCCATGCAAGCGTGCGTCCCGGCCCCGGCCTATCCGGAAGGCTGAAAGCTGTTGCCGTGGAATTGCTCACTACTGTAGCGGGGGCGCAGGTTTGAGACGGGCGCAACTCCCTTACTTGGGTAGATGCACGATCAAGAAGAACGAGCGTCACTTGTTGCCTCCTTTGAGGCTCTCGACGTGTTCGTCGGGAAGACGGAAGTCACCAACCTCTTGCTTATAGAGGTTCACGAAGCGCTCCAGAAGGTAGACGAGTGATTGAGCGTGTTGCGGGCTCATGCGAATGACGGCGTCCACGCTTCGCTCTCCCGAAGCTTGAAAGGTTCCAAACTTTATGGCTAGGTCGTAGACGGTTGCTTCTACCTCTGCTGAGTTTGCGTAGAGCTGGATAGGCTGCTTGGTTTGGGGTTCCATCGTGGAATCCTCGTTTGTTGTGGTCATTGCCGTCACTCCCGAATCCGTGTCCAAAGCGGCCGAGCTCCAAGTGGTAGGAGCGAACTACTAGTCTAGCTGACGTGCTTACATTA
>CALCHY010000289.1 GCA_937907415.1 uncultured Trueperaceae bacterium
CCGGTGCCTGCGCCGCCCTCTGCTCCCGTGGCGCCGGGAGAGTTGAATTACAACGCGTACGACCCCGATGACGTGGCGGTTCCGATGACCGTTGCGCGCGCGCCGGCTTCCCGGGTCGATCCGTTGTCGGCTCCGCCTGTGCGCGTGTTCACTCAGAGTGTGGCGCCAGCAGCGACGGCGCCGGGTCCTGGCATGCAGCGCTCACTCACAGCGTTCCGGGAGACGAGTTCTGCGGATGCCGGTTCGTCCACGGTCTTTGTGGAGGACACCACCAGCGGGCCTCTTGGCTTGGGTGGCTCGAGCTCGAGCGGTAGTGTCTTTTCGCAGGGGGTGGGGGGTTGGGTGGCGTGGTGGGGTCTGGGGCTTCGACGGTGTTCGCGGCTTCGGGTTCTGCCGGTGGCTCTTCTGGTTTGACGGTCGCCTCTGGGGGTGATGCGGGCGCTGGTGGTGGGATGACTACCTTGTTCTCTCGCGCCGAACCAGCGGATGAGCCCGTTGCTTCTAGCGGCGCTGTTGTGGACACTCTGCCGGCTGTTGAGGTTGCTTCTACGCAGGTTGCGAGTGGCGTGTTGACGCCGGGCGCGCGACTTGCTGCTGAGTTGGTGACGAGCGCGACGGTGCTTGATGGTGTGCCGGGGCCGGTTCTGGCTGAGACGGTGTGCGGCGCTCGCGAGGTCTCGTGTGACCCGGTGGTGTTCTCGGGTGTTGCGGAGTTGTTGGCTGGGGATCGGCTCGTGATCACGTTCGAGCAGGCGATCGTGGGGGGTGAGGTTGTGCCCGTTACGGCGATGGCCTTGGCGACTGACTTGTCGACGAGCATCCCGGCGCAGGTGATGGATCAGGCGCCCACGTTCGCGCAGGACATGTTCCGTTCCGCGATGAGCGGGGTTAGTGAGTATGTGCAGGCGTTGGCGGGGCGCACTAAGACGACTGTTGTTGGTGAGAACCTGGTTACCGAGTCGCTTCCGCCTGGGCTTGAGGACTTCGTTATGGGTCGTGTGGCGGGGTCGTTCGGGGTGGACGGAAACCGTATGTCGTTCGTGCGGGTTGCTGAGCTCCCGTCCGGCACTCCGGTGGTGGTACTCGTTGGGTCGACTTACTGACGATTTCGACGCTTGTGACCTACTAGCTATGGACCTGGAGCTAGATCTTGCCGTGACAACGCTCCAGGTTCGGCGCTGGTGGGGCCTCACGCATGCGGAGTTGAAGGAGCGAGGGTTCATACTCGAAGGGCGCTCAATCAAGCGAACGCGCGACACTCAAAGCCCCAGCACGGTGACCTTCGTACTGATTAACGAAGAGCACTTGGGGCTCTCTAACATTGCGTTGAATCACTTGGCTGGCACCGCAGCGATTCGCTATGCACTTGGAGCTGGGTACGTTTTGCCCGATGGCCCCCAGGAGTGGTCGAGTACGGCTTGGCGGGAGGCCGCGACAATGGTGCCTGACGCGCTTTGGAAGAAATCAGATGGTCAGCGAGTCGCGATTGAGTACGACGCAACGTATTACAGCAACACTCGAGTTAGGCAGAAGGGGGAGGCGTTCTCGCAGTTCGATGCCCAGGTGTGGGGCGCCCCCACGGAGATTCGGGTCGCGGCGCGACGAGACCTCCTACGTGACGTTGACCCCGAAGCGAAGGTCGTGCTGGCGGACCCACTAGCAAACGCTAGGTTTAGCCGCCCTTCCAAGCCGCCGCGGCCGTCATCCTGAATCTGTTCACGATCTCGTAGATCTCTTCTCCCGACATAAGGGGCTCACCCGGCTGCCAGCAGCCTTGCGGCGGAGCGAGCAACGCCTCGAAGAGGCGATGCGCGCATCCGGTCAATGGTGGCGTTGATTGTAACGGGGGCGTATCGCGGTCTTGCGGGGGGTGGTTTATGGAGCGCCCCGCCTGTTGGGGTGGGCGGGGCGCTCTCTTGTTGTTGGTGTTGGGTTAGGCGAAGGCGTGGCCGATGCGGTCGAAGGCTCGTTGGATGACTTGGCGCGTGACGCGCTTCTCTTTGCCGAACGCGAGTTGGGCGGCCACTGTGGCTACTTGCTTGATGTCGCGTCCGCTCATGCCTTCGCTGGTGTGCGCGAGCTCCTCGAAGCTGACTTCGAGCCTGTCGTGGTACCCGTCGGTGAATTTGTGCCACATCTTCTTGCGGGCTTCGAGGTCGGGGACGTCGATGAGGATGCGGTACGCGAGGCGAGACAGGATGGCGTCGTCGAGGTTGTCGAGCAGGTTGGTGGCGCCGACGGTGAAGACGGGCGCGTCGTGCTTGACTAGGCCGTCGATCTCCTGCAGGAGTTGGTTGATGGCGTGGTTGGCTTCTTGCCCGGCGCCGTCCATGGCTGCGCCTCGCTTGCTGGCCACCGCGTCGATCTCGTCGATGAAGACTAGCGATGGGGCGTTCTGGCGAGCCTGCTGGTAGAGGTCTCGGATGTGTTTGGCGCTCTCGCCGACCCACTTGTCGCGCAGGTCGCTGGGTTTCGCGGCGTAGAAGGAGAACCCCGCGGCCTTGGCCATGGTGCGAGCGACGTGCGTCTTCCCGGTCCCGGGCGGCCCGTGGAGGATCACGCCGTGCGGCAGGTCTTGCCCCCAATCGCGCTTGAACTCCTCGGAGCTAGTCAGGAGGAGCTGCACTGTGACGAGCTCCTCGAGAGTGTCGGGGGGCAGTATGAGGTCGTCGGTGAAGATGCGCTCGAGCTCTTCGCGGGTGCGGGGCTCAGCGTTGCTGGGGGCGGCGGGTTGGGCGTGCACGCGGGACTCGCCGTTGGGGCCGACGAGGGCGGTGGCGCGGAGGCGTTCGCTGCGTCCGTGGGCGCGTTCGGCTTGCAGGATGGGGAGCATGCGCTTGGGGTGGGTGCGCAGCGCGCGGCTTAGGCGGTTGAGGCCTATGGTGGCGGCGGCGCCGAGCACGAAGATCCCGCCGTAGAGGCCGTATACGCTCAGGGCGTTGCCGGCTTCTACCAGTAGGCCGCCTTCTAGGGAGGCGTGGGGGACGAGTGGTTCCCGTCCGGTGTCCATGACGGCGTGGAAGATGTTGGCGGCGGTGATCGCGCCGGCGTACCCGCCGATGATGGCGGTGGGGGCCTGCAGGATGGTGACGGGCCAGTAGAGGAGGCGGGACTTGTGCGCGCGCCTCTTGGTGGGGGACACGTAGTTGAACGCGAAGCGCCAGGGCTCTTCGGTGGTGGCGCTGGGTGAGAGGAGGGCGGCGTCTTCCGCTACTTCCTTGACCACGTCCGGGTGCACGGCCTTGTCGCCTTCGGTGATGATCTTGCGGAGGCCGTTGCGGTCCGTGAGCCACACGTCGCTGGCGCGGCCGTTGATGCGGGCGCTGCCGGTGAAGCACACGACGGTTCGCACGGGCGCCTCCCACCCGAGGAACTCCTTCAGCTGGTTCGCGCGGCGAATGTTGCTGTCGATCAACTGGTAGGTGATGTCTCGGCCGTTGTGCAGGATGGCGGTGCTGGTGAGGACCAGGTCGCCGGAGTAGTACTTGGCGTCGACGACGATGAGGCCTGTGGGTCCGACGATGACGTGGTCGATGTCCTCGCTGCCTTGGCCTGGCCAGGTGATGTCGACCCCATGCACGATGCGGTACTCGGGCGGGAGCTCGTCGAGGAGTGCAGCCACGCGGCGTTCGCCCTCTAGTCCCGCGAGCGTGCGGCCGCGGTAGCCCTTGAGTTCCTTCACGCGCCGGTACAGGAGCACGCCGGCGCCCAGTAGCGCGGCGACTATTAGTGCTTGTAGGAGGCGGGCGGGGCCGTCGGGCATGTCACTCAAGTAGATGTGGCGAATGCCGTACAGGCCTGCTGCCAGCGCGAGCAGCAGGCCGATAGCGCCGATGATCCAGGTGGCCTTGAGGGCCTTGGCGTAGTGTTCGGCGGTCTGGATGAGGTACTCGCCGGGCACGCCGTAGGTGCGGCCGGTGGCGGGCTTGAGGATCTCGGGCGTCCAGCGGGGGACCTTGAAGAGTGTGGGGGTGCGTTGACGGTTGCTCATGGTTAGGGGGTTAGTTCGGTTTGGCGGGTGGCTTGGTGATCCTGTCTAGGCTCTCGAGGGTGAAGAGGTGTTGGTGGTCTTGCGCGGCGTTCTTGAGGCGCTCGGCGTTGGGGTCGACGATGAGCAGCTCGGTTCCGCGGAGTAGTTCTCGGAAGAGGGACTCTCCGACGAGGCGCCGGAGGCTGCGGCTGCTGTACCCCTTGTGGTTGATGGCGATGAGCGTGGCGCGGCCGTTGGGGTCCGTCATGAGGCTCAGGTAGGGGTTGCGGTGTTCGCGGAAAACATAACCGCGCGCTTCTAACGCGCTTATTACATGCCCGCGGGTCACTTGTTGGCGGAGGGAGTCGGGGGAGGGGCTGGTGTAGTTGGGGTGCAGGCCGCGTTCGCGCCTTGGGCGGGATCCGAGGGTGAGGACCCAGCCTTCGGGGAGGCGGTAGCGGCGGACTTCTCGTTTGCGGATGAGGAGGTCCACGACGTTGTCGCCGTGCGCGCGCCTGGCGTCGGCGATGAACTTGGGTCCCTGGCGGGATATGTCGTCGAGCAACCTCATCTGCTCTGAGCGTACGTTCATTTCATTCTCCTGATGGTCTATACGCTTACTCTTAGTGCCCGAACAGCAGCACAGCGGGGCTCGGGAACAGTTCTTGGGTTGTCTCGGGTACTTCGTATCCCTCTGGCACCGTTATGTAGTTAGCCTCCGCGACCCCGTAGAGATACGCGGGGGTGGGCATGGGGATCTTCAGCGGAGTGGGGACGACTCCGAAGCATTTGACCCACATGCCGGGGACGGGAATGATGCCGTCCCAGTGCAGCAGCATGATCTCTTCCTCCGTGGGAGTGACCTGCGTGAAGCCGGCGTACCCGATGTGCTCGTAAAGGAGCGGGTTGCTTACCGTGAGGGCGGCGCCCAGGTCGAAGGATGGGGTGGCGGGCGTGGTGGGGGCTTCCCAGTTGAGGGAGCGCGCGAGCGGTTCGGCGGTGGCTTGGTTCGTGTAGAGGGTGGGCGCCATTATGGCGATGCCGCGCTCGAGTGTGTTGTTGAGGCTGAGGGCGAGGTTTTCGCCGGGGGTGGCGTTGTCGATGGTGGTTTGGACGCGTAGTGCGAGGCTTTCGATGACGTCGGCTGGCACGAGGGCGCCGAGGTGTTCGTTGAGGATGTTTGTGGCGACGCTGGTGCCGGTGGTGTTGGGCGTGAGTTGGTTGTTGATGTTGTTGGCGAGGGTTTGGCTGGCGTGGGTTTTGAGGCTGCTGGAGCCTAGGCCGAAGAGGCCGGCGTTGAGGTCGATGCGGCTGGTGTCGTAGAGGCTTTCGCTGTTGCGCTTGTCGGCTTCGTAGTCGCGGTACCCGGGGAGGGCTAGGAGGCGTCCGGCGCGTTCTTCGTATTCGATCTGGCTGGCTAGGTGCGGGAGGGGTATGGGTTGGCCAGCTGCGAAGGCGAGGCTTTGCATGCGGTAGGCGGTGGACATGGCGTCGTCTAGGTCTTTGAGGCTGGTGAGGTCTCCGAGTAGTTCGCTGAGCCCGCCGGTGAAGTCCATGGTGGGGGCGACGACGCTGTCGATGCCGGGGTAGGGGGCTACGACTCCGCCGATGGCGCCGGAGCGAATGTGGATTCCGAGGCGCGTGTTGATGATGCGTTCGACCTCGGCGTAGTAGGTGGGCATGTGCTCTGCGATGCCTTTGGCGACGCCGGCCACTTGCCGGGGGATGAGGCAGGAGAGGTCCGGAACGGGGGGCGTGACGGTACCGGGGAGGCACATCATGAAGGCGTGGCACGGTGGGCTGTTGTTGATTTCGGCGTCTACGGCTTCGGCGATGCCGCGGCGCATGTTGCGGTACGCCTCGGTCAGTTCCTCTACCGCCGTTTCAACGAGGTCCGCTTCCAGGAATGGGAGCACGTAGTGCGCGTCGTTGGTGCAGTCGGGGTCGTTGCCGCGGCCGGCTTCGATGCAGGCCACGAGGGCGGGGTGGTCGTAGAGGTGGGCGACTGGGATGGAGATGCCGACTTCTCCGTAGTCGAACTCGGCGTGGTCTAGGTAGAGGCGGTTGGGTTGTTGCGCGAACGCGAGGCTACTGAGGAGGAGGGCGGCGCCTAAGAGGAACGGCAGCGTGTTTGCTCGCTGCCGTCGCCCTGGGGTGCCGCTTGCGCGACGGTTACTCATGCCCGAGTTGGATGTTGATCATGAGCTCGTTGATGATGTATGTGCGGCCGGGGCCCTGTTCGACGACGGGCCACTGGACGCGCGCTTCGCCGAAGTGGGGGCGTTCGGCGGTGATGACGCCGTGCTCTTCCGCGCCCGGCATGAGTCGGTTCTGGCTACCGCCGGGGTTCATGCGCGTGATGCTGTACGGGAGTTCGCCTAGGTCGTCCACGACCTTGAGGCGGGTGCCGTCGTTGGCGATGGGGTTCTGGCTGGCGTTCTTGAGCGTGTAGTAGATGGTGAGGCGGTTGTCGCTGCTGATGCGCGCGCTGTAGCTGAACTCGAACGGCGCGGCGGGAGCGGCTTCGGCGGGTGCGTTCACGTGCGTGGCGCCCAGTGCCTCTTCCTGCATGGGCATGGTGCTGACGTTCTCCGGCGCCGCGGGCGCGGGTGCGGGAGCGGCGGCGGTCACGACGTAGCGCCTGGGTGTGCCGTTGTCGCCGTCGATCTCGACTCGGAACATGGCGTTGACACCACTGACCTTGACGATGAGGTCGGTGCGGCCGTTGCTGCGGGTGGGCCTCAGCAGAATGCGGTTGTCGTCAACTTCCACCTGAATGAGGTCTGCGCGGCCGGTGGCCACCGTCTCGATCAGGTCGGGGAACTCGAGCAGCGTTAGGTAGTTGGGGCTGAGGTCGAGTTTGCCGGGTTGGGTGTTGAGTTGGTCGAGGGTGTAGTTGATTACGACGTCTTGTGCGGCGGCAGTAGTCACGAGTGTGGCGAGCGCCAGCGCGAGTGCGCGTATCAGGTGGTGGGGGCGGAGGGTTCCCTTCACGGTTGGACCTTTCGCGGGCGCGGGGCTCTGTTCGCGACCCAGGGGACGTTCGGGCAGTCAATAACCTGCATGCTTCGAGTGTATCACCTTTGCATGTTTTTCCTGGCTACTCTGTCCGCCTCGTGCGCTCGGCTGGCTTTCCTGCGCGTTTCTCGCGTGTGGTACTGTGATATTCTTTCTTTATGCCCTCTCTGATTGCTGCTGTATCGGAATTACCTGGCGTCGGGGAGGTCTTGCGTGCTCGCATCGTCGAGGTGCTCGCCCCGCACGGCGGCGAGCTCGAGGCGGTGCAGGCCATCAACGATGGCCCCTACGTGCTTTTGCGCGTCCCGGGAATCGGGGGCCAGCGCATCGTGCGGATCCTGACTGAGC
>CALCHY010000290.1 GCA_937907415.1 uncultured Trueperaceae bacterium
CGCGCGACTCAACCGCACTATTTCTTCTACGTCTGACACGTCAACGATCACATCGGGAACCGGCATGTCACCATCCAACGCTGCGTTGCGCACAAGATCATGCGCCAGCAGCATCAGTTCGCCTCCACCAGATCGAACAACGGCACGGTATCCACCAGCTCCGTGCGGTCCTCAAACCCATGATCCTTCAGGACCCCGATCACGTCAGCAGGCGTCACCGCGCGGTTCGACACGCCCGCGAGCTCCTGTAGGACCTGGCGGTACCGGTCGAGCAGCGGCCAGTCAGGGGAATCAACCAAGAGCTTGGCGCCAGCAAGGTCATCGCGGCGCCACCGGACGGCGATGGTGCTCACAGCCGGCCCGTTGGCCTTGGGGTACCGCCCGAAGCGCACCTCATCGAAGACGTCAGCCTCCATGTGGTGATCGCCGTACCAGGCGGAACGAAAGTGCTCGAAAGCGTCAACAAGAGAACCCATCGGACTCACACTCCTACATCAAGTAATCACAGAAAGCATCCCAAGGTGGGAAAATCCATCTAACTCCTAGTATTCGGCCATCACGCGAAAGCCCATGTCTATAAACCGACACGCCCAGACGAAAAAGGCAATAATGATAGAGACATGGAACCGAGAACCCCCACCCAAAAGCGCCTCGCCAACCTGCGCGGTCTCGCCCTGACCGTAGCGTTAGGCGCCATCGCGCTCGGCTGGGGCGTACTCGAGTACGGACCCTGGCTCTTCTACCCCCTCGCCGGCCTGCTGCTCGGCGCTACGGTCGTCACCGCTAACGCAGAAGACCTGCTGGACGGCAACGGCTGGAAGGGCGCCGGCCTGCTCCTTGGCGCCACCGTACTGTGGCTACCGCTCTTCTTCGTGCTCTTCGGCGTGTTCATCCGCGAACGCCACGCCGAAGTCGGCAACGACTAACGCCAAACCAACTCAAGAACCGAAGAGACGCCCCATCACTGCCGGCAGATCAGATGCCATCGTCCACGTTCCCCTCACTCTCGTAGTAGAGCCACTCAGCCCTGCTTACCTGCCACTCGACCTCTACCGTGTTGTAGCCACTGAAGCTCCCGTCAAGAGCCTTCTGGGGGACCCATTCGAACCGGCAGTCTAGACACGCGCCCCGGGGGGTATCGAAATGCTTGTAAGGGTACTCCGGGTCGATTCCCGCGGGATACTCCCATTCATCCTCCGCCACCTGAACCGGTTCATACCGATATGCGTGATTGAACTTAGTGCCGTAATCGGTGTTGAGAGACACACACATGGGACAAGCGCCATCGGTTCTTTGTCCATACTGGTCTGAATCTAGGGCAGGCACAACGAAGACTTCTCGGCCAAGGCCCTTGAGGACCTTCTCGTAAAACAAAGCGTCATCGCTATAGTGGTCCGCATACTTAATTCCATCTGCGCCAAATGTTGCGACTAAGCCTTCTCCACTGTGCGCCGATTGCCTGAATCGAACCCCTAACCGGACCGCCTCCGAGCGCGCCTGATACAGGGTCATTTCTTCAGTTGTTGACTCTTCCACGATGCCTCAGCTTCGCACATGCCTTAGCGGAGTTCGTCAGTTCCAGTATTCGACGCTCACGCTCGGCGCGCGACCAATGAGGCCATCCTGCTTAGGCGCCACCTGAGGCTCCGCACGCGTTGCAGCGGTTTGCGCCTCAACAGGGTCGCGGGGCGGCGGCAACTCCTCAACCGTCGTGCCGCAAGCCAACGCAGCGGCCTCCAAGCAATCCCCGAACCCGAACTCGCCACGCAACTTCTTTTCCCCCAGCAGGCGCAATGCCACCGCGAACACCGCGATAGTGCGCGGCGCCTGCCCCACACAGTTCCGCTCCA
>CALCHY010000291.1 GCA_937907415.1 uncultured Trueperaceae bacterium
GGCCTACCCCCGCGTGCGCGGGGATCACTCTTAGATTCTTGGGGTAACGAAGCCTGAGCTTAGAAGCGGACGTTGCCAGCATAGTCATCCATTTATGAGTACGAATGTGCTATTAACTTAATGCTAACCATCAGAGTGCGAATTATCAAGATCCTCGCTTGGCCTAGGAAACCATGCGGACAGTACTAACCCTTCAATTTCAGTTACGCGGCGCCGTGGGGCACCAACCATCTTATACTCCAATCCCTGCTCGCTCCGGCCCGAGTCCCAAACCATGAGTGCACGCGTCTCGGCCGAGGCCCATACCTCGATTTGGTGCCAGATTGCCTCCCGATCTTCGGCCGGTAGGTTCGCCACATAAACGCCCGTGGCTACTTGAAGTGCCCAGGACGAGCAAAATCCGATCACCTTGTCTGGCGCGCACTCAAGCACCAGGACGAGCATCAAACAGTCCTGTCATGTCTCCTACAATCCGATCCAGAAGCTTGCTTGTTCTGAAGCTGTCACGCGCGGCCTTTCTAACATCGCTCTCGAGTCCCGGCCATGCTTCGCTAGAGTTTCCGTGCTTGGCAACAGTCTCGAAAGCAAGCGGAATCGTGACATCGAACTTGTATAAGTCTGCAACGTCCAGGACGAACGATTGAGAACTTCCGCGGTGGATAAAGCCCAATGCAGGGCTGAGTCCCGTGGCGTGACAGGCGGTCTCTACCAACCCATAGAGGCATACGTTTGCTACGTTGAGGGCTAGGTTTGGGGCATCGGTCGTTCCATCCGGGTTGCCTGGAATATAACGGCGTCCTTGCCACCGGATCCTGTACGCCTGGGCCTTGAGCTTGTAGAACTCACGAACCCGGGCGCCCTCCATACCCCGAAGCTCATCAAGTGTCTTGTTCACCATGCGCTTGCCGAAGCGCAGAAAGTACATCTCGTACGCAACATTCAATGCCTCACTTGAGTTGGCGTACGCCATTACTTGTTTCTCGAGCCACTTTACGTTCTGTGTCCAACCTCGTCCGGCGCTGTAGCACCGGACGCCGTGCTCCCCAACCCAAATCGTGTTGACGCCATAGCGACCAGCCAGCCGCATCGCCTCCGTGCTGACCGTCGTTCCGGGGCCAACGAGAATAGACACCATCGCCCGCGCTGGCACTTCGTACTGAACACGATCTTCGTTGTCAGTCAGAACGAGGCAGCCGTCGATGACCGACAGGCTGCCTCGTTCAACATAGAAGAAGGAGAGGCGGTTCTTGATCTGGAGCATTACGGATCCCGGACGAGGCGCATAGCCGGGTGGCGACGAGGTAACACCGTGCCAGGCGCCGAGAGGCACAGCATGCCACAACCAAACCCCTTGGCCCTCCCAACTCCAGAGGCCAGGAGATCCGAGAACTTAGGCGGATCGGTGACGCGAAGGGTACCAATCACGTTAGTGGCCACGAAGCTTATCGGGGCTCCGCCCTTTCCCCTTCGCCCTACCTTCAAGAAGCTGCGCTCGGTTACTTTGGCGGTCAAGAGTTGAGTTCCGTGCGTGAGGCGTCGCTTCAGGTAATCCCCGTACACCGCGTCGATCGAAGAGCCGGCTGAATCAAGACGTCTAGCATGTTCCCAGATGTCGATACGCTTCGACCGCTTTCCAGGAACAAGCGGGATATCGACGGTAGCATTCAATCGGAGTTCGAAGTCAAGCGTGGTACCGGCTTGGAAGTGTGTTGGATACGTTGTGGTTCTTAAATCACTTACCAATCCGAAGGTGGAGGAGTCGGGCTTTGGCAAGCGGGGTGCTTCAGTCGATAGCACGAGTAGCGTGCCTGTAGCTCCTTGCGCAAGGTCGCTGCGGAAGAGAAACGGGCGGTCATCGTACTGCCCGAACAGGTCGCTTGCGACTTGATGCTCGAGGTAGGGGCGTGTCAAGCCGAAGGTGGGTCTGGAGTAGTGTCCACTGAAGTCAAGTAGAGCCTGGCTGAAGAAGAGGTCAGCTGCCATTGGGCTGACCTTGTTGATCCAGGCGGTGTGCAAGCGTCATGCGCCGCCTTGAAATGGTCCTGCTGCCAGCAAACCGGTCGGTTTCGAAGTTCCTTCTGTCCCAAGTGGTCAGATGCTCGGCTGCTTCGGGACCTTCTCCGGCGCCGTACCAACACCATGCATCCAAGGGTCCTCTCCAGGGATCCCGGAGCGCGGGATTGCTGGCCCAGGTTGTGAGGGCGTCATAGCTGCTTGTCGCCGTCACTCGGCCCACGAGAATCTGGCTGGCGGGGACGCAACCTTTACGGCCCAGGAACAGTGGGCGGGCAGGTAGCGCGAGTGCAGCCTCCACGTCACTTAGTGATGCGGGTGATTCGACATCCAAGGTAAACGCGACGATGAACGAACCGTCGGCCAGATACTGCTTTCGTTGCACCTGCGTACCGTCGGCGTTCGCGCCACCTCGACGCTCAATGCCCCACCGCGTCCAACCTGCTAATCCGATCCGATCTAAGTCTGCAGTGTGGAAATCCTGGATGACCCTCGGCGTTCTCTCTTCAAGCACTGCATATCGAAGGCTGTCCTGGAGTCTCGTGGTGCGACTAGCGTCCCGGTATGTCCATCCGAGCGCAGAGCCCAGCATGCCTACAAGCGCAGAGAGTGAGGGGAACGCCCGACTTGGGCGCCAACTGTCAACAGCAACGTCTCCCCAGGCCTGCATAGGGCCGTCAAACCTGAGAATCAGATACTCGCCCACGGGAGTCAGTTCCCGTAAGCGAAGGTAAAGTCGAGAAGCTCAGGAAAGCTCTTGGTGGCCGGACCGCCTTCACCAAGCTCGTGGATGCTGGCAGCAGCGCAACGGGTTTCTACGGTGCCGTACATCTTTTCCAGTTGGTCTCGGTGTCTCAAGAGACGCGTGATGGACTCCGACATTACATTGCTCCCTGACGCGGAAACCGGTCTGAGGAACGCATTGGCAAGGGTTCGTGGTTGAGCTGATCCGCGCTCGGTGAGAACGAACTCTGCGTAGGAAAAAGGCGCCGTAGAACCCCTCTTGGCCTGCGGCGTGACGGTGGCCATGGCCGTTACGAGGTTGCCGGCAAGCTTTTCTGCTAATGAGGCCTCTTGGCCCTGAAGATTATCGCGAAGCTGGTTCATGTCGATGACTGCGTAAAGGTAGTAAACACCGGATGTCAGTTCTGTTTCTTGGATCAGGCCAGCGCCAGCGTCGTCCTGGATCCCTTTGAGGGTATCGACGGCGGTGAAATAGTCGGTCTCTGCGGCCTCCGCGTGAGTCGTGAACGCGTGTGCCACACTTACCGCCGCGTCTACTCGAGCGAATAGATCTGACGTGATCATGCGTCCGAACATGGCGGTGTCGATACTGGCGGGGAGGTCCTTCAGCACGGCGCGTAGCTTCTTCTGATCACCAAGCTCAACGGCCGCCTTTACCTCGGCTTGCTTGGTCACAGACTTGCCCGCGGTACGCAACTCCTTAAGAGCCTCCTCCGCCTTTTCGACCAAGAAGCTGGTCTCGGCCTTGGTCAAGACGAGGAGTTGACTGCTTTGCGCTGCTTCCAACCCGGACTTATCCGGTACGGCCTTGGTGCTTACGGTCTCGTTCATGAGCCACTGCGCGATGGCTACAGCCTCTGCTTCCTCCGCACCCAACGCTTCTATTAGATGCTTGGCGATGACCCTCTCGAAGATGCGTACGCTGCGCACAGCCTGATCGCCGAATTGAGTTATCAGGGGTGATTCGCGCCAATGCTTTTTCAAGCATTGAGAGCTGACTCGGGTTCTGGTCGCCCCGCCGAAAGGTACACGCTTGGCCAAACCCACGTCATCTCGGTTCAACAACGAAGCTGGGTACGCCGTTAGCATGTGAACCTGCACCATGTCGCCTGGTCGAGTCTTCATTCTGCTTGCCCCTCTCTGTCCGCACTGTTGTTCTTGGGATCCGGCCGACCTGATAGATAGAAGTCCTTTGCGAATCGAAGTCGACCTGCGTCGTCCCAAGTCATCAAGAGCCCCGCAAGTTGCACCCAGTCGATGCCGCCTTCCACCTTGGAGAGCAAGCGGCCTGTCTGGTGCAGCGCGTCATTGCGGTCGAGGCGCAACCAGCGCTCAACTCGGGAAGGCGAGACCTTGGCCTGTTCCAACACGCGACCCGGATGCGCTCCACGCGAGTGGGGATGTCGCACCATAAAGGGTATGACTTCGCGCCAGAATCGGTAGTCCCGCTCGAGCATCGGGTGCTCTCGAGCCAAGTTCCAATAGGCCTCGGGAGGGACTCGCTCTTTGACCGCCATCCTGCGCAACTCGGCTCTGTCGCCTCGCGAAAGTCCGCGACGCCCTGGCCCTGCCGACTCCCTGAGCGAACTCGCCAAGGCCCCGACCGCCTCAGAGAAACTGCTGGCGGGACGTTCTGCTGTTGATTCTGCCACCGTCAGCTTGCCTCCTCAGATTCTTTAGGTATGCGTGGCAAGTCGAGCACTTCGCGTAACCCTCCCCTCAGGTAAGCTTCGGCGCGCGTAAGCGCCTCCATCTCCCGTGCCGCACTACGCGGCACTGAATGAACGGCGTTCGGGAACACCTCCGTAGTAATCACGTCGAACAACCACTTCCTGTAGTCAAGAACTGCGTCTTGGATGGGCTCGTCTGAAGCGGTTGCGCTCAGGAGCGTATCGACGTAAATCTGGTCTACCAGCAGCTCGAGTGTGCTAGCTACGGCGTCAAGCTTGGCCGCGTAGCTTTCGCGCAATTTCGGACTGCCCTTCCACAGCACACCGAACGACGATCGGAGAACCCGTTTCGCGTCCTGCGTGAAGTTGAGCATCATCCCGTGCACTTTGTCGGCACGCGCTTGCGTCAAGGCTAAGCCGCGCCGCACAGCCCTTCTGGGTAGCTGGACTTCGCGGCGATGGAAGCCGAGCGTCTTGCCTTGGCCCAAGGCTAGGCCTTCGAACACAACGGACAGGGCGCCATCTGCCGGGGGAGATGATAAGAGTTCATCTACGCTGGGAGATCGTTGAGCACCCTCTTCGCCGAACAGCAAGTTGAAGACTTCTCGATAGTCGTATCCCTTTTCAAGGGTGCCGCGAACTTTGCGGTGCCCCTTTGTCGGGTCAATGATCGTGGGTGTGAAGGTGTCGCCGAGACGCCCCCCGCCCGTATGGTCTAGAACACGAGCTGCCTTTGATGGCCGGAACCACAGTTCCGAGTACCGCCCGGCCTTCGGAGCCCCGAGCCGGATCATCCGAGCTAGCGGGATGAAGGCTGGGTCGAGCCTGGTGGAGAGAAGTTGGTTGACGCCGTTCCAGCTCTCTCGCCAGAGGGCCCAGATGTCACCCCTGAGACCAAGTTCATTCACGACTTGAATCCAACGCTTCAAGAACACGGTTACGTCGTGGTTGAAGGTCAACGACAGGCTGTTCGCTACGGTCCCACCCATGAACGGGGTTCCGCTGCCGGCTCCTGACTGAGAGCCGGCCAGCTGGCTACCATAGTTGCCAGCCCCTCCGTAAATTGCTCCGGTCTGGTACTCGATTAGCGAGTAGACGGTCTCCTCCGGCGACAGCTCTCGGGTTACGCCGATCTTCCGCTCGTGGCCCTTGGTGCCGATTATTGCCGTCAGGAGCGAGCAGTCTTCATTGCGGTAGTTCGCCGCCAGGGAGACGCCGGCTTCTAGAGGCGCCTGAAGGAAGCCAGGTCTAGCAACGTCGGGTTGGAAGAGGGACCAATCACCAAGTTCGGTCACCTGAAGTAGCGCCTGTCGTACTGCTGCTTCGGCTTCGCCAGTAGGGCCAGAACTGGCTTCGGAAACGCTCAGTTGTGCGACTCGCAGCGCCTTCGCCGCCGTCCTTACGAGAAAACGCCAATAGTGCCCACGCTGTTCTGCCGGTAGCTGCGGAAAGGTCTTCAGGTCGTTGGTAGTGAGTAGTCGAGCAATCAGGCCCGGGAGGTCGAACTTCTCTACTTCCGACAAGGTGCTTGCGGTCAAGAGTCTTCCGCTGAGAAGGTTATGGTCATGTGCGAGAGGTAGGTTGCCGACGGAAAGGTCCGGTTGAGCTGAGTGTGCTCCGCTAGCCTGGTTCGTCGCCACTTGTCATCCCCCTTGCCCACGTCTGGCCATCCAGTTGTGGACGAAAAATGCCTGTAATGCCCGGCCCACCAGCGAAACGAGTTCTTTTATTAAGGGTAATCGTTCCTTCTTACCCCGGGGGCCATGTGGAGCGTGGACGGTACAACCATCCTGATCAATGCGGATTCGGACCTCAACCTAAATTTTGGTGTTCCCACCGCCTTTCATGACGCCTCCTTTGCAACTCTTGAGGACTTGTGACCCGCTCGCCGCCCATGAATCGGCAGGTCACCTGCCTGGTTCTTGATCCTGGCTTTTGACCCCCGCTGCTGCGGGGAGATCAGCTCTCTACCTGACAACTTCTGCAGCCAGATGGTCTACCCCGAATTCGGGACCTTAACCTGCTACACCCAGAGTTACCTCCGACCGCATTGTCTTGGACTTTGAGCCAGGGCGCTGTGACGGATCTCGTACAATAATTCGCGAACTGATGTACAGGGGGTCTATTGTGGGAGCCGAGTTCACATACTTTGCCAAGGCGGACCCGTCCCTCGGCTGGCACCCGCTTTCCGCGCACTGCGCCGACGTAGCGGCCGTGACGCTGCGGCTGCTGCAAGACGATTCCCACGTAGCCAAGCGCATCTGCAGGCTCGCAGATCAATCAGATTGGACTGGCTTCAAAACGCTTGTTACCTACCTTGCCTTCATCCACGACGTTGGCAAGGTGAACAACAAGTTCCAGAATGGACTGCGTGAGCGCCTCAAGGGCGGCCCGAGAAAGCCGCTTGGGCACGTCAAAGTCGTGATTGACACGCTTCGCATGGCAAGCGAGACAAGCATCGGATTGGACTTCCAACATGCGTTCGTTGACCTAATCGACCCAATATCACCCCAGGACGACTGGCCGGCCCAGTACTTTATGGCGTTCCTGGCGCATCACGGCCGCCCCTACTTACTTGACGGCGATAGGCCGGTGCGGACGCTAGACGTGGAGTACCTCTGGGGGCCCTCCAGTGACGGAGGTCGGCGGTCCCCACTTGATGAGGTTCGCAGACTGGCTTCCATAGCGCGCCTGAAGAGCGGTTTGTCGCAGCTCACGCTTCCAATCGAGGTGCCCGAGAATCCGGCGCTCACGCACTTGCTTGCTGGACTCATCACGCTGGCCGATTGGATAGGGTCGACGCCGTCCGCATTCCCGTTCGATTCTTCAGCTGAGGACGATTTCGACAAGTATTGGATGACGTCGTGTGAACGGGCCGACGTCGCTTGTCGGTCTATCGGTGTCGTAGCAAGCAGGCGTGTGGTCAGCCTGAGCACTAAGTCTACATACCAGACTCTCTTCCCTGAGGTCTTTTCCCCCGAGTCAACCAACTCGCCGACGAGGCTTCAGCGGGAAGTCGTGAGTAGGGGTGGCGACGGGGCCGGTGAGCTGTTCCTGATTGAGGCATCCACCGGAAGTGGCAAGACAGAGGCAGCTCTCGCCCGGTTTGCTCAACTCCGATCCTCGGGAGAGGTGGGTGGCTTGTACTTCGCCCTGCCTACTAGGGCCACCGCCCGGGCGATGAAGGACCGCGTGGAGGCGCTGGTGAAGGAACTTTACGTCGGCGACCCACCTCCGGTGACGCTTGCCGTAGGTGGAGAGGCGCCCATGAGCATGGGTTCTGTAGGCCACTTAGGGGAGGCCCCAAGTTTCCCGGACGTTGAATCAGAGATGCAGGATGACCTGATTGCCTGGGCCACCGACAACCACAAGAGGTTTCTTGCCGGAGAGATTGTAGTTGGCACCATAGATCAGGCGATGCTTGCGGCACTTGCCGTGAAGCACGCTCATATGCGGTTAGTCGCGCTGTCCCGCCACCTCCTCGTGGTCGATGAAGTTCACTCCCACGACGCGTTCATGACGGAGGTGCTCAAGGGGCTGCTCAACGTGCACTTAGCGAGCGGCGGCCACGCCTTGCTGATGTCCGCGACGCTGTCCTCAGCCGCGCGTTCGGCGCTAGTAGGTGCCGATCCCCCAGCGCTGCAAGAAGCCTTGGCGGTCCCTTATCCGACACTAGCAGTTGCCAAAAGTGGGGTCGGTTGGTCAAATTCCGTCGTCGGCAACGACGGTGACGGGAGGACCGTGAATTGGTCAGTTAGTTCGGACGCTGATGCAATCGCCAAGGCGACGACCGCGGCCGAAGCCGGCGCCCGAGTGTGCATAATCCGCAATACCGTGGCGTCAGCCCAGGCTACTGTCGCGCAGGTCAAGGCCAGTACCCCGCATCTCGTGTGGGGTCCAAGCGAAAGTTCACATAAGCCCGCATATCATTCCCGTTACGCGGGACCCGACAGGGCGTTTCTGGATGCGGCGATTACAAATGCGTTCGGCAAAAAGTCGAAAATCGGTGGCTCCATCTTGGTCGCAACGCAGGTGGTCGAACAGAGCCTAGATGTCGACTTTGACCTACTGATTACTGACCTCGCTCCGATTGAGATCTTGCTCCAGCGAATCGGCCGACTTCACCGGCATTCGACCCGCAACGGGCTGAGACCAGCTGGGTATGGGGTACCCGAATTGACCGTTGTGGGTCCCGATGCTCCGTTCACCCCCACCGGCAGAGCGATACAAGGCACTGGTTGGGGCACGGTCTACAAGAACATGGTCGCCTTGGAGTTAACGCGCCGTCTTGTGGCTTCACGGCCGGCTATCGAGCTTCCCGGCGAATACCGCATTCTGATGGAGGCAGTCTACGATCCTGGCACAGTCGACGCGTTCGTCCGGTCTGAGGGCTGGAGCGAAGTCCAAAATCAGGTCGAAGGCACAAGCGCAAGCCATGAACTGCACGCGCGAGATTCTAGCCTCTCATTCGGCGAGTGCTACAGCAATAATGCACCAAAGTTCGCTTCGGAGATCATGGTGAGGACAAGAATCGGCGATGACTCGGTCGACGTGGAACTGGAGCCCCCCGCGCAATGCTGGTACGCCATTGGAAGCAGAGCTCCCGTTGTCACAATCCGACTCGATGAGGCTCTAGCGGCAGGCATAGAGAATCTCACTGAACTGAAGGCCGTGGGTTACATCGACGAGGACGGCGTATCTCGATATCGTCTAGGGAGCCTAACCCTGGCGTACGGCCCTGCCGGCTGGACAAAGTCTAGAGCCTAGACATTGTGGGCGAGAGTGTGAACCAACACTCAGTTGGACGAAATGCCCGCAGGTTGGCTCTGCCATTGAGATGGGGCTACATAGCCCTAGGCCAACGCGGCGACATTTTCGGTCCAACGTCGACCCGCACGCCCAATAGAAATAGAGACGCCCTCGCGCCCAATGCCCTGGACTTGCCGCCCCATACGCTATCCGTCAGGTCCGTGCACCGTCAGGGTTATTCCGGGCCGCCTTTCCGGCCGCTCGAAAACCTCAAGGAGCCCACTGCGCCGCCTTAAAGGGGCCGGGAGTTCACGGTAATCGACCTGGCGCGCGTGCACAACAAGTGTGCGGCGCGCCCATTAACGGGCGCGCCGCACACGTATGTTCTTACGACTCTCAGTGCCTCGGCCGCGAAGTCTCCCCAGTGGAAGCCGGCAGCACGGG
>CALCHY010000292.1 GCA_937907415.1 uncultured Trueperaceae bacterium
ACGCCGACCTCATCCCGAGCGCCCCCTTCACCAGCTACATCGTGCTCGCGACCACGGGCGTGTTCGGGCTTGGCCCCATGCGCCCGGTGCTCACCACCTCGGACAAGATCGCCCACGCGTTCGTCATTACCGGCCTGAGTGCAGATGGCATCTTCATCAACGACAGCAACGCGCGTTGGAGCGGCACGCACCCATCCATGACGTGGGACCAGTTCAAGACCCAGAACGAGATCGGTACGACGGCCACCGAACTAGGCACGATGCTGGTGCTGGCCGACCCCCGCCCCGAGAACGCACGGCGCGGGTCCTTGGAGTTGGGGCCGCGCACGGCCGAGGACACCTTCCGCACCGTCCGCTTCACGAACCCGAGCGGCTCCCTCATCGCCGACTGGGCCTGGGACGGCAACCCGTACCGCAACGGCTACTACTTCGTCGACCAGACCAACCCGACCACGTGGCCGCTTGACAACGAGTTCGGGCGGGTACTGCCGCGCTCAAGTCAGTTGCAGGCGCGCTTCAACGTCGTCAACATCACGGAGAACCTCTACGTTTACGACGTCGTGGCGCGGTTCTACCTGAACGATACTTTCAAGCTCGAGCGCACGGATACCGTGACCATGACGCCATACTCCAGGGCGGAGGTCGACCTCGACTTCGGCAACTTGGCTACGGCGGTTGGCGCAATCACCGCCCCGACGACCGGGCGCCTCGAGATCAACTTGAGTCAGGGCGGCGTCGTCCAGGACGTGAAGCACGTGTCGTTCCGGCTTGGGCCCAACCCAGTTGGTGGGATAACGGTCGAGGTCCCGCAGCCTTCGATACTGGTCGACGGCGAGCGAGTGGGCTTCGTGACCCTCAGGGACGTGCCCATCACCTTGCAGAGCAGCAGTTATGACGTCTACGCCCAACCCGACGGCGTGGTGCCTGCTGGGCGGCTGAGTTGGACGGAGAGTGGCGCCGCGCTTGGCACCGGCAGGTCCTTGATGCGGGCGTTCGGCACCACCGGCAACCACACCGTCACCCTCACCGGAACGGGCGAGTACGGCGCTACGGCCAGCGCCAGCGCGACCATCAAGGTCATCGACCCGGTGCGCGTCAACGGCGAAGTCGTCATCGACTACCCGACTAATGGCACCGGCATAGCGATATCGACGTTCGGTCCGGTGACCGTCAACCTGGTCGGCCACGCTACCTACACCGACGGCACCCCGGTGCCGAGCGACCGGCTCTACTGGTCGGGTCCAGGCGGCGCCGACCTGGGCACGGGTTCCGGCACCGCGACGACCGTTCCCGGTCGCTGCTCGACCCACAGTTACAGTTTCGGTCTCACCGCGCGGACCGCAGACGGCAGCCCCATCGGGACCAAGTCCGTCACCATCCAGATCTTCGGGCCGCCATGCTGAATCGTCGAGTCGGCGCCCCGCGGCGAAGCGCGTGGATCTCGCGCCGCTGGTCGCCGCTTCTCGCGCTGGCGTTGTCGGCGCTCGCGGCCTGCTCTCCGGGCGGGGCGCCCAAGGCGACCGTGAGGATCGAGCCAGCCACCGTGACCATCGCCGCTGGCGCCGTCGAACAGGAGTTCAACGCCACGGTCACGGGCGGGGGTGCGGTCAGCTGGACGCTCGCCGGAGTCGGCAGCCTGTCGGCTAGCGCCGGGCCGAGTGTCTTGTACACCCCACCTGTCAGCGTAGTGAGCGCCCAGGTTGCCACCCTCACGGCAACCTCGTCCGGGGTAAGCGCCGACGCGACCATCACCGTCGAGCCGGTGTCCGCCACGGCGGGGAACCTCAGCATCTACCTAGATCAGCTGGTGGAAGCGGGCTCGAGGGGCGCCGTCGAGGTCACCGGACCGGGCGGTTTCAGCGCAACGCTGACCGCGTCTCGTACGCTGCTCGACCTGGCCCCCGGTGACTACACGATCAGCGCTAGCTCCGTGCGCGTGCGCCAGGGCTCGCTTGACGCCATCAGGCGGCCGGAACTCGCGTGTCCTCCACCCAGCATGCCGGGAGGAGTCACGTGCAGCGTGACGGTCACCGCCGCCCAGACGGCCCGCGTGCACGCCGTCTACCACCTGGACCCGGCGAGCGGACGCGTCTACTTGCCGAGCTACGCCCCAGGTTCGGTGGGCGGGTATGGGGCGAGCCAGCTCACGACCAGCAACAGCGAACCGCCCGCCTTCCTACTTGGCGGAACCCCGTCGGCCCAAGGGGTGGCGTTCGACGCCCGTGGGAACTTGTGGGTCAGCGATTGGGACAACTACACGGTTCGCGAGTACGCCGCGCCTGACCTCGGCGCCTCTGGCAGCCCGACGCCGCTCGTGACCCTCACCTTCGGCGGCCTGAACAACCCGACGGCACTGGCGTTCGATGCTAGCGGCAACCTCTGGGTCACAAACCGTGGCAACGCCACCGTCACGCGCTTCGACGCGGCGCAGTTGGTTGCCAGCGGCTCACCCATGGCGGCCGCTGTCCTGAGCGACGACGGCAGCAACCAACTAAGCGGCCCGTCGGGCATAGCTTTCGATGCCGCTGGCCGGCTGTGGTTCGCTAATACCTTCAGCCGGAAGCTCTTCCGCTACGACGACCCTGGCGCTCTGGTTGGCGGCACGACCGCCGCGCCAGACGCGGTCATCGACACATTCGGCTTCACAGGGCCTGTCGGCTTGGCGTTCAGTGAGAGCGGAGACCTGTGGGTGAGTGATGACACGACGATAGTCAAGCTAGCGCCCGACCAGCTTGAGGTTAGCGGCACCGTCACGCCAACGGTGATCCTCGCGGGCCTCGGCGGGCCGAGCGGGATGGCCTTCGATGCCGCCGGTAACCTCTGGGTTACAGACCCAAACAGTCGCATGCTGGCGTTCGCACCCGCCGAGCTGGCCGTGTCAGGCAGCCCCACCCCGAGCGTGGTCGTGAGCGGCTTTGAAGGCGTGAACATGGGGTTGCTCGCCTTCTACCCGCCGCCAGCGGGAGTGCCGCTAGCGCAACCGCTGCTCGGGCCGCTCAGGTGAGGTTCAGCTGCCAAGAGACGCCGTAGCGGTCGTTGATCCACGCGAAGCGCCTGCTGAAGCCGTAGTGGTCGAGCGGCATGAGCACCGCGCCGCCGGCTGACAGTTGAGCCGTTACGCGCTCGAGCTCCGCCTCGTCCTCGCACTCGACGAAGATGGAGAACGAGGGCGTGAAGGTAAATGCGTGCGGCGTTGGCGAGTCGAACACGCGGAACTTCTGATCGGCTATGCGCAGCCACGCTTGCTGGACGGTGCCCGGCGCGCCCCCATCGCCTTCACCGCGCAACTCAAGCCGCTCAACGCTGGCGTTCGTGAAGGTCTCGGTGTAGAGGCGCAGCGCCTCGGCGGCCTTGCCTTGAAACATCAGGAATGAGGTTGCTGAGAGTGCCATGTTCCATCCACTTCCGCGGGGGCTGC
>CALCHY010000293.1 GCA_937907415.1 uncultured Trueperaceae bacterium
CGATGGCCGCGGTGGCTAACGCCGCCGCTCCCCTCCCCCTGCGCGCCATCTGGTTACCTTCGATGGCGGTGATTATCGAGGCGGACTCGCCTGGGGTGTTGAGGAGGATCGAGGTCGTCGAGCCGCCGTACATGCCGCCGTAGTAGATGCCTGCGAACATGATGAAGCTGGCGACGGGGTCGAGGTTGAAGGTTACGGGCAGCAGGAGCGCGACCGTCAGCGCGGGCCCGATGCCGGGCAGGATGCCAACCATGGTGCCGAGCGTTACGCCGGCCAGCGCCCACAGCAGGTTCTGCCAAGTGAGGGCGATAGAGAAGCCGTGAAGCAGGGCGGTCAGTGTGTCCATGTGGCTCCCGGCGAGTTGGCGCCGTAGGCGCCGGGGTAGTTAGTTGCTCGCCTCACAGCGGCAGAATGCCGGCGGGCAGCGTCAGGCCGAGGAGTTTCGTGAAGGCCAGGTAGACGACGAGCGACAACGCAAAGCCGATGAGTATCGTCCTCACTGGGCGCCTGTCGCCGAAACCGATGGCGACTCCCCAGAACAACACGGTTGACGAGAGCACGAAGCCAGCTTGCTTGATCAGGAGCAAGTCGAGCACGAGCGCGGCACCGATGATGGCGAGGACCCTCCAGTCGGTGTCGGCCTCTGCGTCGGCGTCCTCCGTGTCTTCCGGTAGGCCGCGTTGGCCGCGCAGCGCCATGAACGCGAGCACCGCTCCACAAGCAAGCAGTGCGAGGGCGACACTGAACGGAAAGAAGCGCGGACCTACGCGCGCGTAACTTGGCAGCACCTTAATGATGGTGGCGCCGCGCAGGAAGAACGCGCCAAGGCCAAGGACTCCGAGGGCGACCAGCAGGTCGCCCCCGGAGATGCGGCTAGACTTCGAGGCGTTGTCGTCTGGCACTATGGTCAGTCGACGAGGCCGATGTCTCTGAGGATCTCGGTTACGCGTGCGTCCTCGTTCACGAGGTACTCGGCGAACTCGTCGCCACTCATGTACGCGCTCGTCCACCCGAACTGCTCGAGCTTCGCTGCCCACGCGTCACTGGCCACCATGGCGTCCATGGTGCTCACAAGTGCGTTCCTTGCCTCGTCGCTGATGCCTGGGGGAGCCACGACGCCACGCCAGTTGGCGAGGTCAAGGTCTACGCCTGCCTCGCGCATGGTTGGAGCGTCGATGCCCGCCTGCCGTTCAGGCGACGAAACGGCGAGAACCCGTAGGTCACCAGACTCGATCTGGCCAGCCCACTCCGAGTAGCCTGACACGCCTGCGGTGACTTGACCGCCGAGGATGGAGGCGAGCGCCTCGCCGCCGCCGGAGAAGGCGATGTAGTTGATGGCCTTAGGATCGACGCCGACTGCCTTGGCGATCAGGCCGACCAGGATGTGGTCGGTGCCGCCGGCCGAGCCGCCGCCCCACGAGACCGCGCCGGGGTTGGCCTTGAGTGCGTCGACCAGGTCAGACAACGTCTGTAGTGGCGAGTTGGCTGGCACCACGATGACCTCGTACTCAGCCGTAAGGCGGGCGATCGGCGTGGTTTGCGCGAGCGTGACTGGGGCGTCGTTGCTGAGGATGGCGCCCACCATCACGAGGCCCATCATCATCAGGATGTCGTCCTTGCCCTTCTCGGCCGTCGCCAACTGCGCAAGGCCGATGGTGCCCCCTGCACCGGGCACATTGAAGACCTCCACGGAACCGATGATGCCGGCTTCCTGCAGTGCCGCCTGCATTGCGCGTGAAGTGCCGTCCCACCCGCCGCCAGGAGAGGCTGGCGCCATGATTCTCAGACTGGTTGGCGGCGCCGCTAGCGCTGCACCTATCACGATAGCTACGAGTAGGACTACTGCCGAACGAACCATTGCTCGCATGCCTCACCTCTTCTTTCAGACTTTGGCAGACTA
>CALCHY010000294.1 GCA_937907415.1 uncultured Trueperaceae bacterium
TGCTTTACGGTATGACCGTGACGTACTGTCTAACCCGAGCTTCGTCGCGCTGTTCTCTCTCGCGGCGACGTTCCCGTCATAGCCGCTGCCTGCGGTCAGTGAGGTCACTGCCACAGGCGGCAAGAGTTGCCAAGCGGAAGCTACGGTTGAGGTCCGGAATTGAAGCAGCTGCGTTCCGGTCTTAGTCGCTTGCTCCCGACGTCTAGACTCGGGCGCTCGGTCGGTGTGCTTGCTTCCGGGACAGCGTTAGGTCAACTGCTTGTCGTGGTCTCGTCCCCGATCCTGACGCGCATTTATGCGCCAGCTGACCTTGGGGCCCTCGCGGTTTATGCATCCATACTTGGACTGTTCTCGGTGGTTGCTTCACTTAGGTATGAACAGGCGATAGCCCTCCCCGAAGATTCGGCCGAGGCGACCAACACAGTTGTATTGGCGCTCGTAGGCCTAGTCACGACCACGGTGTTTCTACTTCTTTGCGCTTTCTTGGTGATCCCGAGACTTCCGTTACCGGGGCCTTGGGAGGTAACTCGCCCACTTCTTTGGTTGCTACCGATCAGCGTGTTCGCCGTCGGCCTCTATCAGCTCTTGAGCGTGTGGGCGATCCGAACCAAAGAGTTCGCTGTCCTTGCCGGAACCGCTTGGCGTCAAGGGCTTGCAGGAGCAGCTACCCAGATACTTCTTGGCCTGCTAGGCCTAGGTGCTACAGGACTGATCGTGGGGCAAGTCGTCGGTCAGAGCTCCGGCGCGTTCTCGCTGGCTCGTTTGCTGAGAGGCTCACACGGGTTCGTCGCCTCTGACATAGCGCGCCAGTCGGTCTGGGAAGCGGCTAAGCGGTACCGGCGGTTCCCGCTCTACTCGACGTGGTCTGGCCTGCTCTTGGTGGCTAGCATGAGCGTGCCGGTGGCCATAATTGCCGTCTTCTTCGGTCCGGCCGCCACCGGCTTCTACTCTCTGGGCCTACGCGCCCTACAAACACCCATGCGCACACTCGGCAACGCCGTAAGTCAGGTCTTTCTCGCGGAGTCCCCGAAGGCGGCCCGCGAAGGTCGACTCGGGGAGCTAGTGCTTCCCGCGCTGGCTCGGCTATCGGCTCTAGTCTCACCCATCGCAGTGGTACTAACTCTCTCTTGTGCGCCCTTGGCTCAGCTGGTCTTCGGCCAAGGTTGGCGCGAAGCTGGCGTCTACATGCAGTGGCTCACTCCTTGGGTGTTCTTGACGATGATCACATCGCCGCTGGCGCCGCTATTCACTACGCTCGAGCGCCAGGAAGTCGGGCTCTTGTTCAACGCATTATCCTTGGTTGTTCGCTCGGCGGCCTTGATCGCGGGCAACTACTTTGGTGGGGCAGAGCTGGCAATTGCGTTGTTCGGCGTATCAAGTTTTCTAGTGCAATGGTGGCTACTGGAATGGTTGAGTTCAGCCGCTGGTGTAGCCCGGGGAGAGGTTAGGCGAGTGGTGGGCGGCAGCATCATGCGCGCCTTGCCTCTTGCGCTACCGTTGATCGCGCTCAGGGCTGTAACGCCAACGCGGTTGAGCGACGTACTCTCCATCTGCTACGCCGCGATAGTCTTGGCGTACTTCGGGTTCAAGGCCGTCGCCATGCGGCGGCAGCACCGAGCGCCTCCTTCCTAACCTCAACAGCTTGACTCTAGTGGTCCGAAACGCCCAAAGGTTAGGAGTAAACTTTACCGATGACCGCCCCCATCGGAGCTTTGCCGAATGCACCGCTATTCACGAAGGTGTCTGTTGCTGGCAATAGACTGAGCGCAAAGGTGAATCCAGCACTCTATGGGCGGTACGTTCGGGACGAGTTCTTCGCCGAATACTCTCCAGAGTTCGACCTCGCGCTGCTACCACCAAGCGTTCAGATAGTCCCTGCCCTATTCAATATCGCACCGGTTGCTTGGTTGTCTGGGATGACCTTCGAGGTTCCCGAGCTAGACGACGCCGTCTCTGAAACGCTTATCCGCACCAAAGCGGCGCTGGAAAGCATGTATCCACACCTGGATTGGTCCGGCCAGATAAACCCACTGCGACGTTCCCCGCCAGGCCCCCTTGGCGGTCCAGGCCACGATGAAGGCACGCCGACGAGGCTAGCGCTCTTCAGCGGGGGACTTGACTCAGTATGCACCTCACTGCGGCACCAGAAGCACAAACAGTTGTTGGTTTCGGTATGGGGCGCCGACGTTGCATTAAGCGATGAGCATAAGTGGCGCAACGTAGCTGGTTGGACGCGGGACTACGCCGCCCGTTTTGGCCATGACACGGCCTTCGTACGCTCCAATCTGCGCAGCTTCCTGAACGAAGACTACTTGAACAATTTCAGCGACGACATTACCAATTGGTGGGGGGGAGTTCAGCACGGCCTCGGGCTTACAGGGCTTACTGCCCCGCTTGCTACCCATCTAGGAACTGCCGAGGTCCTGATTGCTGCCTCCCACTCCACGGCCTTTCACGCACCATGGGGGTCGCACCCGACGATCGACAACCACATCGGTTGGCAACAGACTCGAGTCGCTCACGACGGGTTCGAACTGACGCGCATGGGGAAACTGGCCTTCTGCCGCGACTATTTCCGCAACACGAACAGTGCGCCCGCCCTCATCCGCGTTTGCTACGCCGCCAGCAGCAATGACGGCGAGAACTGCTGCAAGTGCGAGAAGTGTCTGCGCACTATGGCGGCACTGATCGTCCTGGACGAAGACCCCTGCCGCTGGGGTTTCAAGGCGCCCATCGACGAGGCGATGCAACGCATCAGGAACGGCTTCTTGAATCACGAGTTCAAATTGGGCGCGAACGGTGTCTACATGTGGCAAGACATCCAAACTTGGGCCCACGAAGCCCAGTCACGAATGGATGCCTCGCGCATTGAAACGTCCACCCGGCTGGAGCTCATCGACTGGTTCGCGCAGACCGACTTCAGTTCCTGGTTGGACCAAGAGTTAAGACCCAACTCAGGGTTCTCGCGAGTCAAACGCTTTGCGAAGGTAAGGTTCCCGCGCATCACTAGCCTCTTGAGGCGGCTCATGAGGGGCGCGGCAACCTAGAAGGCCTGCGGGGTAGAATCCGCGGATGGTATGGGCCGCTAGGATCGCCACGGACTCGATCCGCCGCACCCCCGGGCGGGCTTCGGGATGAGTAACCGGCGAGGGGCTCGCGCTGGTGAACCCAGTTCAATCGCAGACGAAGGGCAACCCGAGCACTCACCTGGGGTCAGGAAAGTGCTGCTTGTCAACGGGTGGTCGGACGATAACAAGGGCGATGCCGCCATCGTCCAAGGTTTCCAAGTCCTGATGGGTGGGGCCGCCAAGCGCCGCGGATTTGAACTCAACCTGGGAATCGTCTCGAACTTCTCTAAGGAATCCGAGGATTTTGGTTATCACTACCGGCATTCGAAGCGAATGTTCAAAGGTGGGATCTTCGGAGCGGTGATACCAACGAACCTGCGAACGGCAAGCGGCGGCGCTTTGGGCAAGTCGCTCCGGCGCTCGGCCCAGCTTCTAACTTCGCTTGTTGCGCTGGCCGTGCCACGCAGCAGCATGATTCAGGGGTGGCTGTCGCCTTTCCAAGCAGAAACGCTGGAGCAGTTCCGCCAGGCGTCGATGGTCGTCAGCAAAGGCGGGCACATCTACGCCACCACTGGTTCGCCACTCTCGCTTGTCGGCCTTTACTCCAACCTCTACCCGCTGCTCTTGGCCCAACGCCTGGGGATCCCAACGGGCATCTATGCACAATCAGTCGGGCCAGTAATCGGAGGGCCGCATCGGCGTCTTCTCGCTTCTGCCCTAGCGCGCTGCAAGTTCGTCTACGTGAGAGAAGAGCCGTCGCTAGACTATGTTCGCGCTCTGTTACCCGGCAACTCGAGCACGAAGCCGGAACTCGTTTGGGACACTGCATTCGCCGTGGGCGAGGAACCGCTACCACCAGGGGTGATTTCACTCCTTCCTTCGGAGTTCGTCGCGGTAACCGTAAGGCAATGGCGTTTTCCTTATTCACCCTCGCAGGATCGTGACGCGCTCTACGCCCGTTACCTAGAGGCGTTGGCAACCGTGATCAGGCGACTGGTCACCGACTTGGGGGTTCCTGTCGTTGTCGTGCCCCAAGTCATCGGACCAACTGAACTGGAGAACGACCTACTAGCTGGTGAGCAGCTAGCTAAGGTCCTTGCAGGACTTGAAGGCGTTCAGTTCTTGACCACTGACTTCACAGCTGGGCAGCTACGGCAGCTATACTCGCGGGCCTCGATGCTCATCGGCACCCGCTTCCACTCCGTGATTCTAGCGTTGGCGAGCCTGACTCCCGCGATTGCGATCTCGTATCACGGCTTCAAGACCCAAGGCATCATGAGAATGCTCGACCTGTCCGATCATGTGCTTGACATCGGTGAACTTTCGCCTGACGAGCTCTGGAGCCGCGTGAAGTCCGCGTATGAGGCGCGAGGCGAGTATCGCGCGACGCTTGAAACCCAAATGCCAGCCGTGATGCGAGCAGCGGCGGCGGAAGCTGACCGTGCGATCACCAGCTTGGCGAGCTAACGGAAACCGGGTCAAGGCGTTGACCGTTCGGTTTGGCCGGCCGAAACTGGCCGATGTCGCGCTCTTGCTCCTACTTGCCTCGCTCGTCGCACCATACATACACCTCACACCTACGACAACGATACGCATCGAGATGCTTTGGTTGCCAGTGCTACTCGTGGTGGCCTTACCCCGAATCAAGGTTCCGCGCGTTGCGTGGTTGTTAGCCGGGTACTGGCTTTGGATCGCGATCGTCACTTGTATCTCATTAGCGCGCGGGGTCGAGGGAGGGCTACATTATGCATCTGCCCTCGGTTACGCACGAACTGTCGCGATAACCGTGCTCTTTTACAGCCTCGGGGTACGGCCTGCCCAGTTGCTAAGCGCGCTCAGGTGGTTCGTCTATCTCGGAATCCCGATGGGCCTGCTGGGTGTCGCGCAAGCCATCAACTTAGGTCCCATCGTGAGTCTCACGTTGGCTGCATACTCCGGGGCGAACCGGGGCGCGCTCGCTAGTCAAATCGCCACTTTCGGTCGACTTTCAAGGGCTACGGGGTCATTTGAGGCGCCCTCGTTCGCCGCTGTGTATTTTCTCCTCGTCGTCGGCACCGGGCTGTGGCTGCTCACCGGGCAGGCGCAACGCCTTAGCCACCGCGTGCGGACCCTACTGATCGCTGGTGTCGTCAGTTCACTCATCGGCGGGGTGATGACGCTTTCGAGCACCTCCATCGCTGGCCTTGCCGCGCTGGTCTTGGTTCTGTTGGCAGTCGGCCCATGGAGCGCGAGGATTCGGCTCGTAGCTACCGGAACCGTCGCCGCCGCACTCGCATTACCCCTATTCGCGTTCTCGGTAAGCAAGAGCCCAGTGGCGGCCGGATCGCTCAATTACCAGCTGGCGCGGTTGGGCAACCTGAACGTCTTCGCAACCCGCTTTGGCGACCAGGGCCTCCTGGTACCGACCATCGAGGCCGTACGCCGCATGCCGTTGACTGGTTGGGGCTTCATCAGTCAGCCGGGTATTTTCCTCGGCGATTCAGCGTATGTCGTGTGGCTTTACATGGGTGGAGCGGTCGGCTTGCTATTCATTCTCGGTATCTTGGTGCTTTGCGCTTACCAGGTAAGGTCGCTCGGGCCCCTAGGGACCATCGTGCTCGTCTGGCTCGTGGTGCTGCTCGCTTCAGGCTTCGGGAGCCCCAGCTTCTCGATCCCGCGCATCGGCGACTGGTGGTGGGCACTTGCCGCGATGACCGCAGCTGGGGCGAAGCACTGGAGGACCCAGTGAGTCGCGTTCGGGTTCTACAGTTGTTACCTAGCCTCGGCATGGGGGGCGCGGAGCGCCTAGCGGTTCATCTGGCGCGATCGCTCGATCCCCAACGGTTTGAGGTGAAGGTCGTATCCATGTTCGGGCCAACGGATTCGGACTTGAGTGAAATGCTTAGTTCTCGCTCGATTCCACTCGAGTACCTTGACAAGCGTCCCGGCTTCGACGGTTCGATGGTTACCAAACTGCACCGCGCCTTCAGGCGGTTTTCGCCTGACGTCGCCCACTCGCATCTGCGGGTGCTGCAATATGCTTTGCCAGCTTTCGTAGGTAGCGGGGTGACTGCGAGGGTGCACACCTTTCACAGCGTCGCGCAAAAGGAGGCGAAGTGGTCGGGCAGGATGATCCAGCGCCTGGCATTCAAGTCCGGAGTCACGCCCGTAGCGATTTCCGATGAAGTAGCCCGCACGGTGCAAGACGTATACAAGATCTCGCCGCTAACGATCCCGAACGGGATACCGGTCGCCGACTATCGTGACAACTCCGCCGCTGGCACGAAACTGCGGGAGAGTCTGGGACTTAGCGCTAACGACTTCGTGTTCGTATGCGTAGCCAACCTTAGTCAAGCGAAGAACCACGCGCTGCTGTTGTCCGCACTCAAGGAAGTCGTCGCCGCGTCGCCTCAGAAGATCATGCTTCTTCTCGTAGGAGACGGCCCGTTGCGGCCGGCGCTCACCAGCGCTGCGTCCGAACTCGGCAACGCCGTTCGCTTCCTCGGCCGCCGCACTGACGTTCCTGCGATCCTAGCGGCCGCCGACGCGTTCGTGCTCGCGTCCGACTATGAAGGGAACCCGCTAGCGGTGATGGAGGCCATGGCGGCAGCAAGGCCGGTCGTCGCGACGGCGGTAGGCGGAATCCCTGAGCTGATCACTGACGGCGTGGACGGTCTCCTAGTCCAACCTGGGTCTCCTGAAGGGCTGGCAGAGGGCATGATCAAGTTGGCTTCCAACCCGAACCTAGCGTCAGCGCTGGGAACGGCGGCGTCAGAAACGGCACGCGCACGTTTCAGCATCGACGCCATGGCGAACTCGTATGGCGAGCTATATCACCGGCTGACATCAGGCCGCAATCAACGCCAGCGGACCACACCATGACGGCGGCCAGCCACAAAGAGCTCCGACTCCTCGTGGTAACCCAGCAGTTCCCGCAAGGCTCAGCAGAGGCGTTCCTTGCGCCAGAGCTGAGCGAGATGAAGAAGCGCGTCGGCGCCCTGATCCTCGTACCCAGGTCGCCAGGCTCCAAGGTCGTTCACGGCGACGCCGCCGAGTTCCTCCCCGACGCGCACGTTCGCAAGCTCGTTTCCGGCGAGATACTCGGAGTGGCAATTCGAACCATCGCCCGCCGGCCCGTCGCCTTCTTGAAGGTACTTGGCCTGCTGCTTCGTTCCCGGAACCCCGCCATGTTCATGAGGAACCTAGGCGTCCTACCTAAAGGTTTGTGGCTCGGCGCACTGACACAGGAGTTGAAAGTCGATCACATCCACTGCCATTGGGCGGCCACCGTGAGCACCATGGCCATCATCGCCAGCACGGTCGCGGATGTCCCCTGGAGCCTGTCGACCCACCGCTGGGACATCGTCGAGAACAATCTCTTGCGTGAAAAGTCGCGATCCGCGCGGTTCGTGCGCTTCATCTCCCGCAGCGGGGTGCAGCTCGCGAAAGGCAACCTCAGCGCGGACGCGAACTGCCAAGTCATTCACCTTGGCGTCTCCGCTAAACCACTTGTCGAGCCCACTTCTCAGAACCGCACTTTTACCGTCTTGTGCGCAGCTAATCTCATCGAGGTCAAAGGCCACCGCTACCTGCTCACCGCCGTTGCGGAACTGATACGCAACGGTGACGCCGTACGGCTACTGGTCGCGGGCAAGGGCGTGCTCAGGCAGTCGCTCGAGCAGCAAGCGGAGCAGCTTGGAATCGCCTCATCCGTGGACTTCTTAGGTGTAGTCCCCCACGAACGCCTCCTAGATACTTATGCTCGGGGAGAGATCGACGTGGTCGTGCTACCAAGCGTTGACCTAGGCAACGGCCACCACGAGGGAATACCTGTGTCACTTATGGAAGCGATGAGTTTCGGCATCCCCGTCGTTTCAACTAGTACGGGTGGGATACCCGAACTACTTGGCGAAGGCGCCGGCGTACTAGTGCCTCCCGCGGACGCCCCGGCTCTAGCAGGCGCCTTGAGAGAACTAGCTACGAACTCGCAGAGGGCCGCAGAGGTCGGGATGCGCGGGCGAGCTCGAGTTAGCAGCGAGTTCTCTGCAGTGGATGGCGCCGCTAGACTACTGGAACTGATCCAGCCGACGGACGGGAGCAAGGCGTGAGCAGCATTACCATCGTGATTCCCCATTTCGCGCCTGAATCCAACGCTGGAGCTAAGCGCATCACGGCGCTCGCTGACCTTCTCGTGACCAAAGGCTGGCACGTCGTGGTGGTCACACAACTGCCCCACCAACCTCAGAACAGCATCTACGCTGGCTACGATGTGGCTACTCCACACGTTACGGAGACCGGCGGCCTGAAAATCATCAGACTGAAGCCGTGGATAGTATCTAAACAGAGCCTAGTCCTGCGCCTGCTTTCGGAGTCCGTCTTTACTCTGCGAGCCTTCCCCCACCTGCTGCGCGCGCGCACCGACGTCATACTGGCGTCCAGTCCCTACATGTTCCTCGGCCCCCTCGCCTATCTGGTGGCCCTGGTGCGTTCTAAACCCTTCGCCTGGGACGTGCGCGACCTCACATGGCAATACCCCAGCGCGAGTGGCAAGCGTACGTTCGGCTTGGACCTACTCCTCGCACAGGCGATGAAGTTCACAGGACGCCGCGCTGACCTCCTTACCGCCACCACGCAAGGACAACTTGACTACTTCGGCCGAGTGCGGGGAGCCGCTCGAGTAGTGCCCAACGGCGTCACGCGTCAGATATATGACGCGCTGTCTCAGCTACCCGCGCCGTTCGCGCCGGGGCGTCCGAGGGCGCAGGTCGGTTATGTCGGGCTCTTCGGGTTCAACCACGCGACAACTAAGATCGTCGAGGCCGCCCGTCAACTGCCCGATGTTGACTTCGTGTTCGTTGGTGATGGGCCAGACCGCGGCGTGCTTGAGGACGCCGCGCATGAACTGGCGAACGTGACGGTCAAACCCTATATGGCTTTCAGCGAGTTGGTGGCGGTTTACGAAGGTTGCGATGTTCTCGTATCTCAGTTTCGGCGCAGCCCCGTCTTCAAGTGGGTGCAGGCCGCGAAGGTCTGGGAGTACTTGGCGACTGGCCGACCCGTGATACATGCAGGCGAGGGCGAGACGGCCGAAGTCCTGGAAGAGAACAACATCGGAGTCGCAGTCGAGCCCGAGAACCCCACCGCACTGGCTACGGCGATTCAGCGACTGCTCGCAGACCCGCGCGCAGCGAGGGAGATGGGAGAGCGCGGCAGGGAGTTCGTTCGAGCCTCGCGGATCCGCGAGGATACGTTCGAGAGTGTCGACAGCGACCTGAGGGTCCTAGTGGCCGGGCAGGAAACTACCAACAGAACCGCATGAGCATCCGCTGGTGGCTAAGCCTCCTCGGTTCAACCGCGGCTTTGCTCTTCGCGCCCGCCGCGGTCGTGAACTTCTCGGCGTACTGGCTGCTGGGGGACAAGCGCTGGCGAGAATCGACTCCCTGGCTGCTCGTGTGGGTCCCTATTCTCTTGCTTGGATTGTGGCGCATCACGTTCGGAGACGGCTGGTGGTTGATCGCCGTCGCAGTCACTGGCGCCAGCTACTCACTCGTGATCAAGCCACGCAGGGTAACGCCAGTGATCATCGGCTTGGGTGTCGCGATCCTAATCTTCGTCGCGACGGCTTTCGCGAGCACCGTGATCCAGCGCAAGAGCTGGCATACATACTCCTACTCCGCCAATCAGCTGCGTGTTGCGTTCGATTGGCTGCGTGGCACCAGCCTCTTAGTAGCTAAAGGAGGCGACGCTGCCTTCGGACAGTTGTGGGAAGTGCCTGCTGGGACCTCGAAGCTTTCCGTGTCCTTAGACTTGCGGACCCCCGTCGCCGGCGCGGATCCCGCAACAGTCAGGGCCTTCCTGACCAGAGCCGGTGGCCAGGTGAGCCAGCCCTTATCGCCCGCGGCCGACGCAACCACAGAGTGGGCCCGGACTACCTGGACGTTCCCGGTCGAACGAAGCGAACGAGCTACCCGCCACACCGTTGTCTTGCGGGTTGCAGCCGGCCAGGCCGTCGAGGCGCGCGCCATCCACGTCAGCTCCAACGGTGGCGGTGTTCCTCGTCAAATCGCTTTCTCACCACGGGCGCAGCTCTGGTATGGAGACCCGAATATCGCTGGTCATTCAGTTGCCATGGCTGGGTTAGTTGCGCTGTCGCTGACGTCCTCACCTGGGCTAGCGGCCATCTTGCTGGCCGCTAGTGGCGGCGCCGTGGCGTTGACCGGTAGCCGTACGGCGCTGATCGCACTGGCACTGGGGGCTATTGCACTCGTCATGGCGCAGAGACGCGCTAGACGACTCCGGCTACTCACGCTCCTTGCCGGCGCACTTGCGGTGGTCGCTCTCCTTCTGCTTCGGCCCGAGGTACTAGGTAGCTTGTCTCGCTTCGTTATCGACGGGAACAGTGTGCCAAGGCAAGAGATCTGGCGGTTCGCCATGGGGCTTAGCGCGGAGCGACCTTGGTTCGGCTGGGGTGCTGGAGGATTCGCCGACGCGTGGCAACTAGCTCACGCTGGTGCCTCCAGTCCTCAAGTGACCCACGCTCACAACCTCCTCCTTGAGTTCTTGGTCGCATATGGCATCCCCGGCGGCCTCACCGTGGCCGTATTCAGTTGGGGCCTGCTGAGGGTCGCGTGGTTACGGCGGCGGAGCGCTGGAGCGACCATCGCCTTGGTCGCCCTCCTTCTCAGTACGACGGATTACACCCTGTTCAGTTCCGCGGTCTTGGCACTGTTGATTCTCGGCGTCAACACGGACGAGCTGCTGGTCGCGAATGGCGCGTCCCGGCCGGGGGCGAAGTGATCCCTCCGAATCGACCAGTCTGGTGCTAGCCTGCTGGCGTCCTCACAGCTAGGGACGCCAGTCGCACTGACGTAAGATGCCCTGATGTCCGTAGCCACCCCACGCCTGAGGCGCGGCCTCGCTTTCATCGCGGGCATCGGCATCGCGGCCATCCCCTCGGTTGGGCCGTTCCTTGCGATTCTGACGATCTTCACCGGTCAGCTTGCCATCCAGCGGGCCGATTTCTGGTGGTTGGCTTCGGCGGCCCTACTCAGTCTTCCCTATCTTCTCGCGGGTCACCCCGTGGCGGCGCTTCTGACCGCCCTGCAGATCGCCGCGGTGTGGCTCATCTACCGCTCGGCGGCCGAGTTCAGGAGCGGCGTTCGCAGCCGGACCATCTCGGACGACCTCGGCGCTGGCCTGATCGTCGGGCTTGGGGTAACGCTCGCGTTCGGCTTGCGGCAACTGGGCGACTTTCGCTTCGATGTCGCCAAGACCGCCCTAGACGCCATCACGTGGAACACTCACCCTGCCGTTTTCGGACACGCGATCCTCGTGATGGCCGCCTTACTCGCCTTGGTCGTCCCCTCGCCTGGGTTGAGAGTGATCGCGCTCGGCTTGGGCGCGGCTGGAGTCATCATCTCCGGGGCCCGCGAAGCGGTCTGGGCGTGGCTGGTCATCGCCATCGGCCTGCAGTTCGTGGGCCGCCGCGGCGGTCGCGGGACCAAGATCGCCAGCTGGGTGCTCACCGGCATGATGGCGCTCCTCGTTACGGGCCTTGCCACGCAGTTGGGGCTCGGCCGCACCGGCTTCCTGACCGATTACGTGCCGCCGCCAGATAACCCGAACCTGTTCCGCGGCACCGAGGTCGCGAACGGCGACTGGTGGTTCCCGCTCGGCGTCACGTTCACGAGTCACCACGAGACCATCGATGGCAAAGTCCGGTCCGTCATGGATGTCACCAAGACCTCTCCCGAACCGTGGTCCAGGCTGCAACAGGCCGTGACCTTGAATCCGGGAGAGACTTACACGCTGAGCGCGCTCCTCAAAGCCACATCCGGCGCAACACCCGGGTTCGATAGTTGGGGTCAAGACGGTGGGCAAGGAGCGACCGTCACCGTTGGCACCGTCCTGGAAGGCGACACTCACCGCGTCAACTCTGCCGCCGAAGTCAAAGTCATCTCTACGAGTAGCGAAGCCGTCGACGGGGATTGGGTAAGGGCGATCGTCACCTTCGAGTACACGGGCGCCAATGCGCTTACTTGGTATGTGGGCGTCGTTCCGGACCGGTCCGTGCTCACCGGAATAACGGCGAGCTTCGCCGAGCTACAGCTTGTGCAGTCGTACACAAGCACGCTTTACCGTCCTGGCGCGGCGGTCCGCGGGGTCACCGACCTTAGTCAGTCTCGTCTACCGATCTGGCAAGATGCCATCAGCGCCATTCGCGCGAAGCCTCTCCTCGGCTGGGGTCCCGATGGTTTCCCTAGGGCCGTGGCCGCGGCGCACGCCGACGAACCGCTCTTACGGCCCGTAGCCGCGCACGCTCATAACGCCTTCCTGGGTACGTGGGTCGACCGCGGCATCGTAGGGCTCGTCGGCCTTCTTGGCTTGATCGGACTGCTGTTCCTCCGCGCCATTCAACAGCGTGATAAAGCTGCACTAGTCGTGCTAGCCGGCATCATCGTGCTGAACATGTTCGACTCCACTATCTTCTCAGGGGCCGTCATCTACCCATTGGCCGCCGTGCTCGGCTGGCGAGCAGCGGGCCACCGACAGGTTGCGGGTCACGAGGCGGGCTCAGGCGCGAACCTCTTCACGCGCGTTAGCCTCGCGGCAACCGATTGGGTTCTGGCGGTAACCGCCTTCGCCACGGCGTACGTCCTCGCAGGACCAGCGCCAACAGCAGCCACGGCGAACGACGAGGTCCTGATAGTCCTCTACCTCGCCTTGCTCTGGCCACTGGCCAACGCGCTCGCAGGGCAGTACCCAGCGTATGGCCGGCCGAGTTGGGCCGAGTTCCAATGGAGCTTCAGCGGCGCGGTCGCGGCAGGCGGGTTCGCGCTGCTGATAAGCGCTGCGTTCCCCAGCCAGATTCACGTGCCGCTGGCGGTAACTTTCCTAGCAACGGTGATCACATGCGTCATCAACCCGCTTGGGCGGGCCATAGCCAAGCGTGCGCTCTACACCCTCCGCGTTTGGGGCAGGCCCGTCGTGATCGTTGGTCACCAAGGGTCCGCAGATCAACTCGCCCTCTCGCTGCTGGCGCAGCCACTACTCGGGCTGCGCCCGGTCGCCATCGTCGATGCGGAGCCGAAGGCAGCGATGGACCCGGCCCTCACGGCCATCGCCCACCACGACCTCAGCCCTGGCGTCGAGGCGATGTCGAACCACTGCATCGTTCAGCCTGGGCAACAACCTTCCGAGCTACCCCGCCGCGTCCTGAGCGCAGCCGGAAGGGACGCGTTCCGCTATATCCAGGTCGTCCCCGACCTGCACGACGTGCCCAGCTCAGACGTCGTCGCGAGGCCCCTCGGCATGGCGTTGAGTCTCCAAGTTCAGAACAACCTGGCTTCGCCAGCCAACCGCGCGTTCAAGCGCACGTTCGACATGGCCGCCGTACTGCTCGGTGGGGTCCTCGCTGCCCCCCTCGTGGCGCTTCTCGCGGTTGCCATCCGGCTTGACTCCCCGGGGCCCGCGTTCTTCAAGCAGCGCCGCATCGGCCGCGACGGCGTGCCCTTCTTCGTGTGGAAGTTCCGCAGCATGGTGGCGGACGCTCCAGAACGGCTGAAGTCACTGCTCGAGAACGACGCCGAGGCCCGCAAGGAGTGGGAGGCCACTCAGAAGCTAGTGAACGACCCGCGCATAACGCGGGTGGGTCGGCTGCTGAGGAGGACGAGCCTGGACGAGCTTCCACAACTGTGGAACGTGGTGCGTGGTGAGATGAGCCTCGTTGGACCTCGCCCGATAGTGGACGACGAGATTCCCAAGTACGGCGACCAGTTCCACTACTACATCCAGGTGAGGCCAGGCATGACTGGCGCCTGGCAGGTCTCCGGCAGGTCGGACACTTCCTACGATTACAGGGTGGCGCTCGACACCTACTACGTTAGGAACTGGAGCGGTTGGATCGACGTGGACATCCTGGTGAAGACGGCGGCCGTGGTCCTGAAGCGCGAGGGCGCTTACTAACCCCATCGCGGTAGAGTACCGCGTGCCCTCAACGCCCCAAACGAACGGTGCGCTCCGCGCCTTCGGCGTGGTGACCGCCGTCTCCAAACCGCTTTACTGGTTGTATGAGCGGCGGCTGTTGCGCGCCGTCAAGGACGAAGGGCACCTGCCGCGCCACATCG
>CALCHY010000295.1 GCA_937907415.1 uncultured Trueperaceae bacterium
CCAAGCGATGGGCAGCGGGCGCAGGTGCGCTTGTTCATGGATTTCGCGGTCGACCGGCCGGAGGTCGAGGTGCCAGACCCGTACGTTGGTGGGGCAGAGGGCTTCGAGCTGGTGCTCGACATGATCGAGGCGGCCGCAGCGGGGCTGCTGGCCGAGATAAGTGCCCCGCCGGTTTCCAACGGCACCTGACGATCACCTCTTAAGGCTGCTTCTTCCGACCTGACCTGGTTCGAGGGTCGCCACCGCGCTGGTCCGACGGGGCAGAGGGGATAGTAACACGGCGCGTAGGAGTGGCGTGAAGGCGGGGTTCTCACGACGCTCCACTGCCTTTCTCAGTTGGTTGTGAGGCGTGTGGGGTTCTCCACATGAGGGTGAGTGTATGCGTCTGGCGCGCATACTCTAGGCCGCTGCCTAGCGTGCCCAGCATGAATGTGTGGAATCTGTAAGAGTCTCGTAAGGACGGCTTGTTAGGCTCTCCTCAGTCCACGGGGATTCCCGGGACTGGCACTATCAGGCGACCGGACTTCATTCATACTTCATCCCGGGAGCCGAATCGGAAGGAGCGCACCATGCGCAACCGTAAGACGCAGGGCTTCACCCTGATCGAGCTGCTGATCGTAATCGCGATCATCGGCATCCTCGCAGCCGTACTCATCCCGAACCTGCTGAACGCCCGCGCCCGCGCATTCGACACCGCAGCGCAGACCTGCCTCAAGGAACTCGGCGTGCAGCAAGAAGTCGTGGCGTCCAACTCGCCGTTTAGGTACGACGGCACTGGCTGGACCTACGGTGCGGCAGGCACTGGTGGTGTCACGATTCCGACTGGCGTAGTCAACGCCTGTGCGAACGTTGAAGTCACCGCTACCATTGCCGCTGACGGCTCGACCTACCAGTTCGACGGTGAACATATTCGGGGTACGACTACGTATCGCGTTGCCAACGGCACCGGCATAACGGTTCCCTAAGCATTCATATAGGTAAGTCCTAATTTGGAGGCCGCCTTTCGGGGCGGCTTTCTTCTTGCTACCCTGAGCGGGTGAGGCGCATCCCGTTCCTCCTCATCGTCCGCCTCTACCGGCCATCGGCCGGTACTTGGGCACCTACACCGATACCCTGGTCGCAGCTGTCGACCGCCGTAACAGCTGGGGTTGGAAAAACGTGCCGTTAGAGCTATAGCCGGCCTTGGATCCCAGTGGGCGCACAGAATGAACTTTGAGGCTGCGACTATCCCTCTCAGAAGTCCGCTTTGCCCTTTGGAAGGCCCGCGTGCGGCAGTGACGCACGGGCCGAGACGGGTCGGCCATGTTGGGCGCAATCGGGTAGCAGGCAATGAGGCCAACCGGAACGTGCAAGAGGTATGACTCGAAAGCCGCCGATGAATTCGGCCGCATTTACCAGGAGTGTACGGCACATAGGCTTGATGTGCCTTGGGCATCACGAGTCAATCTGATGAGACCAGTTGATTGTGAATAGGGTTTCACCTTTCAGGATAGCCTAATAGGGCCCACCCGTTTCTCAATCCAGCCTAGCGACGCGCGACACCGCGCTTCCCGTAGTTCCGTCGGCAAACCTATCCCCCAGCGTGGGGTAGCTAGCGGAACTCAGCGACTCTAGACTTCCTGTTGGAGCGTGGCCCAATGAAGAGTAGAACCGAAGGCATTGCAATAGTGGTCGTAATCGTGGTCGCAGCGGTAACCATGCTTACCGCGCTATTCGCGTCCTCCGCCCTGAGCCTTGCGAGCAGGGGTTCGGCTTCTAGTGATCGTAACTCGACGCAGGCCCTCTTGGCGGCGGATTCTGGCCTTAAGACCTTGAAGGCCCGGGGTGCGACCATCCCATATTCGTCGTCTGACGGGTCGTTTGCCAACTGGATTGCCACTAACTTTTCAACACTCGATTTGGGAGATGGTGTTAGTGCCACCATCTCTGTAGTCGGCGAGACTCCGGACGCGATTACAGTGCAATCGATTGGTGCTGTAGGGCCGTTCCGGCGCACCATAGTTCAAGAGTTTGAGCTCGTAATCGGTCCACCCGTTCCGCTCTCGGCTACAGTGCCTGGTGCTTTGACCTCGGTTGGTTCGATCAAGTCGAACTCTGGTTCCGCAAGGGTGTACGGCAAGCCAAACACCGATGCGGCCTGGACAACTACCCAGATGCCGATAATAAGTAAAAGCAGCACAACCTACAGGGATGCGCTTGCGTGTGATGCTCTAGCGAATGACTACTTTGAGATGTTGGGAACGGTTTACGCGGCGGTCGACGCTAGCGCATGTCCGGCAAGTCTGACTGCTAGGCGGGTTTCTGATGGTGTGGTCATGACACTGGCCGGCGGATCTAAGGTAGGCATCCGCGGCACGGCCATCGCCGAACCCTTGCCCTCGCCGATGGGCAACCCTCTCACCTCTACCATCATGGTGTCAGAAGGCACTAGAACGCTGTTTGGCATCGATAGCCCAATTTCAATTGGCGGAAATTCAATGGGCAAGGTCGTGGGCATTGATGGAAATGAGTTCACGATCGAATGGACGGTGGCGCCTGGTCCTCAGCCGGAAGGAACGGTCGTTAGGCGTGAGATTTCTTCCGGCGTAACAATGGGACAGTGTCCGAGTGGCGGGAAAGTTTCAACCACCTTCCCACAGGGTTGCGAGTCTGGTGTCGATCTAACTAACCTCTTCTACAAGACATTTCACGTTGCCAGCCCCAACCTCTTGAAAGAATCACTCCCTTCTGCGAGTCGTTTGTCTGGCTCCGTCAAGGGTAAGACACTTTCCGGTATTACGTGGGTGACGAATCCCGACAACAATTTCAGGGATCAGGTTGGCAGTGGAGTGCTAATAATCGAGACCAACCCAGGGCAGACGTTGAACCTTAACGTCAGCAACGATTTCATAGGATTGATCTACGTCATTGGTGACGCCGACATACAAGGCAACGCCCAATATCACGGCGCAATCATGGTTGACGGGAAAGCCACAGTAGACACGGCAGTTCAAGGTACTACCGACATACACTACGACCCCCTCCACCTAATGCGTGCGCTTGCGGGCCTGACGGTGCCGAACCCAAACCCAGGTGGACTTGGGCAAGCGCTGAACAATACTTGGCGTATCAAATGAAGTCCCGAAGCGGATTTAGCCTAATCGAGCTCATAATCGTGATCGGGATCGTGGGAATCCTCGCGGCCATTGGGGGTTTCGGAGGAAGTGCCCTTTTCCAGGCCGCCAGGCTCAATAGCGCGGTGAACACGATTGAGATGCAAGTTGCCCTCGCAAGAAGGCTAGCCAAGGAGACGGACGAGCCGGTGCAACTTCGCCTAGAAGTGGACGCCGCCTCAGGCCTGTGGTCCGTGATTGTCGGAAGTCGGAAGACAGACTTGGAAGGTGCCACCGTATCATCAGGTCCCACAAGCCTGACCCTTAATCCGCCGTACGGCACCTATGTCGGAGCAGCCCGCACGATTCAAGTGCAAGTAGGCACCAGGAGTGCCCGAGTGGATGTGACTGGGGTATTCGCACGAACGGTGGTTAGTAGATGAAGCGCACCGAAGGGTTCACCCTGATCGAGGCCATAGTTGCGATGACGCTCCTTGCGGTCGTTGGAGTTGCCCTAACCGCAATGCTGCCGTTGATCACCAGGAACACTCAGGCAGCCACGATTGATACGTCGGAAAGCCAAAAGGCCATCAGCATCTTCGAACAGATCGCACGTGACTGGTCCAACCCCGGCGCCTGGTCTAACGGCATCGTCTACATGCCAGACTCCAGCACGCTTACTGTTGCTGACTACGTTCAACTCGAAATGGCTACCATTGGCCGCTCTTGCACGGGAACGATCACGGCGCCATCGAGCGAAAGACGGCGAGTCACGATTAGCTGTCCTGCTACCGACTCCCTTCCCGAACGAATCATCAAGGCGGAATTCGGGGATCCGAATGCGTAGCTCCTCAGCGAGAACGGGCTTCACGCTGGTTGAACTGCTCGTGGCGATGGGCATCCTTGCCGTGTTGATCTCTGCGGTGATCGCGCTCTCAGGATCGTTTCTCGGTTACTCAAGACATGCCAACGTTATTAACATGGGCATCGCGGATCTCAATGACGTTTCCGGGTACATTGCAACGAATGCTCGACGGGCACTGCGTGGCATCGGCTGCCAGGACACGCCGGGTACTGCCGGCAATCCGAACGACCCCGCGGTCACATGCGGCGTGGAGAGCAGCGTAACGATTTCATTTGGTGGATCGCCCTTCATTTGCTCAACCGAATCTGCAAGCGGGCCGTGCATTGCCCTTGTAGTGCCGGTTGTAGACCGGTCATCTGCAACTGCCAATGTCATTGACTACGAGTTGCTTGCCTACCGTGTGGTTCCCCTCTCTGAGTGGTCAGGGAACCCAGGCGTAGCTCCCGGCTGGAATGGCACGGAAACGCCCACGTTGCTCGAGTACCGCGCCTCGCTCGGTTGTGGAGCTACCTGTGCGACTCCTCCGGCCACACCGTTGGCGGTTACCGCAGCTGCCGAGTCGCTTGTTGCCACCGACCTCTTCTTTGAGGATGAAAACGGCGCCACACTGCGTCCATTCCAGGTGGTGACAGATCCACTGAGCTCTAACCTGAAGTTGCAGGCGGTCACGTTCAGGCTCCGCACTAGGGGCGCGGGACTAGAGCGCGACGTTATCCTTCCGACACGGAACACCCTCGTAGTTACTGCAACAAGCCGACCATAATCAGGAAGGTAGTCTGAGAGGCGCTTGGCGACCCCTACGTGTACTTTTCGGAGAGAGACGAGACGCTTCTTCGATTGCCTTCGATCAAGTTGACATCGGTTTGGGGCTGGCTTTCGACTTTAGTTTGGCCCGCGCTAAGGTTGGGCAGGCATTTTGCCTTGCGCTCCGAAAGCATGTGAGAGCAAAGCCTGTTAGCCCATTTGCGGCCAGGTGCGCCCAGGAGGGCCCGCTCGTTGCGGTTCGTAGAACCGGAGCGACTTAGTGGACGGTTGGCAAAGAGAGCCCCGAGCGCGATAGTCGTAGGCCCTGTTACCTCCGAGCGTCTCATGAGACCACTGGGGTATGAAAGTACTTTGGCCTTTCGTAAGCCTCCCGTGACAGTCGCCTGCTATTCTGGCTCAAATGCAACATAGAGCACGAATCGTCCGAAGTTCCGGTGCCTCTGGGTTCACGCTCCTTGAGTTGCTGGTCGTAATCGCCATCATCGGCATCGTTGCAGGCATCGCCGTAATGGCGGGCCGCCCAGTCGTTCGGGCACAGGCCGAGGAGGCTGCCTTCCGAACGTTGCAACAGAGCGTGTGGCAGGGCGCAACAATGGCGGCCTCGCGTGGGGTGCGCACGCAGCTCACGTACGCCGGTTCGACCCTCACCGTGGTTAATCAGACCAGTGGCGAGACGATCAGGACTTTCGATCTGCCGGAAGCCGCCAGCCTCAACGT
>CALCHY010000296.1 GCA_937907415.1 uncultured Trueperaceae bacterium
GGTCGGTGCGGCGCAGCAACATGGCGTTGAGCGCAATGGGTCGCCTTGGAGAGCTTCAGCGCGGCCAGCGCGGCCAGCGCGTCCTGGGGGGTCGTTCTCGATCAACACCAGGTCGGCTGACTCGATCGCCACGCTGGTTCCCGCGCCGATGGCGATGCCAAGTTCAGCCTCCAGCAGCGCGGGAGCGCGTTGTCGAGCAGGCACCTCGCTCAGGCTGGGGCAAGAGTGCGTGGCGTCAGGCTCAGGAAGTCCTTGGTGAGGCCGAGGCTCTGGTCGGTGAGGCGCATCGACTCCGCGCCGCCCTTCACGCTGGCGGTGAGTGCGCGCAGGGCGTCGATGGTCTCCGGCACCACGATCGCCTGGTTGTCGACCTGGTAGCTGTAGTACAGCTCGTTGCCGTCGACGGTGAGGACGTCCTCCCACAGGGCGACCTCCCACATGTCACCCCTGGGGCGGTGGAGGTCGCGCATCAGCTCGATGGTGCTGTTGAGCGCCACGATCCCGTCGTCCATGCGCATGAAGGCGACCCTGGGCGCGGCCCTGAAGGCGTCGAGGACCTCGTCCTTGCTCGCCTCGCGGGTCAGCTCGACGATCCAGAAGTGGCCGTGGCCCTGGGTGTGTGACGCCTTGGCGGCGATCGTCACCACGTCCAGCTCCGGCATGACGGTGCGCGCATCGGGTCCCTGGTGGCTGGGGATGTCGCGCTCGGGGACGACGGTGTTCATGATGCCGGAGTGGTCTGACTCCCAGGGATCCGTCGCGCGGCGCACCAGCACGCCCCTGGCTTTCTTGAGCAGCCCGGCAGCGTGCAGGGCGCCCAGGGTGCGCACCGTGGCGGTCGTGTTACAGGAGACGACCCGCGTGGCGTCGCGGCCCAAGGCCGACTCGTAGTTCGCTTGCGCCACGAACGAGTGGCCCGTCACGTCGTGCTTCTCACCGCCCTGGAGCGCGGCCTTCACGCCCGCCCGCCGGTAGATTTCGAGGTTCTTGGCGCCGATGCCCTTGGGGGTGCAGTCGGCGACGACGTCGACTTGCTCAAGGAGCGCGCCGAGCTCGCCGGCCACCGGGATGCCGGCGGCCTCCATCGCCTTGGCGCCGTCGCTCGTCGACGCGTAGACGGCGATGCCTTGGGCCGCGGCCGTCTGGATGCGGTAATCCGAGACGACGTCGCTCACCCCCACCAGCTCCATGTCCGGCTGCAGGCGCACGGCGTCGGCGACGCGCTTGCCGATCACGCCGTAACCGTTGACCGCTACTCGTGTTCTTCCTTTGGTTGCCATGGCTCGTCCTTTCCGGTCTTGCGCCCGTGTGCGCCGCTCAGGCGAGCGCTTGTGTGATCGCCTCGAGCAGCTCCTCCTTGCGTTCGTACGACGGGCGCATGAACACGAGCGTCAGCGTGGTCCAGTCCTGCACGGCGGCGATCTCCTGCCCGCCGTCCTCGAGCTTGAGGTGGGGGTAGGCGCCGTACTCGACGAACATGCCGAAGCGCTGCGCGGTCTGCTCGAGCCGCACGAGCTTCGCTTCGTCGAAGCGCACGACGTGGGGGAGCTGGAAGGCCGGCTTGCCGCAGCTACCGCCGAGCCCCAGCATGGGCAGGCCGGCCAGCTTGGGGAGGTCGTGCTTGCCCTGGCTCCGCTGCAGGAAGGCGTGGTGGTCTCGGAGCACGTCACGTGACCCCTTGAAGCTGCCTACGAGTTGACCTAGCGTCTGTTGTTCGATGTCCATCGCGTCTCCTTTCTCAGTTCTGGCGCGAAGAGCCTGATTGAGGCTCCCACGCTGCCGGTGGCCCGGGCCTGAAGGGCCTCGCCGGCGGACGAGGTGGTCGAGCGCTTGCCCGTCATGGCCTCAGGCGGCGGCGGCCAATTGGGGTTCCAGCGCTCCCCCTGGCATGGCCGCGCCGCTGCTCAGCGGCGGCCTGAAGTTGCGCAGCCTGAGCGCGTTGGTGAGCACGAAGACGCTCGAGAGCCCCATGGCGGCGGCGGCCAGGATGGGGCTTAGGAGGATGCCCAAGGACGGGTAGAGCACGCCGGCGGCCACCGGTATCAGGAGCGTGTTGTAGAAGAAGGCCCAGAAGAGGTTCTGCCTGATGTTGGTGATGGCCTTGCGCGAGAGGGCGAGGGCGTTGGGGATGCCGCGCAGGTCGCCGGACATCAGCACGACGTCGGCGGACTCGATGGCGATGTCCGTCCCCGTCCCGATCGCCAGGCCGACATCGGCCTGCGCCAGCGCCGGAGCGTCGTTGATGCCGTCGCCCACGAACGCCACCTTGCCGCCCTGCGCCTGGAGCGACTTGACCGCCTCGACCTTGCCGTCGGGCAGGACCTCGGCCAAGACCTCGTCGATGCCCAGCTTGCGGGCGATGGCCTGGGCGGTGCGCCGGTTGTCTCCCGTGATCATCACGACGCGCAAGCCGAGCGCGTGCAACGCCTCGATGGCCTGAGGGGTGGAGTCCTTGAGGGGGTCGGCGACGGCGATGATAGCGGCGAGAGCCCCATCGACGGCGGCGTAGAGGGGCGTCTTGCCCTCGTCGGCCAGCCGGCCGGACTCCGCGGCGAACGCCGCGACGTCGATGCCAAGCTGCCGCATGTACCGGTCCGCGCCCACCTGGACCAGGCGACCGTCGACCCTGCCTTCGACACCGAACCCCGGCACCGCCTGGAACCCTTCGGCGGTCGCCAGCTTGGCGCCTTGCATCTTGGCGGCGTCAACGATCGCCTGCGCGACGGGGTGCTCCGAGTCGCGCTCGACGCTGGCAGTCAGGGAGAGCACCTCCTGCCGGTCGAAGCCCGGCAGGGTGACGAGATCGGTGAGCTCCGGCTTGCCCTTGGTGAGGGTGCCGGTCTTGTCGAGGGCGATCTGCTTGGCCTCCTGGAGGGTCTGCAGCGCCGCGCCGTTGCGGAAGAGGATGCCCATCTCGGCAGCCTTGCCGGTGCCGACCATGATCGAGGTCGGAGTGGCGAGCCCCATGGCGCAGGGACAGGCGATGATCAGCACCGCGACGGTGTTGACCAGCGCGAAGGTGAGCGCCGGGGCGGGACCGAAGATCATCCACACGCCGAAGGTGATCAACGCCAGGGCGATGACTATGGGCACGAAGACGCTGACGACCTTGTCGGCGAGGGCCTGGATCGGCACCTTGGAGCCCTGGGCGTCCTCGACCATCTTGATGATCTGCGCGAGGACGGTGTCCGCGCCTACCTTGGTGGCTTCGAAGGTGAAGGCGCCGGTCGTGTTCATGGTGCCGCCCACCACGTCGTCGCCCTCGCCCTTGCGCGCCGGGATGGGCTCGCCGGTGATCATCGACTCGTCGACGAAGGAGGCGCCGGAGACGACTCGCCCGTCGACGGGGATCTTCTCGCCGGGGCGCACCATCACCGCGTCGCCGGGCAGGACCTGGTCGATGGGCAGCATCAGCTCCTGCCCGCCGCGGACCACCCGCGCGGTTTTCGCCTGCAGCCCCAGCAGCTTTTTGATCGCCTCGCTGGTGCGGCCCTTGGCCACCGCCTCGAGGTACTTGCCGAGGAGGATGAGCGTGATGATCGCCGCCGAGGCCTCGTAGTAGACGTGGACCGTGCCAGCGGGCAGCAGGCCAGGCAGGAACGTGGCGACGACCGAGTAGCCGTATGCGGCGCTCGTGCCCAGCATCACCAGGCTGTTCATGTCCGGGCTGCCGTGGCGCAGGCTGGCCCAGCCGGGGCGGTAGAAGCGCCTGCCCGGGCCGAACTGCACCACGCTTGCGAGCACGAACGAGAGCAGGTTGATCGTCTGCGCCGACGCCCGCTCCATCAGGCGCATCTCTAGCGCGGGAACGAGCATGGGGATCATGACGAATAGGACCAGGGGCAGCGTGAAGGCCGCGGCGATGGCGACGTCGCGCCTGAGGGACCTGACCTCCGCCTCGCGCGCCTGCCGCTCGCGGTCCACCCGATCTACGCTCTCGACCTCTTCCCGAACCTCGTAGCCGGCCTTGCGCACTGCGCCCGCCAGCTCGGCCGGAGACGCCAAGCCCGGGAGGAAGGTGATGTTGGCCCGCTCGGTGGCAAGGTTCACGCTGGCCACGACGACCCCATCCACCTTCCCTAGGGCCCGCTCGACCCGGGACACGCAGCTGGCGCAGGTCATGCCGCCGACGGAGAGGCTCGCCTGCTCGGTGACCGCTGAGTAGCCGGCCTTCTCGACCGCCGCCAACAGCTCGGGGACGGCCACCTGCTCGGCGTCGAAGAGCACTTTGGCCTTCTCGGTCGCCAGGTTCACGGTGGCCTCGCTGACGCCTGCCACCTTCTTCAGGGACCGCTCGACTCGGGCCACGCAACTGGCGCAGGTCATGCCTCGGACCCCTAGCGTTAGGTTTTCCACGAATCCTCCAGTCGAAACTCTAGGGCTGCGGCGCCCGGTGACGTCGAAAGCTCAGCCGCGGTACTTCAGCGCTTCCATGAGCTCGTCGACGATGCGTTCCGTGTCACCCCGCTGGGCCGCGGTGGAGACGTGGTCGCGGATGTGCGACCTGAGCACGGCGCCGCTGACCTTCGCCAGCGCGCCTTGAACCGCACTGACCTGCTTGAGGACGTCGACGCAGTAGACGCTCGGGTCCTCCAGCATGCGCAGGATGCCCTCTAGGTGTCCCCTTGAGCTCTTCAGGCGGCGCACGACGTCGAGGCGCGTGGCTGGATCGAGGTGCAGGTGCTCCCCGGTGGGCATGGCCTCGTCAGCGGCGACGTCGCTCGTTGGCCCCGCGATCATGTCGCCGGCCGCGCCCGGTAGCCTTCTTCCTCGACCGCGCGGATGAGCGCCCGGACGTCGGCGTCACCCTCGACCTCCGCCGTGCCTGCAGCCAGGTTCACGGCTGCTTGCGTCACGCCGGTCACGGACTCGAGCGCGTTCTTGACGGCCGCCTGGCAGTGGCCGCAGGTCATGCCTTCGACAGTGAGCTTGTTCATAAATCCTCCTAGCAGGAATTGACCACCCCCCCGTGGGGTGGGCGCATGGGCTAGTATAACAAGGCCTTGGGCAGATGGGAGCGCATCGAAACATGAGGGCAGTCAAGTCGCAGCGTGGGCGCAGCCTGATGTGGTGGGTGTTCGGGCTCCTCGTCTTGGCTGGCGTAGTGGCGAATGTGATCGTGTGGTTCCGCCCGTTCGGCGGGCCGGCTAGCCGCGCCCGCCTCGAGTACCCGACCTACCCGGCGTCGGTCGTCTCGGCGGGGGAAGTGCTGTATCAGGCCAGCTGCAGTGGCTGCCACGGTGCGGCGGGCGAGGGCGATGCCGCGGCTGGCGTGCCTGCTCTCGATGCCTCCATGCACGCCTGGCATCACGCCGACAGCTTCTACTCGCGCCAGATCCGCGAGGGCGGCATATCGATGCCCGCGGTCGCTCCTCAATGGAGCGACGAGGAGGTGGCGACCGCGCTGGCCTACGTCAAGGAGTGGTGGGAGCCGCGTCAGCGGGCTTTTCAGCATGAGGTCTCACTCAACAACCCCTAGGTGTCGCCGGGGCCGCGCTCTTATGCCGCGGTCCCGGAAGCACCGTCGCCGACAGCCGATGATCGGTAACGTCGCTCGACGATACCTGTGGGCTGTCAGTCGCGCCCCCGGGGTGATGCACCGGAGATATCAGGGAGCTACCCGCTCCTAGCGCTGGGGCCCTCAACATGCGGGTTACCGGCGAAGAGAACTTGTAGCCATCTCGAAAACGGTCCTGCAAGCCTGCGCGCTCCCAACCGCTCGATGCGCGAGAAAGGCTACGCACTCTAGCCATCACCCACGGAAACAACGGCCGCGGCATCGGTCAGGTAAACGCAACCAGCGTCGCACTCCGGCTCAGGATGCAGCTGTGCCCACATCAACCGTTCCTCGAGTTCTTCTTCGAGCGCCCGAAGCTGCCGCAAGCGCTCCCGCACCGACGCAAGGTGCTCCTGCAAGCGCTCCCGCACGTGCCAGCATGGTTGCCCCCCTCCAGCCCGCACCACCAGGACCTCGCGGATCTCATCCAGCGTGAGTCCGAGCGCCTGCGCCTGCCGCAAGAACCCCACCCGCTCGACCATGGCGTGCGGGAACGCACGGTACCCACCCTCGGTACGCTGCGCTTCGAGCAGGCCCTCGTCCTCCCAATACCGCAGGGTCCGCACCGGCTCCCCGGTCGCGTCCGCCAGCTCTCCGATGCGCATCATGCCCTCATTCTGCCCGAGCGACCCGCTCGCCCGGGACGTTTCTGGATTCGGTCGGCTCACATCATGTAGACGATGTCCGATGCAGCCGCCGGATGGACCAGGACGCTAGTCTTCACATCCCGCGCGGTGAGGCCGAAACGGATGGCGAGCGCGAACATGTCGATCACCTCGCCGGCGGTCATGCCCAGCAGGTGCGCGCCCAGGATACGGCCCGAGCCCTTCTCGATCAGCACCTTGTAGGCGGCGTGCGCCTCGCGTGTGCGCTTGGAGGTGAACCAGTCGCTGGTGTCGCGCGTGTTCACCTCGAAATCCAGGCCCTGCGCGCTCGCTTCCTCCTCCGTGAGGCCGGCGCGGGCGATGGCAGGCAGAGTGAAGGCCACACTGGGGGTGCCCGTGTAGTCCGGGGTCTTGCGGTTGCCATTCAGGAGGTTGCTGGTGGCGATGAGTCCCTCGTGCACCGCCACCGGCGTGAGAGGCCAGCCTGCGGTGTCGGCCGAATCGCCGGCGGCGTACACGCGGGGGTTGCTGGTGCTCTGCAGGTACTCGTTCACGCGCACGCCCCGCGCAGGATCGAACGCGATCCCGCCCGCGTCAAGGTCGAGCGCGTCGATCTCGGGCACGCGGCACGCACCATGCACCACCAGGTCCGCTTCAAGCTCTTCTCCGCTGCCGGCGCGCGCCACGAGGTGGTCGCCGCGGCGTTCGACCGCGGTGATCTCGGTCCCGATGCGCACCCGGATGCCGATCTCCTCGGAAGCCGTCACGAGCCGCTGCACCAGGTCCGGATCGAACGCCTTGAGAGGACGCTCACCCCGATGCGCGATGGTGACGCTGGCACCTGCGCGGGCGGCGATGTGGGCGAACTCGAACGACACGTACCCACCCCCGACGAACACGATGCGTTCCGGGAGGGAGTCGAGGTTCAGGAAGTCGGTGCTGGTGGCGAGGAGCTGCTCGCCGGGGATGCCGAGCTCGCGGGGCTTGGCGCCGGTTGCGATCAGGAAGCGTTCCGCCGTTAGCTCCTCCTCGCCTACCCGCAAGGTGGTGGGGTTCGTGAAGCGGACGGTGCCGTGCAGCGTGGCGACCCCGAGCCCGTCGAGTTCTTTCTCGAGGCGTTGCGGGATGGGCTCGGTGAAGGTGCGCTTGAACGCCATCAGCTCGGCCCAGTCGATGCGTGCCTTTCCGGTGATGCCTTGACCGCGCATGCGGTGGTGCCAGTCCACGAGGTCCGCGGCGCCCAAGAGCACCTTCTTGGGATCGCAACCGCGTAGGGCGCAAGTGCCGCCGTACGGGCGGGTATCGATGATGGCGACGCGCATGCCGACGGAGGCGATCTTGCGCGTAGCGGCGAGGCCGGCCATGCCCGCACCGATCACGATCGCATCGAAAGCCCGGGCGGTCAGGCGGACGCCTCACTCGCAGCGCCCAGGCGTTCCTGGAGGAGGGCTTGGGAGGGCCAACCCCTGCCTTCGTTGCTCATGTAGCGGCGGCAGGCCAACACGGCGGGCCCGTCGTACCCTTCGAGGTCACGCCCGTCGATGCGCAGGGTGGGGGAACCCGCGAAACCGCTGCGCTCGTTCTCCGGCAGGTTGTTGACGTTGCGGAGTCGAACCGTAGCGTCAGTCCCGGCCTCAGCGAGGGCGTGGCCGAGCTCGGTCCAGGCGTGCTCCCAGGAAGGGCAATCGTCGAAGTACAGCAGCTCGATGGTGATCATGAGCTAACCCTAGACCCTCCACCGAGGTGGAGAGTCAAGGGAGCTTCAGGTCAGGGCCTCACTTCCACAGGCAGGGTGACGCGAGAGCCTCGAGGATGCCGCGCAGCACGCCCTCACGGACCCATTCCTGAAACCGGCGGCGACAGGTCTGGTAGGAGAGGTACCGGTGGGGCAGGTCTGCCCGCTGGGCGCCGGTGCACAAGATCCATGGGATGCCGTTGTAGGCCTCGCGGGGGTCACGGCGGGGGCGACCTTTTCCGTTAGGTCGGCGGGGGATGAGGGGTGCCAGGATGGCCCCTTGCTTGTTGGTGAGCTCCACGGAGCGGTACTTCACCTGGTGAACGCCCCAGGGCGTTTTCGAGAAGACTTCTAGACAACGAGTAGTTCAGAAGCGACCGAACACGTCAAGGCCCAGGTCGCTGAACGTCACGACTTCGAACGGCGCCGCCTTGACCCCGGTCATGCCCGGCGAGCCGGCCGGCATGCCGGGCAGTGCGATGCCGTCGATCTCTGGGCGCTCGTCGAGCAGGCGCTCGATGGCTTCGAGCGGGACGTGGCCTTCGACCGGGTAACCCTCGACCTCCGTAGTGTGGCAGCTCCAGGCGCTCATGGGCACGCCCAGGTCCCGCTTCGCGCTGGCGGTGTCCTGTGAGTCGATCACCGTCACATCGGCGCCGCGCTGGCGTAGGATGGCGATGTACTCACCGCAACAGCCGCACAGGGGTGACTTGTGCACGGTCATCGGCATGCCGTCGAACGGCGAAGCCGCCTGCGCCGGCTGCCCGCCTAGCAGCAGGACGGCGGCAACCGCGGCCGCGACGGCGGCGCCGACTAACGTGAAGAACGGCTTGCTCATGGCTGATACCTCTCTCCTCTGTTCACTACGCCTCTGCTCTCAACCCCAAGCCCATAACCGCTGAAGAGCAAAGGGGTTGGCCGACGGTTGGGACTATTGCCTGTCGGTTATCCGTCACGGGCGCCCGCCGCCGTGATCTGCGGCGGCGCCCTGGCCGGCCCGCTTCTCCGGCTCGGGCGGCTTGACCCCGAGGCGCTCGATCCAGTGGCGGACCTGGCGGTTCTCCTTGGCCGCGTTCATGAACAGGCCAGCGCGTACGAGGCGCGGCAGGATAGCCATGGCCAGGTTCTCGCGCACGCTCAACTCCAGCACTAGGCCAGCCAGCTTGCGGTCTTCCGGCACGAGGAACATGCCGAGGTCGATGGCGTGGTGCGGCGACCTCACGCGCGTGCCGTCGACGCGCGCCGTGCCGGCGGCGCCGAAGAGCGTCGACAAGACCTTGTTGCGCCCAGAGCCGACCACGCCAGCCAGACCGATGATCTCGCCTGGGCGCACCGTGATGTGGCCGGGCGCCACCCCGCTCGCCTCGAACTCGAACTCTAGTGCCGCCTCCGCCGGGCGCTGCGTGGGCGCCCGCGTGAAGCGCTTGACGTCGCGCCCGACCATGGCGCGCACGACGTCGTCAGGGGTCAGCTCGGAGAGGGAAGCCGTGCGGACCTTGCGGCCGTCACGTAAGACGGTGACGCGGTCGGCGATCTCGAACACTTCCTCGAGCCGGTGGCTGATGTACACGATGCCAACGCCCTGCTCCTTGAGCTTGGCGATCCGGTGAAAGAGGCGCGCCGTCTCGCCGGCCGAGAGGGCCGCCGTTGGCTCGTCGAACACGAGGATGCGCTGCTTGTGACCTAGCGCACGAGCGATCTCGACGAGTTGCTGTTCGCCGACGGCAAGGCTGCTGACGGCCGCCAACGGCTGCACGTCGAGCTCGACTTGCTCGAGGAGCGGCGCGGCGCGCGCGGCCAGGCGCCGGTGGCTCACCCATGCGTCGAGCCTGCCGAGGAACAAGTTCTCTGCGACGGAGAGGTCGGCGACCAGCGCCAACTCCTGGTAGACCATGGCCACGCCGTTAGCTTGTGCGTCTGCCACGCTCGTGAAGTTGACGGGCTCGCCAGCTACCGCCATCGTGCCGCTGGTGGCTGGCTGCACGCCCGCGAGGATCTTCATGAGCGTCGACTTGCCCGCGCCGTTCTCGCCGAGAAGGGCATGCACTTCACCTGCTTCAAGGTCGAAGTCCACTCCCGAGAGCGCCTCGAAGGTCCCGAAACGCTTGGTAACGCCGCGCATCTCCAGCAGTGCCCCCGTCACGCAGCACCCCCTGTCGCCAACAGGGCCTCGACCTCGGCCAGGCTAGGCAGCGACGGTTGCGCGCCAGCGCGGGTGGTGGCCATGGCGCCAGCCGCGCTGGCGAACCTGACGGCCGCGGCAAGCGCAGCGCCCTCGCGGCCGGTCGACCGCTCCCGCGCTAGGAAGTAGCCGAGGGCGCCCGCGAAGGCGTCGCCCGCCGCCGTCGTGTCGACGACGGTGACGGGGAACGCGGGCACGTGGCCGTGGTCAACGGCGCTGTCTGCGTTGGCGGGGTCTCGCCGCGTCGCCCACACGGCGCCTTCTCCCCCCAAGGTCACGACCGCGCTCGGGGCGTAGCGGCAGAGCGCCGCTGCCCACTCGGCTGGCCTCTTGTCGGCGGCCGCGGCGCCAAGCTGGATGACGGCCTCTGTCTCGTTGACGAGGAGCACGCCGACGTTCGCCAACGCGCTGGCCTCGAGTCGTTGGGCTGGGGCGAGGTTGAGGACAACCACGGCGCCCGCCCGCCTGCCGGCGGCTGCGGCGGCGAGCGTTACTTCAAGGGGGACTTCGAGTTGCAGGAGCAGCACAGCTGCGCCTTCGACGGCGTAGCGCCCAGCTGGCGTGGCCAGGTCCGCCACGCTCAGGTCGTAGTTCGCGCCTGGCGACACGACGATGCTGTTCTGCCCGGCCTCGTCGACCTGAATGAAAGCCACGCCGCTCGGCCGCCCGCTGCGGGCCAACGCAGTGGTATCGACGTGGTCGCGCTGTAGCGCTGCTGTCAGTTGCACGCCGTACTCGTCGTTGCCGACGCGCCCTACGAAGCTCACTCTGCCACCTAACCTGGAGGCGGCCACGGCTTGGTTGGCGCCCTTGCCGCCCGGGTGGGTGGCGTAGTCGGAGCCCATGACGGTCTCGCCCGGGCGTGGGTGACGCGCCAGCCTCACTACGAGGTCCATGTTCACGCTGCCGACCACGGCGATGCCTGCTGCGGGTCTGGCTGTTGCCTGCGGCGTGGTCATGTGCTGTTCATCCTGCCCTCCGGTTGGGTCTGGCCTTCGTTGAGGTTGGCGCGCTGCGTTCTGCTTGGTTGGCGCCGCGGACTTGAGCGGCGCCGCTGGTAGCGGGGGCGGTCGAGCCGCGCACGACGAGTTCGACGGGTAAGACGACCTGCCTGGCAGCCCGTTGCGGGTCGGCCATGCGTTCGAGCAGGAGGCGCACGGCCGCGGCTCCGATCGCGGCCAGCGGTTGGCGCACTGTCGTAAGGGGCGGGTCCATGAGCTTCGCCCATGGGATGTCGTCGAAACCCACCACCGAGACGTCCTCTGGCACGCGCACGCCCAACTGTTTGAGGTTGCGGATGACGCCAACCGCCACGGCGTCGTTGGCGCACACGACGGCGTCGAACCCGCCGGCGCGCAGCAGCCTGACGACGGCGCCAGGCAGGTCGTGGCTGAAGCCGCTCTGGGCCTCCCACACGGGAGTCAGCGGGTCGAGCTCGGCGAGGAAACCGCGGCGCCTCGCCCTGGCGCTGGCGATACTCGCCGCCCCGTGAAGCAGCGCTACCCGCCGTAGCCCCAAGGCGTTGAGGTGCGCTGCCACGAGCGCGCCGCCTGCGACGTGGTCTGCGAAGACGGCGTCGCGGTCGGCGACTGGCCGGTCGAGCGTCACGAGGGGCACGTTGGGGAGTTTGAGGTCGCGTTTGGCGCCGACCGCGCGACCCGCCCCGCGGGCGCTGACGCCAACGCCAGCGTCGTGCGCAGGCACCCATACGAGGCCGTCGACCTGCAGCGCCGCCAAGCGCTCAAGCGCTAGCGCCTCGAGGCCTGGGTCGTTCTCCGTGTCGTGCACCATGACGAGGAACCCCGCCGCGCGTGCGGCGATCTCGACGGCGTTGAGGAGCGCGGGGAAGAACGGGTTGGAGAGGTCGGGGAGTAAGACGCCGAGGATGTCGGTGCGGCCAGTGCGCAGAGCGCTTGCCTGGCGGTTGGGCACGTAACCGAGTTCCGCCGCAGCAGCCTTGACACGAGCGGCGACGGCCGGCGTGAAGCGTTTGGTACCGCGCAGGACGTGCGACACCGTCGCCACCGATACTCCCGCAGCTTCGGCAACCTCGCGCATGCTGGCCATCAGCTCGCTCCCTCACGCTAGCGGTTAATCGTTTAACCGCTGTTACCTAAAGGCTAGTGGGCGGCTGGGCGCCGGTCAACTAGTGGGAGGGCACGAAGGAGTACAACGCCGCCTCACAACGCCCGCTCGAGCACCAGGTAGCTCTGAGTCATACGCATGCCGGCACGGGCGTACAACTCTGGCGCGCCAGTAGTGGAGGAGGCGTCGACCGTGAGGCTCATACGACGCATGCCAGCCGCGTAGCCGGCAGCAAGCGCGTCGGCGAGCAACGCAGCGCCCAGACCACGGCGGCGCCAATCAGGCACTACTCGCAGGCTCTCGACGACGCCGCTACCTTCGCCGCCGGGCGCTACCCACACGATGCTCGCGCCGACGATCTGCCCAGCCGCTACCGCCAAGCGCATGGCGCCAGGCTGCTGCGCGCCAACGTGCGCGCTCCACTGCTCGAACGTGTTGCCCGGCCTGCCCCACATGCCAGTCGAACCCAGTTCGAACGCCTCGTAGGCCGCCGGCTCGTCCGCTGCGCCCGCATACGCCCTCACGCTCACGCCAACTGGCCACGCTGGCGCGGGTGGGGGCGCCGCCAGGTCGATCGCCAAGCGGTAGATGGTGCGCACTTGGCGATAACCGCGTTCAGCCAACCGCGCGGCAAGCGCCTCGTCCTCCGCGGGCAAGTAATTGCGCACGACGACCCTGCCGCCCTGCGCCAAGGCACGCGCGCGCTCCTCCGCCGCCCAGGCCAGGTAGGCGGTCACTGCGTCCGCCTCCACCTCACCCGGCATCACGTACGCGTAGGTCATGAGCAGTTCGCGGCGGCTAGGCACCACATCGCACAGCGCCACCAGGGCGCCGGTCGGCCCGCGCACGATGACGCTGTCGTCCGCCAGGTCGACGGAAGCCCAGTCGGCCAGCAGCGCGTCGAGGCCGGTGCTGGCCACCCCCTGGTGAGCGACCTCGTAGGCGGCGAGCAACGCCACGGCCTCGGCGGCGTCTGTTAACCGCGCTGGCCGCGCTGCGTAGCCTGCCGGTAGGCTTGGAGCTGGACTCAGGTAGCCGCCCCAAGGTCAGGCAGGTCGGGGAAGTGCAGGTCGGGGTTGAACCACACGATGAAGCTCGCCCAATCGTCGGTGTAGTCGTCCTCGATGTAGCCGTGGATGAGGCCGTAGACCTCGAAGCCGTTAGCCACTTGGAACGTGAGCGTCGGGTCGGTCAGCTCGCCAGCCACGACCTTCTCCACGTAAGCGGCTACGGTCAACTCGTCGCGGTAACGCGGGTAGCCTGGCAGTTGACCGCCAGCCACGATGCCCTTGCGGCGCAGCTTCCGCACGAGGCCCTTGCGTGCGTCGTACAAGCTACGCCCGAGGCCAAGACCGCGGTAGTCGGGGTGAACGCTGATGTCAGCGCCGTAGTACCAGTCGCCGTCCGGGTCGTGGTTGGAGTACGTGCCGCCCCCGATGATGTCGTTGAACGAGTGCGTCGGGTGCTGGATGTCGAAGTCGATCAGGAACCCGGAACCCAAGCCGACCACGCGCTCCGCGGCCAACGGCGTGCCGTCAGGCGCGTCCGCCGCGAGGGCCACGAACTCGCCCTCCGGGAAGCGCTCTTGATGCTCGACGAAGTGCATGTGGGTCATGAGCTCCTGCTCACCGAGGTTCGGGAAGCACACGCGCTGCAGCTCCTCGAGCGCCGCGGCGTGCTCCGGGCGCGCCTGCGTGACGCGCACGCGCGGTCTCTTGCCGGTCACGCTCACGCCCGCGCTCCCTCGAACGCGAAGCGCTCGTACTGCTCCTCGCTCGGTCGGCCCCGCACGGCCCACAGCTCGCGCGTCGCTGGCCGCGTGATCACTCCGCCGCACGTTCCCACGAAGCGCGGCGCCTCGCCGCGGTGGCAGATGTTGCCCGTATGCGCCGTGACCGCCTGCAACGCCTCGATGGTGAGGTCGTCACGCGCGAGGAGCCGCTCGGCGTCATGCAGGCGCGCCTCGGAGTCCTCTTGAGAGGCGGCGTCGCGTGGCCGTTCGACCGCCTTGGTGTCAGGGTGCAGGTTGTGGTTGGTGTGAGCAACGGCGTCGGCGGCTAGGTGCGTGACGTGACTGGCGGTCGGCATGGCCTCGACGTTCGCGCCGGCGCCGCTCGCATCCAGAATCAAGTAGTTGTGACCCCCAGCCAATGGCGCACGCTCGAGCGCGGCCAACGCGTCTGCAAGGGTATCCGCCTTGAGCATCTCGCGCACGACGAACGGCCAGGTCACTCCAGGGCGCCCATCCGCGCTCATGAGGTTGTTGATGCCGACGGTGAGGCCGGCCTCGTTCATGCCGATCATGCCCATGGCCCCCGCGGTAGTGAACGCGAGGAAGTCAGGCGCGTTCCGCGGGCGCCCGCGCAGGAGGACGAGGTGTTCAGTTGAACCCTCGTGCATGTCCCACGTCTGCCCGAACGCCGCCACACCGTCCGCCATGCGCGCGCCGGGCACGAGGAACGCGGTGCAGTCGTCAACCGCTTTCGTTTCGAGCACGCTTGCCGTCTTGCGGTTGGCCGCCGCCACCGTATCGATGAAGTCGGTGAACCCGCCTACGACGATCAACTCCGCCAAGCTCAGGTCCGTGGCGGCTGCCATGCCCTCCAGCTCGGCTACCAGGTCAGGCGCGTAGTCTTCGTGAGGCCCCAAGCAGGCCTGTGCCAACGCCAGGACGTCGCGGCGGCTCAGCTCGCGACCCGTCCAAGCGGCGCCTCCCGCCAACGCCACGCGCTCGTCCGCGTACGCGCGGATGGCCGCCCGGAACGCGCGGCCGTGGGTCAACCCGAAGTCGAACGGGGACCCTGTTAGGTCAAGTGTCGGTACCGTCATGTTGCCCCCATGATATGGGCGGCGCGGCGCTCAGGCCAGTACTGAGCCGTACTCCGTTAGCCACGTCAGGCGTACGGGGGTGCCCTCCGCCAACATCCCGGCGAAACCGTGCTGTTGGTTCTGAACGCGCGCGACGACCCTGGCGCCACCCGGAACTTCGATGAGGTAACGCGCGTCCGTGCCGAGGTAATGCACGCCAGCGACGGTGCCTGGCAATGCCGATTGCGCGCCAGCTAGTGCGGGCGGCTCCCCAGAGGAAACGTCCTCGACCGCCAGCTTCTCCGGCCGCAAGGCAAGCGCGACGCCGACGCCGACCGCCATGTCTGGGTCGCGTAGCACGCCAGACAACACGGTGCCGTCCTCGAGGCGCACCCTGGCAGAGCTGCCTGCCTTCGACTCGAGCACGCACGCCAAGAAGTTCGTCTCGCCGATGAAGTCCGCCACGAAGCGGTCGCTCGGGCGCTCGTAGATGTCGTCTGCCCGCCCGACCTGCAGGACCTGACCGGCGTTCATGACGGCGATGCGGTCCGCCATGGTCAGCGCCTCTTCCTGGTCGTGGGTGACGTAGATGAACGTGATGCCAACCTGCTGCTGCAAGCGCTTGAGTTCGAACTGCATGGCGCGCCGCAGCTTGAGGTCGAGGGCGCCAAGCGGCTCGTCGAGCAGCAGGACGCTCGGACGGTTGACGAGCGCGCGCGCCAAGGCGACGCGCTGGCGCTGACCACCGGAGAGTTGCAGCGGTTTACGGCGCTCCACGTTCGGCAGCCTGACCATGTCAAGCGCCTCCAGCGAGCGCTTGCGCGCTTCCTTGTCCGGCACGCGCGCCATGCGCAGGCCGAACATGACGTTCTGGAGGACGGTCATGTGCGGGAACAGGGCGTAATCCTGGAAGACGGTGTTGACGGGGCGGTGGAACGACGGGATGCCGCGCATGGAGTTCCCCCGCAGCAGCAGCTCGCCGGAAGTGGGCTCCTCGAAGCCCGCGATGACACGCAAGGTGGTTGTCTTGCCGCAACCAGACGGCCCGAGCATGGCGAAGAACTCGCCCTCGCGAATCTCGAGGTCGATGTCGTTCACGGCGCGCACGGCGGTCTTGGTGCGCGGGTCGATGAACTCCTTGACCAGGTTGTTGATCTGGACAGCTGGAGCCGTTGCCATGATGTGGCGCCCATATTACCCCAGGCCAAGCGCCTTGGCAGCAGCGAAACGTGGGGCTGCGAACGAGTCGTCCGCAGCCCCACGCCGACCGCAACTAGCTGGTTCTCAGCGCCCGATGAAGATCTTGATCATGTCCCAGGCGTCGTTGAGGAGGGCCTCACGCTCCGGGGACTGCACGGCGAAGAAGAGGTGCTCGCTCGCGGCTTCGCTCGGGTAGATGGCGGGGTCTTCCGCCAACTCCGGGTCGATGAGCCCACCCTCGAGGGCGGCGAGGTTCGGCGTGCCGAACGCCGTGTAGTTGGAGATGTCAGCGGCGACGTGCGGGTCGAGCACGTAGTCGATGAACACTTCGGCTAGCGCCTTGTTGGGGGCGCCCTTCGGGATGGCGAGGTTGTCGAGCCAGAAGTTCGTGCCTTCCTCCGGGATGACGTAGGCGTAGGTATCGCACTCGCACTCGTCCATGATCTGGAAGATGTCGCCAGAGTACTCGATGACGATGTCGGCCTCGCCACGCACGAGGATCTCTTGACCGTCGTCGCGGGCGATGTACACGACGTTGCCGCCGTTGTCGATCAGGTACTTGGCGGCCTCGTCGATCTCCTTCGCGTCCTCGCTGTTAGGGTCCTTGCCGAGCATGAGCAGGCCCATGCCGACCATCGCCCCGGTGTCCTCGAGCCATGCGACCGGCCCGTCGTACGCGAACATGTCGGCCCACGAAGTGATCTCAGGGACCTTCTCGGTGTTGTAGCCGATGCCTACGGTGCCCCACTGGTAGGGGATGGTGTAGTCGTTGCCCGGGTCGAAGGGCAGGCCGATGAAGTCTGGGTCGAGGTTGCCGAAGTTGGGCAGGTTCGCGTGATCGATCTTCTCGAGGAGCTTCTCGTCGATGAGGAGCCTCACGATCGAGTCGCTTGGGACGACGATGTCGAAGCCTGGGTTGCCTTGGCGCAACCGCACGAGCATGTCGTCGTCACTGCCGTAAGTGTCGTAGATGACGCGCACCCCGCACGCGGCCTCGAAGTTCGAGATGGTGTCTTCCGCTACGTAAGTGGCCCAGTTGTAGACGCTGAGGGTTTGGCCGGCGTAGCCAGCCGGGCAGGTCCAGTCGCTCTGAGCGTTGGCGGTCGTGAAGGCTAGGGCCGCCAGGCTAATGAACAGCAGTTTGCGCATAGGTCCTCCGACAGTCGTGAGTGCACCAGTGCAGGTTCAAGCCCCGCTGGCCCTGCGCTGGTGCTGGTCAGAGGAAGATTATCACCTCGTGACGCCCGTCTAACCGCCAGGTTTAGGGACGCTAAAGCCCCGCTCAGCGGCCGGTGAAGTTGACGACCCTATCGAGCTGCGGGTCGGAAAGTACGCGCCGCAGCACGTTGATGAAGTGCGCGTCGGGCCCAACGAAGTAGCGCGTGCGGCTGCGGCGGGCGCTTAGCGCCTTGTGGACGGCCAGCGCGACCTGCTCTGGGTGGGTGCCGTGGTCGGCCGCGTACTTGGCGCTGTTCATCAGGTCTTTGACCAACCAACCGTAGTACTCGCGCGCCTTCAGGGGCATGCGGTCCATGCGGTCGAGGCCCTCGGTGAGGGACTTCTCCCAGATCGGCGTGGCGATGCGACCAGGCTCGACGACGGATACGCGCACCTTGAACGGCAGTAGTTCGCGGCGAAACGCGTCGGCAACGGCCTCGAGGGCGAACTTCGAGGCAGCGTACGCGCCGAGCAGGCGTGACGACACGAGCCCAGAGACCGACCCGACGAACACGAGGCGACCGGGCCGCTCGCGTAGGAGCGGCAAGAAGGCTTGAGCCATGGCCACCTGGCCGACGACGTTCACCTCGAACTGGCGCCGTAGGTCGTCGAGCGGCAAAAACTCCATGGGTCCTGCCACGGCGATGCCAGCGTTGTTGACGAGCCCGTGAAAGTGACCGCCGTCGAGTTCGTCGTTGACGCGGCGAGCCGCCGCGGCCACGTCGTCCCCGTTAGTGACGTCGAGTTCCAGCAGTCGCAACCGCGCAGCCGCAGCTCCGGCGTCAGCCAGCAGGCTGGACGCGTCAACGTCGGAGCGCAACCCGGCGTAAACGGTGTACCCCTTGTTGAGGAGGGTCAACGCTACCTCACGGCCGATGCCGGTGGACGCGCCCGTTACCGTCACGACGCGCCGCTGAGTCGGGGACTCTACGTGTGGCACGCGAGCAGTCTAGCAGGGGCGCCTGGTGGCGCGACCAGGCAGCGCCGCGGCCGGAGCAGGACTGCTCCGGCCGCGCTGACGCCTAACTCGTGCTCTGGCTTCCGGGCCCCCGGCACCGGGACCCTCCCGGCCCTGACATCTTGCACTTGCGCCTTGCCTCGCTGGAGGCCCGGAAGCTTTACAGCGGTGGTGGGGCTGGGTTGGGGATGCGCTCCCTCGGTGCTAGCGCTCGCCCCTTAGCCTGGAGCCTGCGCCCCTACCGCTTCAGCTACAGGATAGTGCGTTGTAGACGCCGTAAACAGGGACTTCCGTCCCGCGCGTCGCCCTGCCTGTGCACGCCCTACTGCGACTCGCGCCACTCCTCGAAGACGCGCCTCGCCTCGTCTGGCACGCGCACCGGCATGTTCGTACCGTAGTCGAACCACACGGCGACCGCCTCGACTTCGACCGCCAACTCGTCGTCGGCAACCACTTCCTGGCGCATCGTGATGCTCGAGTTGCCGACCCTCTCAACCCACGTCTCGACCCGCACCCGCTCACCAAGTCGCACCTGCTTGCGGTAGTCGAGGGCGAGCCGCGCGAGGATGAAGCCGCCAGGCGGCAAGCCGAGCGCCCGCACGAACTCGACGCGCCCCAGCTCCGCGTAAGTCGCGTAGGTCGCGTTGTTTATGTGGCCAAGCGCGTCGGTGTCGCCGAAGCGCACTTGAATGTCGAGGCCGAACCTCCGCTTCACGGCTTACCTTTCGGGGCGGCCTGGCACGTTGGGCAGTAACTCGTGCCGCGCTGCCCGACCACCAGGCGCTGCATCGTCGTGCCGCAGCGTGGGCACGGCTGCCCGGCGCGGCCGTACGCAGCTAGTTGCCTGGCGTACTCCCCCTGCTTGCCCAACACCGTGCGGTAGTCGGACAACGTCGTGCCCTGCGAGGCGACGGCGGCGCTCAAGACTTCGCGAACGGCGTGGTGCAAGCGCGTCGCCTGCTCCGGGGTGAGTGCTGAGGCCGGAGTCAGGGGGTGAACCGCCGCGCGCCACAACGCCTCGTCTGCGTAGATGTTGCCGACGCCGGCAACGGGTCGCTGGCTCAAGAGGTACGACTTCACGCTCATGTGAGAGCGCTGCAGGGCGCTCTGGAAGGCGGCCACCGTGAAGCCGTCGCTTAGCGGTTCTGGGCCGAGCGCGGCGAGCGTCGGCAGGCCCGCGTACTCCCCGCGCTTGACGACGAGGAAACGCCCGAAGCGCCGCGGGTCGAGGAAGTAGAGGACGTTAGGGGCGCCGCCGCTGAGGCCGACGCGCACGCGCACGTGCGAGGCGGCGCGCTCAGATGGGGCGTCTTGCGCCAGCACGCCCGTCATGCCGAGGTGCGCCACCAGCTCGAGCCCACCGGAGAGGGGCATGAGCAGGAACTTGCCCCGCCGCTCGACGGCCTCGATACGCCGCCCGAGCGCCAGCTCGAGGCTGGCGTACTTCGGCCCGAGCGGTGCTAGCAAGTCGATCTCGAGGATGTCACGGCCTTGCAACCAGGGGGCGAGTTCGCGGCGGACCGTTTCGACTTCAGGTAGTTCTGGGATAAGTGATCTTCCCCTCGTACAGCGCCCGGCCGACGATGGCGCCCTGCAGCCCGAGGCGCTCGTAGAGGTCGAGGTCTGCGTCCGTTGCCACGCCGCCACCGGCGACGAGGCTACCCGCGAAGGCGTCACGCATGCGCGCGACGGGTTCCTCATCGACGCCGAGCATGGTGCCGTCGCGCCCGACGTCCGTGTAGATGACGTGGGTGACGCCCTGTTCGGCGACGCGCTTGGCGAGGGAGATGGCGTCGACCGCCGTCGTCTCCACCCAGCCGCGCACCGCGACGAGGCCGTCACGAGCGTCGATGGAGACGCACACGCGCTCGGGCCCGAAGTCGGTCACGAGGCGCTCGACGACCTCCGGTTGCGTGACGGCGACCGTGCCGAGCACCACCTTGTCGAGCACAGCAAGCCAGCGTTGCGCCGCTTCCAGGCTGCGCACCCCGCCGCCTAGCTCGACCTTGGCGTCGACGCTAGCCACCAAGCGGGCAACCAGCGCCGTGTTGTCGCCGCGGCCTAGGCTGGCGTCGAGGTCGACGACGTGCAGCCACTTCGCGCCGAGGCCGTCCCACTTGACGGCGGCGTCAACCGGGTCCTTGAAGTAGACGGTCTCACGCTCTGGATCGCCCTCGTAGAGGCGAACCGCTCTGCCTTGCTGGATGTCGACTGCTGGGATGACGAGAAACATGTGCGGCCGAGCATAACCTTGCCTCTGCGCTCTTCACGCCGGCCGCGCTGCAGACAAGTCGTCGTTCGGCGCAACTTGACAGCCAGCACACCAGGCCTATACTTTCAAGGGATGCAGTCTAGCGACTCAGCGGTACTCAACTTAGCCTCACTCTTGCAGCACTCCCCGGGCCAGCCGTCCGAGGTTAGCGCAGAGGGTCTGTTGACGCCTGCACCTGAACTGCTAGAAGCCGACGGCATACGGCTCAAGGAACCACTCAGGTGGCGCCTTACTGTCATGAACGCGGGTGGCGACGACGACTTCGTTCTAGAAGGCGCCGTCGAAGGCACCGTCATCATGGAGTGCCGCCGTTGCCTCACGGACGTAGACACCAAGGTGCGCACCACCTTCGTCTACCCCATGGAGTACCGGCCTTCCGACTTGCCCCTCGTTCTCGACGAGGACAGCAAGGAAGGCGACGACGAGCTGCTGATCTTCGGCTCGTTCGCGGTAGACTTCAGCGCGTTCCTCACCGAACTCGTGGCCATCGAACTGCCGATCACGGCGGTCTGTCGGCCCGGCTGCCTCGGCCTGGACGAGAACGGCGTGAACCTCAACGAGCACCCCGAGTTGGCGCCCAAGCGCAAGCCACAAGTGGTGACCGAAGGCGTTTCGCCTTTCGCCGCGCTGAAAGACATCGACATCTCGGCCTGACCGCCCGCCAGGCGGCTGCCTTGAGCCGAACAACACTCGCGTCACCGCGAGCTATTCAGAAGGAGTTTGGACCAGATGGCTAAGCACCCAGTACCCAAGAAGCGCACTTCGGCCTCCAGCCGTGACGCTCGTCGCTCGCACCATGCCCTAAGCGAGCCGACGCTCGTAGCGTGCCCACAGTGCAAGGCCATGAAGCCGCCGCACGTCGTGTGCCCAGAGTGCGGTTCCTATAACGGCCGTCAGGTGATCGCGGAGGCTTGATGCCGTCCCGGCAGCGCCGGCGCCCTTCAGCGCTGGCGGTGGCCTCACTGCCCGCGGGCCTGAGTGGCCCTGCCAGGACGGCTTCGGCCGTCCTTTCTCCTACCGGTCGCCGCTTACTCGGCTAGCGACCGCTCCCCAAGCAGGTGCCGAGTGAGCCAAGCGAAGACTAGGGCGGGCGTTACCGCGCTGGGCGCTTACGCGCCCTCCAACATCGTCAGCAACGAAGACCTAGAGAAGATCATGGACACGTCCGACGAGTGGATCACCACGCGCACGGGCATCAAGCGCCGCCACGTCGCCGCCGACAACGAGTTCACCTCTGACTTGGCGTTCCGGGCCGTGGAGGACCTCCTCGCCCGCCACGGCGACGACGCGCTGGCCGGGGTCGACATGGTCATCGTCGCCACGAACACGCCAGACGCGCTCTTCCCGGCCACAGCCGCGCTCGTGCAGGACAAGTTCAAGCTGTCAGCCGGAGCGTTCGACCTCTTGGCGGCCTGCCCAGGCTGGTTGTACGCCGTCGGCATCGCCAAGAGCCTCGTAGAGGCCGGCCAGTGCAAGCGCGTGCTGGCCATCGGCGCGGAGGCCCTGACGAAGATCGTCGACTGGAACGACCGCTCCACCGCCGTGCTCTTCGGCGACGGGGCTGGCGCCGCCATCATCGAGGCCGTGCCAGAACCGTACGGCATCAAGGGCGTCGTGATGGGCGCGGACGGCTCCGGCGCAGACCAGCTCCACAAGCGCGCCGTCGGTGCGTGCCTGCCGAGCGGCACTCCCCTATCCGACTCGCTCTACATGAACGGCCGTGAGGTCTACAAGTTCGCGGTGCGCGTCATGAACACCGCGACGCTCGAGGCCGTGCAGAAGGCCGGCCTGACCGTGGCCGACATCTCGCTGTTCGTGCCGCACCAGGCGAACCTCCGCATCATCGAGGCCGCCCGCGAGCGCCTCAGCTTGCCGCGCGAACGCGTCGTCGTCACGGTCGACGAGTACGGCAACAACTCGACGGCCAGCATCCCGCTGGCACTGCGCCACGCGCTGGATGCCGGTCAGATCGCCGCGGGCGACAACCTCCTGCTCGTCTCGTTCGGAGCGGGCCTCACCTGGGCGGCTTCCGTCCTGACCTGGGGTCCGGTGTGACCCAGCGCGTTGCCGCGCTCTTCCCCGGCCAAGGCTCGCAGGCGGTAGGCATGGCGCAAGAGCTCTACTCGGCGTCCCCTGCCGCCAAGCGTGTGCTTGACGAGGCCGAGGCAACGCTGCCGGGCCTCCTCGCCCTGATGTGGGAGGGCCCAGCTGAAGAGCTGCAGTTGACGGCCAACCAGCAGCCCGCGCTGGTGGCGGCGGGCGCCGCGGCTTACGCCGCTTACCGCGAGGCGGGTGGCGCGGAGGTGCGCTTCGCCGCGGGGCACTCGCTCGGCGAGTACACGGCGCTCGTGGCCGCAGGCTGCTTGAGCGTCAGCGCGGCGGTGCGGCTCGTGCGCAAGCGCGGCGCGTACATGCAGGCGGCCGTAGCGCCGGGCGCTGGCGCCATGGCAGCGGTCCTCAAGCTCGAGGAGAGCACCATACGCGAGGTCCTCGCGGACCTGGGTCCTCACGAGGTAGTCGCCGTAGCCAACCTCAACGCTCCCGGCCAGACCGTGGTGTCCGGCTCGGCCGCCGGAGTCGAACGCGCCGCGGCCGTGCTGAAGGAGCGCGGTGCGCGCGTCATACCTCTCAAGGTGAGCGCGCCCTTCCACTCGCCCCTCATGCAGCCAGCCGCCGAGCGCCTAGCTGCCGACCTCGCGACTGAGGTCTTCGACGAGCCCGCCTTCGTTGTCGTGTGCAACGTCACCGCCGAGCCGCTGCCTAACGCGGCTAGCGCCGCTCGCCTCCTGACCGAGCAGGTAACGGCGCCAGTGCGGTGGGTCGAGTGCGTGCAGCAGCTCAGCGCGCTGGGCGCAACGCGCTACATAGAGTTCGGGTCCGGCAAGGTCCTAACCGCCTTGCTAGAACGCATCCTGCCTGGCGCAGCGGGCGCTGCCGTCACCGACTCAGCGTCGCTGGCAGCGGCCGTTGCGTCCTCGAGCGAGGGGGAACCTGCATGAGCGAAGGTAAGCGGGTCGTACTTGTGACGGGCTCGAGCCGTGGGCTTGGCCGCGCCATGGCCGAGACGTTCGGCCGCCGCGGTTACGACGTTGCCGTGCATTACGTTAGCTCTGCCGGCCCGGCCGACGAGGTCGTGCAAGCGGTCGTCGCGGCGGGCGGGCGGGCGCATGCGTTCGGCGCCGACGTCGCCGACCCGGCGGCGTGCCAAGAGCTCATAAAGGCCGTCACCGAGGAGTTCGGCGCCCTCGACGTGCTCGTCAACAACGCGGGCGTCACCAAAGACACGCTCGTTCTGCGCATGAAGGACGACGATTGGCAGCGCGTGCTCAACACGAACCTCTCCTCGGCCTTCTACCTCGCGCGCGGCGCGCTGCGCGGCATGCTGCGCACGGGCTTCGGGCGCGTCGTTAACGTGTCATCGGTCGTGGCGTTGCGCGGCAACCCCGGCCAGGCGAACTACGTGGCGGCGAAAGCCGGCCTCATTGGCCTGACCAAGGCGTTGGCGCGCGAGTACGCCGCGAAGGGCGTGACCGTCAACGCGGTGGCGCCAGGCTTCATCGAGTCGGACATGACCGCAGCCCTGACGCCTGAACTGCGCGACGCTTACCTCAAGGAGATCCCAGCAGGACGCTTCGGAACTCCTCAGGACGTGGCGAATGCGGTCGCGTTCCTAGCGTCGGACGAGGCGGCTTACGTGAACGGCCAGACGCTGGTAGTTGACGGTGGGATGGTCATGCACTAGCATCGCAAAGGCTCCGCGCCTCTTACGAGGGCAGCGAGGCGAATCTTGGCCGCAAAGCGGCTAATACGTCAGGCAAACGCGGGAAGAACCCGTGCTAGACTCCCGCAAGACGTGCAAAACATGGCCGCGGCCGCAAGCCGCTGCTGAGGAGGAAACACCGTGGACGAACATGAGATCCTGGAAAAGATAAAGGACGTCGTAGCCGACAAGCTCGACGCCGACCCTAGCGACGTCACCGAAGAGTCGCGCTTCATGGACGACCTGGGCGCCGATTCGCTCGACGTCGTAGAGCTGATCATGGGCCTCGAAGATGAGTTCGGGGTAGAGATCTCTGACGACGAAGCCGAAGGCATCCGCACTGTCGGCGACGCCGTCCGCTTCATCTCAGACAAGCAATGACCTTGAGCCCCCGCGTATGACCTCGCTCATACGGGGGGCGCCAGGCACCACTCCGGGCTACCTGACTCCGATCGCGCCCGAGTTACCCTGGGGGCGACCATGAAAAGAGTTGTTGTCACCGGAGTCGGTCCTGTAACGCCGATAGGTGTCGGCGCAGCCAACTTCTTGGCAGCGCAACACGAGGCGAGGAACGGCATCCGACCCATAACGTTGTTCGACGCTAGCGATCTGTCCGTGAGGTTCGCTGGCGAGGTCGACGTCGACGTGCATCAGTACCTCGAAACCAAGGAAGCCAAGCGCCTAGACCGCTTCGTGCAGTTCGCGCTCATCGGCGCCGACTTGGCGTTGGCCGACTCTGGCCTCACTGCCGAGGAGGTCGCAGGCGACCTCACGGGCACGTGCATCGGTTCTGGCATCGGGGGCCTCGATACGTGGGAGGCTCAGTCGAAGATCCGCTTCGAGCGCACCGCCATGCGCATCAGCCCGTTCTTCATCCCCATGCTCATAGCCAACATGGCTAGCGGCCACGTCGCCATGCGCTATCACCTGACCGGGCCAAGCTCGAGCGTCGTCACCGCCTGCGCGACCGGCACCGGCAACATCGGTGACGCGTACCGCATGATCCAGCGCGGCGAGGCCGAAGTCGTCTTCGCGGGCGGCACCGAGGCGCCGATCACGCCGATGGGCATCGGCGGCTTCGCGGTCATGAAGGCGCTCTCCACGCGCAACGACAGCCCCGAGACTGCCAGTCGGCCGTTCACGGCCAGCCGCGACGGCTTCGTGGCGGGCGAGGGCGCTGGCATCCTCGTGCTCGAGGAGTACGAGCGGGCCGTCAAGCGCGGTGCGCGCATCTATGCCGAGATCGTCGGTTACGGCACGAGCGCTGACGCGCACCACATCACGGCGCCCGCCCCTGGCGGCACAGGCGCCATCGCGGCCATCACGCGTGCGCTGAGAGACGCCAAGATGAACCCGGAAGACATCGGGTACATCAACGCGCACGGCACGAGCACGCCTGCCAACGACCTCAACGAGACCTTGGCCTTCAAGGCCGTGTGGGGCGCCGGGAAGGTGCCTCCTGCCTCGTCGACCAAGTCGATGACCGGCCACACCCTCGGGGCGGCCGGCGGCATCGAAGGCGTGGCTACCGTGCAGGCCATTCACCACGGCGTCTTGCCGCCAACGCGCAACTACATGGATCCGGACCCGGAACTCGATCTCGACTACATCCCGAACGTCGCGCGCGAGGCGGTAGTCAACGCCGCCATCTCGACGAACTTCGCGTTCGGCGGTCAGAACGCCGCGGTCATCTTCAAGCGCGTCTGATACACCAGCTCAGCGGCGCCGCAAACGGCCTGCCAGGGTGTTCAACTCTGGCAGGCCGAGCGCGGCGCCAACGCCAGCGAACGCCGCCATGAGCACCGCGCCGCCGACGACGAGGCGCGCGACCTGGCCCCACCAACCAGCAGGCAGAGGCACGAGGTAGAGCGCGAGCGCGGCGGCGCCAGCCGCCACGCCGGTCGCTAGCCACACCTTGGCGGCCTCGCGCGCCCAGGCCGCGAGGCCGAAACCCTCGCGCCGCGCCACGAGGTACGCCGCGACGAGCAGCTGCAGCCACGCGGCGATGGCCGTTGCCCAGGCCACGCCAGCGATGCCCCACACGTGCGACAGCGCCCAGTACAGCGCGCCTTGCACGCTGAGGAAGATGAGCACGAGCAGGACGGGCGTGCGCACCAACCTCCTCACGTAGAAGGTGCGGACGAGCAGGTTGAAGGCGCCGATCGGGAACACCGCGAACCCTAGCGGCATGGTGGCCGCGATCGTGAAGGCGCGCAGCTGCGCGTCCATCGGCGTGCCCATGAGAGAGCGCCAGTTGTACACCACGTCGACGGCGGGCGCGGCTAGCAGCGCGAGCGCCACCCCGGCAGGGACCGTCAGGAACGTGATGAACCGCAACCCCTCGGCCAAGGTCGGCGCGAACGCCTCTGGGGCATGCACGGCGTGGTCTGAGAGCCGCGAGTAGTACGCGAGGGCCGGTGAGATGCTGAAGAGCCCAAGGGCCAAGCTGAGGAACAGGTCGGCGAGGTAGAAGGCGCCCTGAGCGCCCGCGTCGATGCCCGTGATGATGTTGGACGCCACCACGTTGAGCACCTGACGCCCGCCCGCCGTGAACGCGAACGGCACCATGAGCAGCAGCACCGAAGCTAACGCCGGGTGCCACAGTCCAGCCATGCGCGGCAGGAGCTTGGCGCGTGCGAGGGCGGGCAACTGCACCGCCAACTGCGCCACCCCGCCGAGCACGTGAGCGGCTGCCAGCATCACCGCCTGCCCAGGGAACAGCGCCATGAGCGTGACGGTCACGACGTTCAGCGCGACCGGCGCCCAGGCGGGGGCCAAGAAGCGCTCCTCCGCGTTGAGGAGCCCCATGGCGAGCGCGGAGAGTGAGATGGCCGTTAGGAACGGGAACACGATGCGCACGAGGCGCGTCGTGAGGACCACGTCGACGTTGCCGTTGCTGGCTATGAGCAGGTTCGCCACCAACGGAGCCCCGAGGTAGGCGCCGACGAGGAGCAGTCCGTTGACGATGAGCAGCAGTGCGAGGAGGGCACCGGCCATGCGGCGTGCGTCCTCCGGGTCGAGGCGCTTGTACACCGGTATGAACGAGTTGGTCAGCGCGCCCTCGGCTAGCAGTTCGCGGAAGAGGTTGGGCACCTTGAAGGCCGTGACGAACGCGTCGATGACGGCGGTCGGGAAGAACTGTGCTAGCAGCGAGTTCTTGAGCAGCCCAGTGACGCGGCTGGCTAATGTTCCGACCATCAGGGTCATCGCCCCGCGGCGGGTGCTCTGGCGTGCGCTCACGCGGGCCATTGTCGCACTCCACGGCGGCCAGCGGCCGGAGGACCCGCCGCGCCCGCTCGGACTAAGGCCTCCGCGGGCCGACAGGCTTCAAGTGGCGCTATCATGGCGGCATTAGCGGGACGCCGCGCGCAGCAGAACAGCTCGCGTGCGGCCTAACGAAAGGAGCGACATGGTTCAAGACAGCGCTCACTCCACGTCAGCAACGACCGGACACGCCGTGCACGAGCCGCGCGTTACGGTCACAGCGCAGTACGCCCACCCCTCCGCCGCGCGCGACGCAGTGGCGGCCCTAGGCGACGCAGGCTTCGACCCCAGCTCAGTCAGCGTGGTGCCTGGCGCCTCAGACGAGGTCCTGCGCGCACAGCGCCAGTCAGACCCCTACGTGTTGGAGCGCGGGGAGATGCCGCCGATCAACGGGGCCGCACTCGGCTTCATAGTCGGTCTGCTCGGCTTCGGGCTGCTCGGCCTGCTCATGGGTTCCGGGCTCCTCAACCTCTTCGGCAAGCAGGCGGCCATGGCGGTCGGGCCGTTCTGGGCCGCGGTCATCGGGGGCGTCGTGTTCGGGATCGCGCTCGCCGCGGCCGGGTACATCTTCAACAGCCCACTGCCGCTACCGGAGCCGCCAGAGCACGCGCCAGGCAAGCCAGACACGCGTACTTTCGTGTCGGTCGCCACCACCCCTCAAGAGGAGGCGGCGGCCGGTGAGGCGCTCAGCCGCTTCGAGCCAAGCTCCGTTGAGGTGTGGCACGCCAGGAACGGCGATTGGCTACCGCAGGGTCGCAACGCCTGATGCAGGTTGCGGCGCCGGCTCGACGCTCTCGCTTGGCCGTGGGCCGGTGTCCTGCCAGTTTGGTTGGTTCTCCAGCGTCACGAGTGGGGTGAGGGCCATGTCGTGCGTGACGACGATCTGGCAAGCGAGTCGCGCCGCGCCGATGAGGCCCTTTTCCTCCAACTTGGCTGACTCCGCGTCTGTCATCGTTTCTGGTTCGCCTGACGTGAACTCGACTCGGCAGGTCGTGCAGCGCGCCTGGCCACCGCAGCGGTGACCGATGTTCACGCCGGCATCGGCGATGGCGAGCACCAGTCGGCGGCCGTATTGGACGTCGTGGTTGACGCCGTCGATGGTTAGTACTGGCATGTGAGGAACCTCCGCGAGGGTAAGGTGCCTCGTCCGGTAGCTTCCGGAGGCGGCGGAGGCCGCACGCTGCGGCACCAACCGCTCGAAATGCCGACTATACCGTGAGTTTTGGCGCACAGCGCCAGGCGCCTCCCCGATAGAGTGGCCTTCGCGTCCTCAGCGGTGCGCACCGCGCGCGCCGCTCGCATCACCCTGAGAAAGTTGGTTGCTCAATGCCGCAGTCGCCCACATCACAGCAGCACGCCGAACGCATAGCCGTCATCGGCCAGGGTTACGTCGGGTTGCCGGTGACGCTGGCGTTCGCAGAGGCCTACCCGAACGTGGTTGGCTTCGACATCGACACGGCCAAGATCGCGCGCCTGCGGGCCGGCGAGGACCACACGGCCGAGGCGGACGCCGCCGAACTGGCCGCCACCAAGGTCATGTTCACGACAGACGAGGCCGACCTTGCTGGCGCCACCTTCTTCGTCGTCGCGGTTCCCACTCCCATCGACCACGTCAACCGGCCGGACCTGAGACCCCTCGCCTCCGCTAGCCGCGTCGTCGGCCGCGCCCTGAAGCCAGGCGCCGTCGTGGTCTACGAATCGACCGTCTACCCCGGCGTAACGGAGGAGTTCTGCGGTCCGATCCTCGAGGAGGCCTCCGGCCTCAAGGCGGGCGTCGACTTCACGCTCGGCTACTCCCCTGAGCGCATCAACCCTGGCGACAAGGAGCACACGCTCAGGCGCATCGTCAAGGTCGTCTCGGGCCAGGACGCGCCGACCCTCGAGCGCGTCGCGGCCGTTTACGGCGGCATCATCGACGCTGGCGTGCACCGCGCCAGCAGCATCAAGGTCGCGGAGGCCGCCAAGGTCATCGAGAACACCCAACGCGACCTCAACATCGCCCTGATGAACGAGCTAGCGCTGATCTTCGACCGCCTAGACATCAACACGCTCGAGGTGCTTGAGGCGGCGGGTACGAAGTGGAACTTCCTGCCGTTCCGGCCCGGCCTGGTCGGCGGGCACTGCATCGGCGTCGACCCGTACTACCTAACGACCAAGGCTGAGGAAGTCGGTTACATCCCGCAAGTCATCCTCGCTGGGCGGCGCATCAACGACGGCATGGGCGCCTTCGTTGCCCAGAAGGTCGTCAAGCTCCTAGCCGCCAGCGGTGGACGCATAAACGGTGCGCGGGTTGGCGTTCTCGGCCTGACCTTCAAGGAGAACGTGCCAGACCTGCGTAACAGCCGCGTGCCGGACATCCTCGCCGAGCTAGCCGATTTCGGGGTGACGACGGTCGTCCACGACGGCATCGCGGACGCGGCGGAAGCGAAGCACGAGTACGGCATCGACCTAGTCGAAGTAAGCGAACTCCATGACCTCGACGCGCTCATCATCGCGGTGGCGCACCATGGTTACGCCGACCTCGTACGTGAGCACCTCCCCCAGCTGGTCAAGCCAGGCGGGGTGATCGCGGACGTGAAGTCGATGCTCAGGGACACGAAACTGCCGAGCGGTTACGTGCGCTGGAGCCTCTAGTGGCAGGCAGACGCTTCCTCGTCACGGGCACGGCCGGTTTCATCGGCTACCACTTGGCCGAGCGGCTCCTCGCGCGGGGCGATAGCGTGGTTGGCGTCGACAACGTCAACGACTACTACGACGTGCGCCTCAAGGAGGCGCGCCTGGCACGCCTAGCTCGGCACGCAGGCCACCGGTTCGAGAAGGTGGACCTAGCCGACAGGGCAGCCCTCACGCGCGTGTTCGAGGCGACGCGGCCTCAGGTCGTCGTCAACCTCGCGGCGCAAGCCGGCGTGCGCTACTCGCTCACCAACCCTCACGCCTACGTCGACAGCAACCTCGTGGGGTTCGTCAACGTGCTCGAGGCGTGCAGGCACCACGACGTCGAGCATCTCGTGTACGCGTCATCTAGCTCCGTGTACGGCGCGAACACCACCACGCCGTTCAGCGTCCATGACAACGTCGACCACCCGCTGAGCCTCTACGCGGCCTCCAAGAAGGCCAACGAGCTGATGGCCCACACCTACTCGCACCTCTACCGACTTCCTACCACCGGCCTACGCTTCTTCACCGTTTACGGGCCGTGGGGTCGGCCGGACATGGCCATGTTCCTGTTCACCAAGGCCATCCTCGAGGGACGTCCCATAGACGTCTTCAACCACGGGAACATGCTGCGCGACTTCACTTACATCGACGACATCGTCGAGGGCGTCGTGCGCACCGCCGACCACGTCGCTACCCCGAACCCAGACTGGAGCGGCGCGGCGCCCGACCCAGGCACCAGCAACGCGCCTTACCGCCTCTACAACATCGGCAACAACCAACCGGTCGAACTCATGCGCCTGATCGAGATCATCGAGGGTGAGTTGGGGACGGCCTCTGAGAAGAACTACCTGCCGATGCAGCCGGGCGATGTGCCCGCCACCTACGCCGACGTCGACGCGCTCGT
>CALCHY010000297.1 GCA_937907415.1 uncultured Trueperaceae bacterium
AGTCTTGGCCCACATATCTCAACGACTGAACAACGGCGATTCATGCCGCGTCGTTTCCACACAAATGATCGAGTGCGGTGTCGACGTGGACTTTCCCAAGGTATTCAGGGCGATTGGGCCACTTGACGCGCTGGTGCAAGCAGCAGGCCGCTGCAATCGCGAGGGGCTACTAGTGGATGAATCAGGATCCTTCCGTCGTGGACAAGTGTGGGTATTCAGACCTGAGGGCAGAACCACCCCTACGGGCGACTACATGGTCAAGACAGCAGCGGCGGAAGAGTTGCTAATGGGCACAAATGAGCTTGGTGATCCGGGCGTCTTCGAGAAGTACTACCGGCGCGTGTTCAACGATGTTGATACCCAGAATCTGGATCTGCAAAGCGCCAGGTCAAAGCAGCAGTTCGCCACCGTAGCCGATAAGTTCAAATTCGTTGACTCAGATACCGTGCCGGTAGTCGTTACTGCCAGACACGTCAATGGCCAACGAACGCAATTAATGGAACCGCTCGACCTGCTTAATCTCATTGAAGCCGCAGATGCAGAACCTGGGCCTTGGATCTGGCGCAGGCTCCAGAACTACTGTGTCGGCGTCTTCAGAAACGACCTAGCTCGGCACGCGCCGAGGCTCCGTCGGGTTGTTGTAAAGGGTAGCGAAGACGCGGAGTTGTACGAGTGGACCGGAGTTTACGATGAACATGTTGGGTTAATCGAGGAGGGGGATCCCGGGCGCTATTGGGCTTGAAGGTTGGACTAGCCGTTGATCGGCTAGTCCGTCCAGCACGTCCCTATCACAATTTCAATCCGCGGCGCTGAGGCGCCAGCTTGGAATGGTAGCACTTGTCGATTCCGCGGGCGGCACTATACAAGGGGTTAGTGTGATCGATGAGATGCACCTCCCTTCACAGAAGGCCTAACCTTTGCTCAGCCCGTGCCCAAGACGGGACTGTGATTGGAGGTTTTCTCGGGTAGCAGCCGGCAAGAACCCGGAGTTGAAGTCGCGCGCCCTTCAAGTCCAACGAGCTCGCAAACGAAAGGAGATCGAGTTGGTCGAAGTCAAACTCTGGGGCGACCATGCCCTGTTCACCAGACCGGAGGCGAAGGTTGAGAGGGTCTCTTACGACGTGATGACGCCTAGTGCCGCTAGGGGCGCACTCGAAGGCATACTGTGGCGCCCGGCGTTTAAATGGCACATCCGAGAGATTGCCGTCCTCAAACCAATAAAGCGATTCTCGCTGCTCCGCAACGAGGTCAACTCGCTGGCCTCATCCAGGAGCGCACGAGCATGGCAAGCCTCCGGCGGCGGATTCAACGCCGACGAAGACCGGGCGCAACGGCACTCCCTGTTCTTGAAGGACGTCGCTTACCTCATCAAGGCGGACATCGTCATGCAGCCTCACGTGACCGAGCCGCTTGCAAAGTATGTGGAAATGTTCAATAGGAGGGTTCAAAAAGGTCAGTGTCATCACCAGCCCTACCTCGGCACCAGGGAGTGCAGCGCCTACTTTGCACCTCCTGATGGATCCGAGACCCCCATTGAGTTGACATCCGACTTGGGGCGAATGCTGTTCGACATCGAGTTCCAACCAGCGAGGAACGGCCGTCTCAATTACATTTCCCATGGCGGCTCCGGCCCCGGCAAGGTCGTCAGGGGGACGGCACTACCCAGGTTCTTCCATGCTTCACTTCGCAACGGAGTTCTAACCGTTCCGCCTGAGCTTTACGCCAGGAGTGGTAGTTGATGCTGCCCGCCCTACTTAATTACGAGGCCCGCAAGCTCCGGGAGGACGCGAGAGCCGAAGTGCAACTCGGAATAGTCCCTTCAGGCTACCAACGGCAGCCCGTCAAGGGTTTCGTGCAGCTCGACCCCGAAGGCAACTTCCTTAGGTTCCGACCCACCGCAGGCGCCAATCCTAAAAAGGACAGAGGTCGCATCTACATCACTCCACACGTCATGCGCTCGTCTGGAATCAGACCAAAGCTCCTCGCAGACAACGCCGAGTACGCCCTCGGTGTCAGTAAGAGTCCGGGCGACAACGATGCGAAAGTGGCGCAGCGCCACGCGGCGTTCATCGAGGCTGTACGCGAGTGCTTTGAAGTGACGAGGAATCAGAAAGTGGGGGCGGTGCTGCGGTACCTGACTACCAAGTCGTCGCCACCACCTCTGTTAGACGAGTTCGACGCAAACCTCACATACAGCTTCATGGTGGGCGAAGTTCGACCCTTTGAAGACCCCGACGTTCAAGCCTTTTGGGCTGCGAAGGTCATTGGCGCCGGAGACAATCTCAGTGACACCGGCACGGGCGAATCGTTGATTTCGGGTGAGCTCGGGCAGCTCATGACTGCCGAACCTGTAAAAGTTAAGGGCATCCCCGGCGGTCAGATGGCCGGAATGAACCTCGTGAGCGCGAATGCGCCAGCGTTCTTGTCGTACGGACTAAGCTCCTCCGAACTAGCGCCAATTCTGGCAACGGAGGCCGAAACCTACGCAAACGGACTGAACCGGCTGTTGCGCGAGGACGCTACCCATTACGCAATCGGCCCAGCGGTGTTTGTGTTTTGGACACAAGACGGCGGCATCCCTCCGGTCGTAGAAGCACTTCGCGATGGGCCGGCAGTCGACCTCTTTGGCGAGTACGACGACAAGGGGGGCCCAAATCCGATTCGTCCAGAGCAACTGCGCACCAAGCTGAAGAGCATCTGGACAGCCGAAGGCCATGGCGTGGCGCTCGGGTCAAACTTCTACGCTGCGGGTCTATCGGCCAGTGGCTCACGAATCGTTGTTAGAAGCTTCCTCCAGTTGTCCGTCCAAGAGTTGATGGAGCGACTGGCCTACTTCTTCTCGAGCCAGATCATCGCTCAATGGGACGGTTCACCTCCAAAGCCATTGGGCATCTACGCCTTGGCGGCAAGCATAGTGCGTGACTTCAAGAAGGAAGCAACCGCGCAAGCGGTTGAGGGTCTCGTGTCGTTTGCGCTCTCAGGATCTCGCCTGCCACACAGTTTCCTTTTGCGATTGGCGACTAGAAGCCGAGCCGAGCGCCGCGTCACCTTTCCCCGCGCTGCACTCACGAAGATGACCTTGACGAGCTTAGGAGTGATTCAAATGGGTGATTTGGAGCAGGTAGACACCTCGTACCCTGACGTCGGATATCAGCTCGGGCGCCTTCTCGCCGTACTAAACGACATTCAGGGCCTGGCGCTCGGACCTGGGCTGAACGCTACATTGGCGGATCGCTTCTACGGGTCCATGAGTACTGCGCCATTGAGCGTCTTTGGGAGGGTTATGCAGGGCGTCCAGCCCCACCTCGCTCGATTGCGCAAGGAACGGCCCGGAGCGTACTACCGGCAAATCCGAGCTCTTGAGGAGGTTGTAGGGCAGATAGGCCCGAACTCGGTACCAAGAGTTCTGTCCTTGGAGCAGCAGGCTCTCTTCGGCATCGGTTACTACCACCAAAGGGCCGAAATCGGCCGAGCAATCACGGCCCACAAACTTGCAATGTCGAATGAAGTAAGTGAATCCGCGGAACTGGAGGAAGACAATGGCTAGAGTTGATGATGTTTCGGTGAGACACGAGTTCGTACTACTCTTTGACGTCGAAAACGGCAACCCCAATGGCGACCCTGATGCAGGTAATCTGCCGCGGGTTGATCCAGAGACCGGTCGCGGCCTAGTTACAGACGTCGCACTCAAGCGCAAGGTACGCAACTACGTGGATGCGCTGCGCGGCAACGAAGGCCGGTTCAAGATCTACGTGCAGCAAGGCGCCATTCTCAACGATCAGAACAAGCGGGCGTATACGGACCTGGACATCAAACCTAAGTCGAAGGTCGAGTCACCGGGCGTTAGGAAGTGGATGTGCGAGAACTTCTACGACGTGCGGACATTCGGTGCGGTCATGAGCACGGAGATAAACGCTGGGCAGGTCAGAGGCCCTGTCCAGTTGACGATGGGAAGGTCCGTTGACAGCATACTGGGTTTGGACATTTCAATAACCCGGGTCGCATTAACAAATGCGACCGAAAAGTCAAGCAAGGGAGAGTCAGGCGAGGACATAGCAACCCACGGAACAATGGGTCGAAAAGCATTCATCCCATATGGACTCTACGTCGCCCACGGGTTCGTGATTCCCGCTTTCGCCGATGACACAGGGTTCAACGACGAAGATTTGGGCCTTCTTTGGCAAGCGCTAGTGAACATGTGGGATCTTGATCGCTCCGCCTCAAGGGGCCTAACGGCATGTCGGGGGCTCTACGTGTTCTCGCACTCGTCAAAGCTAGGAGACGCGCCTGCGCATAAACTGCTGGACCGAGTTACGGTTAGGAGACTGCCGGACGTTCAGGTTGCTAGAAGTTTCCGCGACTACGAAGTCTCCGTTGATTACGGTGACCTTCCTGCAGGTGTCGAGCTTCACGTAGTTACTGAGGGATAAGTCCGTGGCCGAGTCCATTCCCATCTCGGCGTTGCAGCATTTCCTCTATTGCCCACGCCAATGCGCGCTAATACACCTTGAACAGTCGTATTCCGAGAATGTCTACACGCTGCGTGGCAATCGAGTGCACGAGAAAGCACACGAATCGGGTTCTGCTACCGTCGCAGGCACAAGAGTAGAGCGCGCATTGCCGCTCTACTCTTATGCCTTAGGTTTGACTGGCGTCGCAGACGTAGTCGAATTCCTGGAGGATGGCACTCCCTATCCTGTCGAATACAAAGCTGGCTCCCGGAAAGCAAAAGCTGCCGATGAAGTACAGCTTTGTGCCCAAGCTCTTTGCTTAGAAGAGATGCTCGGCATTCACATTCCTGAGGGCAGCATCTACTACGACCGCTCGCGGCGGCGGCAGGTCGTGGCGTTCAATGAAGCGCTTAGAACGAAGACCATGGACACGGTCAGCGAAGTACATGCCCTGTTGGCATCAGACAGGCTGCCACCCCCCGTGGCGGATAGACGCTGCGAAAACTGCTCGTTGTCGGAGGTGTGTATGCCGACAGAAATCGTCGAATGGAGAACCAGGTACGTGGACCCGTTCAAAGTTGTCGAGTCAACATGACCCAACTTCTAAACACGATGTACGTGCAGACGCAAGGAACTTACCTACGGCTCGATCACGAAACGATACGCGTCGAAGTTGGTGGTGAATCCAAGCTTCAAGTACCACTCCACCACTTGAACGGACTCGTCGTGTTTGGCAACGTACTCTTGAGCCCGTTCTTGATTCATAAGTTCGCAGAAGATGGTCGCTCAATCGTCTGGCTCACGAATAGTGGCCGTTTCAAGGGACGCCTGACACCGCCCACCTCGGGGAACGTCCTCCTCCGTAGAGCCCAGTTTGCCGCCCTCGACGACCTCAATTCCAGTCTTTCGATAGCGCGCAACACCGTCGCTGGCAAGCTACAGAACGCGCGCACGACTCTGTTACGGAGCGCGAGGGATCTTAAGGGCACGCCAGAAGACGAGAGGCTGCGCGGCGCTGCCGAAGTTCACGCTGAAGCGATAAGGCGTTTGCCAAATGCAAGGCGCTTGGACGAGGTTAGAGGACTTGAGGGGGACGCTGCCAGGGCCTACTTCGAAGTCTTCGACCTGATGATTCGGAACGAGGACGAAGCATTCCGGTTCCGGGGCAGGAATCGTCGTCCGCCGCTAGACGCCACCAACGCGCTCCTTTCATTTCTCTATGGCGTATTGCGAAACGACTGCCATTCGGCGCTCGAAAGTGCAGGACTAGACCCTCAGGTCGGATTCCTACACGCCTTGCGGCCAGGGCGACCAGCTCTAGCGTTAGACATGATGGAGGAGCTGAGGGCACCGCTAGTGGACCGTCTGGTGCTGACCCTGATAAATCTGCGCCAAGTAAGCCCAGACGGGTTCATATACCGTCCAGGTGGTGCGGTCGAGCTAGATGAAACAACACGCAAGAAGGTCGTAGTTGCTTACCAGGAACGGAAATCCGTTGAACTCAACCACCCACTTCTAAAAAGCTCGGTGCCGACGGGACTGGTTCCACACATACAAGCACGCCTCCTCGCAAGGCACTTGAGGGGCGATATACCTGAGTACCCTCCCTACCTTTTTAGATAGGTCGCGCCATGAACATTCTCGTCTCATATGACGTGAACACCGAGTCCAAAGCAGGACGCAGGCGTCTGGTTAAGGTCGCCCAGACCTGTAAGGCGTTTGGCCAACGAGTTCAGTTCTCGGTATTCGAATGCAGCGTCGACGAAGCACAGTATGAAGAACTTGTAGCCAGATTAGCCCGAATAATCAATCACTCGAGTGACAGCATTCTCGTCTACAGACTCCGTGGGAGCCGCGAAGACTATTGCGAGCAGTTTGGGCTCAGTAGGTACGTCGACTTCGAGAATCCGCTGGTGTTGTGAACCGGTACCCCTGAAATGACGTCGCGAACCTCGAGTGAAATGGAACTGCCGGGAGGTTCGCAGCTGCCACACACCACGTATGTGGCGAGGAACTTGACAATCCACTACATTCGAGAGGTGGCCGAAATGCCTGCACCTCTGCCATTTCGCGAAATGACCCCTAGGAATGCCGCCCTGGGCGGCATGTTCTGCAGGGGCCGCTTCAGCCCCTCTTCGGAGGGGCTGCGGATTGAAACCAATCAACCTGACTCAAGGCCGCGTCCACGATGGGCGCTTCAGCCCCTCTTCGGAGGGGCTGCGGATTGAAACAACGCCATCAGCACGCCGTGGTGGGCGGTGGCGCCGCTTCAGCCCCTCTTCGGAGGGGCTGCGGATTGAAACTTCTAGTTCGGTGGCGCGGTCGTGGTCGTCGGGTAGGTGCTTCAGCCCCTCTTCGGAGGGGCTGCGGATTGAAACTCATCCAGTTCCATAGCGCCGCGCTCAATGTCGCGGGCTTCAGCCCCTCTTCGGAGGGGCTGCGGATTGAAACTAGGAAAAGGGTAGGAACCTCGATCATTACTGGCGGGCTTCAGCCCCTCTTCGGAGGGGCTGCGGATTGAAACATTGCGCACAAGGACAGCTGCCAGCTTCAGGGGTTGCTTCAGCCCCTCTTCGGAGGGGCTGCGGATTGAAACACCTCATCGAGGGCAAGCCGAGCGTCGGCGCGAACGCTTCAGCCCCTCTTCGGAGGGGCTGCGGATTGAAACAGTTTCACGAGCACTTCGGTGGTGGCGGAATCGGGGCTTCAGCCCCTCTTCGGAGGGGCTGCGGATTGAAACGCCTCTGCGGCCGTGTCGACGACTAGTCGCCGCATGCTTCAGCCCCTCTTCGGAGGGGCTGCGGATTGAAACATGATGTACGAGGACACCAGTGAGGGCACGCCCAGCTTCAGCCCCTCTTCGGAGGGGCTGCGGATTGAAACGTCCGGTGTGCCCCAGGCGTATCGGTACCAGTCGCGGGCTTCAGCCCCTCTTCGGAGGGGCTGCGGATTGAAACCCTTTCTCGATGGTGGGTTCATCGACGGACAAGGCGTGCTTCAGCCCCTCTTCGGAGGGGCTGCGGATTGAAACGTCGAGATGATGTGGCAAGACAACGGCGACATGATGCTTCAGCCCCTCTTCGGAGGGGCTGCGGATTGAAACCTTGAGCATCTTGTACGTGGGGCTGAACCAGGCGAGCTTCAGCCCCTCTTCGGAGGGGCTGCGGATTGAAACTCCAAAGATCGCAGCAGTCTCTGTGTCCTGGAGGAGCTTCAGCCCCTCTTCGGAGGGGCTGCGGATTGAAACCCACGTGGCGCCTGGCACGATCTCGCCGTCAACGAGCTTCAGCCCCTCTTCGGAGGGGCTGCGGATTGAAACAAGCGTGTGAATCTGCAATGTGCGGCTACCGAGGTGCTTCAGCCCCTCTTCGGAGGGGCTGCGGATTGAAACCGGTCGTAGATGGGGCCGCCTATGGTGACGTTGATGGCTTCAGCCCCTCTTCGGAGGGGCTGCGGATTGAAACACGATTGACGATGCGCGCAAGGCTGGCACGCAGAGCTTCAGCCCCTCTTCGGAGGGGCTGCGGATTGAAACTTCGCCTGCGAGGCGCGCGGTGATCTCCCGCGCGTGCTTCAGCCCCTCTTCGGAGGGGCTGCGGATTGAAAC
>CALCHY010000298.1 GCA_937907415.1 uncultured Trueperaceae bacterium
CTCGCGCAACAGCTTCGCTAGAGCTCGAGCGCGGCGGTGACGACAAGTAGTGGCGCGCGCAGGGGACTCAACTGACCACCGCGTAGCGCTCCTGGAGCCAGTCCCAGACCAGCCACTAGCGACTTACATGCGATTCAGAGTGGTGGCTCCTTCTCTCGCGAGAAAGTCGCAGAGCCACGCAATTAATGGACGTTCTGGGACTCGACTGCAACGATACCCATCCCGGGCGGCCCAGCGGCCGTCCATCAGGTTGTCAGGTCAGGTCACAAGGCAGCCACCAAGCGGCCCGAGACCTTACCGTCGCGCAGCTTGTCGATGCCAGCGGGAATCTCGTCGAAGCTGATCGCCGTGATGGTGGGCCTGAGGTCGCCTGAAGCCATGAGCTGGTAAACGCCCGCGATGTCTTCCTTGGTGCCGCCGTTGGAGCCCTTGAGGTTGCACTGGTTGAGGATGAGCGAGCGCGTGTTGATGGTCGATTCCAACTTGCCCATGCCCACGAGCACCACGGTGCCGTCGCGGCGGATGATGTCGACCGCCTGCGCTGTGGTGGTGCCGAAGCCGGCGAAGTCCACGATGACGTCGAACTTCACGTCGGGGAAGTCGGTGAGCGACTTGGAGACGCCAGCCACGCCGGCCGCCAAGGCCTGCGGCCACGCAGCCTCGTTCAGTTCGGCCACGTAGACCTCGGCGCCCTTCAGGACGGCGACGCGCGCGCCGATCTGGCCGAGGCCACCGAACCCAATGATGCCCACCTTATCGCCGCGTTTCACGCCGCCCTGCGAGATGACGGCGGCGTAGGACGTCATGCCGGCGTCCGTGGCCGCCGCGCCAGCGAGGAAGTCGACCCCATCGGGGATGGGCACGAGCGCCTGCGCGTCTATCACCAGCTTGGGGGCGAACCCGCCGTCGAAGCTGTAGCCGGGCGCCCCTGCCGGCGTGGTGGGGCAGACGGCCACGCGGTCGCCGACCTTGAAGCCGGTGACGCCCTCGCCGAGCTCGGCTATGACGCCCGCGTTCTCGTGCCCGATCGTAATCGGCAGCTTGGCTATCAGGGGCATCCAGCCGGGATCGTCGAGCACGCCCACGTCCGAGTGGCACAGGCCTGCTGCCTTGATGTCGATGACGACTTGGCCGGGGCCGGCGCCGGGCTCCGGTACCTAGTTAAGGGCCAGCGGCTGGTTGGTGCCGGTGAACTGCCATGCTTTCATGTGAACTCCCTCCAGACTACCTACCTGATTGCAGCCTAGTGAGCGGCTAGGGGCGAGGGCAATGGGCGGTTTTCCCTAGTTCGTCGATTGCAGCGAGGGGTGCTGTCATGCTGCGCGTCTTGAACCTGGGCCACTGTTGCTTCCACTACCTTGCCAGCGGGCTAGATACCTGGAGTCCCTCGGCTTCCACCCCATCGACGTCGGCCCGCAGATGGCGCGGGCGCTCGAATGCCTTGGGGCGCTGAACATCTCGCTGAACATGAAGAACGGCGCCGCGTGGAAGAGCGGCTGGAAACTCGTGGGCCCGGTGCCCTGACGCGGGGGCCAAGGTAGGACCCGTCAGGCCGTCTGCGCCTCCCCCGCACCTTCCCTGGCGAGGAACAGCCAAGTCTCGAGCACGGTATCGGGATTCAGGGAGATCGAGTCGATGCCCTGCTCCAGCAGCCACCGAGCGTACTCCGGGTGATCGGAGGGGCCTTGGCCACAGATGCCCACGTACTTGCCGGCCTTGCGGCAAGCAGCGATGGCTTGGGCGGTCAGGGTCTTGACGGCGGGGTCCTGCTCGCTGAACAGGTCGGCCACCAGGCCGGAGTCGCGGTCTAGGGCCAGGGTCAACTGCGTTAGATCGTTGGAGCCGATGGAGAAGCCGTCCACGTGCTCCAGGAACTGCTCGGCCAGGATGGCGTTGGACGGCACCTCGCACATCATGATCACCTCGAGCCCGTTCGCGCCGCGCTCCAGGCCGTTCGAGCGCATGATCGCGAGCACCTCCTTTAGTTCCCCCACGGTCCGCACGAACGGCACCATGGCCTTCACGTTGCTGAGGTTCATCTCGTCACGCACGCGCCTCAGGGCCTCGCACTCCATCGCGAAGCAGGGAGCGAACGTCTCGGACCGGTAGCGGGCAGCGCCGCGGAAACCGATCATGGGGTTCTCTTCGCGCGGCTCGTAACGCTCGCCGCCCAGCAGGTGGGCGTACTCGTTCGACTTGAAGTCAGAAAGGCGCACTATCACGGGGTCGGGAGCGAAGGCAGCGGCGATGGTGGCCACCCCCTCCGCCAGTTTGGAGATGAAGAACTCGCGCGGTCCACCGTAGGCGGTGGCGCGCCCGTCTATCTCCTGGCGCAACTCGGCGGGCACGTCGGGGTACTCGAGCAGTGCTTGCGGATGAACGCCGATGGCGTTGTTGATGATGAACTCGATGCGCGCCAGGCCCACACCGCGGTGGGGCAGCCGGGAGAACGCGAAGGCCCGTTCGGGGGTTGCCACGTTCATCATGATGTCTACGGGCAGCTCAGGCATGTCGCGCAGTTCGACCTGGCTCAGTTCGAAACGCGGGGTGCCGTCGAACACCAGGCCCTCGTCGCCCTCTGCGCAGCACACGGTCACGCGGCCGCCGTCTTGGATGAGCTCCGTGGCGTCACCGGTGCCCACCACCGCCGGTATGCCGAGTTCGCGAGCGATGATTGCCGCGTGGCAGGTGCGGCCGCCGCGGTTGGTGACTATGGCGGAGGCCCGCTTCATGACCGGCTCCCAGTCCGGGTCGGTCATGTCGGTGACGAGGACGTCGCCCTTATCCATGCGCCACATCTCCGACGTGTCGGTGATGACCTTCGCCGGCCCGGCGCCCACACGCGCGCCTACTGCCCTTCCGCGCACTATTACAGGAGCGCGCTCCAGCATGCGGAAGCGCTCCAGCACCTGACCCTCCCGGCTGCGCACCGTCTCTGGCCGCGCCTGCAGGATGTAGATGCGCCCGTCCAAGCCGTCTTTCGCCCACTCGATGTCCATTGGCCTGCCGAAATGGTCCTCGATGGCGAGCGCCTGACGGCCCAGTTCGGCGAGCTCCTCGTCGTTCAGAGCGAAGCGCATTCGCTCCGCGTCCGGCACGTTCTCGGTGCGCACGGTGCTGGCGGGGCCCGCTCGCCTGCGCGAAGAGCTGTCGTCCGCCGCCCCGGCCTCGCCCTCACCGGCGTAGATCATGCGCTGCCGCTTGCTGCCCACGCGCCGGCTCAGAATCGGCGGGACCCCCGAGCGGAGCGACGGCTTGTACAGGTAGAACTCGTCGGGGTCGACCGCTCCTTGCACGAGCAGTTCCCCTAGACCGTACGAGGCCGTGACGAACACCGCGTCATCGAAGCCCGACTCGGTGTCGAGCGTGAAAGCCACGCCGGAGACCGCTAGGTCGCTCCGAACCATCCGCTGCACGCCCACCGAGAGAGCCACTTCGGAGTGCGCGAAGCCGTGATGCACGCGGTAGGCGATGGCGCGATCGGTGAACAACGAGGCGTACACCGTGCGCATGGCCCCCAGCATGCTCTCCACGCTGCGCACGTTGAGGATGGTCTCCTGCTGACCCGCGAAGGACGCCTCGGGTAAGTCCTCGGCGGTGGCCGACGAGCGCACTGCGACGGATAGCCCCGCTGCGCCGTCGCCCAGCTCGCGCTCGAGCTCGGCATACGCCTCGCGGACGGCTCCCTCAAGGGACGCGGGCAGCGGCGCGGCAGCAACGAGCGACCGGATCTCCTTGCCCACCTCGGCAAGGGAGACGACGTCGGCGACATCCAGTTCACGGAGGCGCCGATCGATGCGCTCCTCCAGCTCGTTGGCCTTCAGGAACTCACGGAACGCCGCTGCGGTGGTCGCGAAGCCGCCCGGCACTGCAACGCCGGCCCCGGCCAGAGCGCCGATCATCTCACCCAAAGACGCGTTCTTGCCACCGACCTCATCGAGGTCGCGCATACCCACCTCGTCCAACCGCCGAACGTACCTCATGCTGACCTCCCCAGAAGTTCCCAGCTGCAGTTGCATGGTGTTGCGGGTCGACGGGCTCAGGATAGGGGAGCACACGCGAGCGGCCGTCAGCTCCGCGCACAGCGGGCAACGTGCTGCTACCCTCGAGTATGGCTGCAACCACGGACGGCGGGACCCTGCAGGTCTTCTTCGTTTCCGACCACACCGGCGTCACCGCCGAGATGCTCGGCAACAGCCTGCTGGCGCGCTTCGAGGGGCTAGCCGCCCGCCTGCGCACCCGCTCCTTCATCGATTCGGTGGAGAAAGCCGATGCCCTCGTCAGGGAGATCGAGCGGGCAGAGGGGCCTCGTATGGTGCTCACCAGCATCTCCCGACCGGAGGTGCGGCACCGCTTAGAACGCGCCGACGCACTGGTGATGGACCTGTTCGAGCCGTTCCTTGGCAAGCTGGCCGCGTTCCTGCACCGCGAGCCGCACGATCAGGTGGGCAGCCTGCACCGGCTGCGCAACCTGGCGAGGTACCAGGAGCGCATCGAGGCGGTGGAGTTCGCCGTTGGCACCGACGACGGGCTGGGAACCGACCACTACCCGCGGGCCGACGTCATCCTCATCGGCGTCTCGCGCGTGGGCAAGACCCCGAGCTGCCTCTACCTGGCCATGCACTACAACCTCTACGCCGCCAACTATCCCCTCACCGACGAGGATCTCGATCTCCACGAGCTGCCGAAGGCGCTACGGGCGCACCGCGAGCGCCTCTACGGTCTCACCATCGACCCCCTGAGGCTGCATCAGATCCGCGAGGCGCGACGGGCGGATAGTGATTACTCGTCGCTCGAGCGCTGCCGCTGGGAGGTGGCTCAGGCCGAGGCCCTGTTCCGCCGCGCCCGACTACCTTTCGCCAACACAACCGTGCGCTCCGTGGAGGAGATCGCCGCGGGACTGATGCAGGAGGAACGGCTCGAGTTGAAGAGCAGAACCAGGGAGCTCTAGGCGTCGACGGTTTCTGCCGACACCGTCGGCTCAGCCGTACACGAGGTAAGCGCCCGCGGACATGGAGTTCAGCGGTTCCGTGTCGACTTGGAACGAGGACTGAGGAGGGGACGGCTCCGGGCCGCACCTAACCCGCTGGCTCCGATCTCGCACTTGTGGCAAAGGCGATATCCAACGAGATGCTCAGTCAGAAGCTCAAGGAGGCCCTTGGCGTTCCCACGCCTCAACTGACCGTTCGCGACCAGGGGAAGCGCAAGGCGTGAGAGTCCGGGACCGGATGCAGTTGCTGAAGGGGTGCGTTGACCTGTTGGTCCTGCGCGACGTCATCGAGCGCCACGGAGTGCCGAACTGCGAGGCGCTGCGCCGCCTGCAGCGCCACCTGCTCGCCAACCCCGGGGCGCCCCTAGGCATCGCCAAGTTCCACCGCGATCTGCGGTCACAGGGTATGGCGGTAGGAGAGGAGTCGCTCCGCGACTTGCTGCCGTACTCGTCCCAGTAGCCCAACCGTCTTGGGGTTGAGAGATACGGGCGTAACCGCCGCCCTTCTTACGCCGCCGTCACCTTCAAGTCCAGGCGGTTGCCCGACGGGTCTAGCACCGAGACACCCTCCGGCATCTCTTCATACGACCAGTTGGCGTCCTTCAGGCGAGCGACCACCGCTTGCACCCCAGCGCTGGAGGGCAATTCCAGTGTGAAGCGGCGTAGGCCCGCAGTGCCAGCTGGCGCAGGCGGCGCGCCGACGCCCGACCAGGTGTTGAGGGCCAACGCATGCACCGGATTGGAGCCGTCCAGGCCGAAATCGAGCATCTGCATCTCGGCCAGGTCCATCTGCGGCCGGAAGCCGATCAGGTCGCGGTAGAAGTGCCGTGAGGCCTCGAGGTCGGCCACATGCAGATGAACGTGGTGCACGCCGAGAATCTGCAGCGGCGCGTTCATGTCCTCGTCCGGGCCCAGTTCCTTGAAGAGGTCCTCGAGGTCGACCGGATCGCGGCCGCTGCGCAGCTCGCCCTCTGTTGTGCGAGCGCCGAACTGGCCGCCAGGAAGCCGAACGAACTGGCCGCGCTCGGGGGTTTCTAGGGTGAGCTCTATGCCGTTGCCATCGGGGTCCGAGAGGTAAGTGGTCTCGCTGACGAGGTGATCGGTGGGGGAGTTCGGGTAACGCAACGCGAACAGCCGCGCGATTATGCGAGCCAACTCGCGCCGCGTGGGAATATGCAGCGCCACGTGATACAGGCCCGTGCGGCGTGACGCCACCGGCTCGCTGGCGCCGGGGTGAAGCACGATTGCCGTGTGTGAGGCGCCGAGGCGATAGGCGCCGTCTTCCTCGCCCAGAAGCTTCAGGCCGAGTACTCCACTCCAAAATTGCAGAGCGTCGTCGGCGTCGGTTACGGCCAGGTGCAACTCGCCGAGCTTGGTGCCTACCGGGAGGAGCTGGTTGGGTGGAGAGTCGGCGGCGGAGGATTTGGGTGACATGGTGGCGATACGTTACCGGGGCGCGGGCGTGGCGGGTGAATGGGCGGCTACCGTCAGGGCCGCTCTGGCTTCGGGTAGGCCGCGTGCAGTTGCCCCGTGTGCAGCCACCGACCGCCCCTATACTTGGGCCGCCGGATCGTTCCGGAGATTGGGGATGCAGTTATGGCCATTAGAACCTGGAACATCGACCCTTCCCACTCCACGATCGAGTTCTCAACCAAGCACATGATGTTCACGACGGTGCGCGGGCGTTTCAAGGAGTTTCAGGGCAAACTGCACTTGGACCGCGAGGCGCCCGACACCTCCTGGGCTGAGGTCACGATTGAAACCGCCAGCCTCGACACTGGTGCGCCCGATCGCGACGGACACCTGCGGGGCGCCGACTTCTTTGACGCGGATAAGTATCCTCAGCTCATGTTCCGGAGCAAGGAAACCATCGGAGCTTTGCCCGACGAAGGGACTCGGTTCCGCGTAGCGGGAGACCTCACGATTGGCGACACCACCGAATCCGTGATGCTAGACGTGCTGTTCCAGGGGCGCGGCACGGACCCGCGTGGCAACGAACTGGTGGGGTTCCAGGCCTCGTGCGAGATCGACAGGCGCGACTGGGGCCTTAAGTGGAACCAGGCGCTAGAAGCAGGCGGAGTCTTGGTTGCCAACAAGGTGCGCATTGATGTCGAGGTGCAGGCGGTCCTGGAGGTCTAGGCAGCCTAGGCCGCCTGGCAATGCTTCGCTGACTTCGGCGCTTTCGGCGTGCGTCAACGCGCTGCTCGCGAAGGCGTGAAGCCCGGCACCGGCGGGATACCTACGGCTGGTCTAGTCTACCTACACCCGACGGCAACCGCAGCCAGTTGCCGTTCGTAACGTGAAATCGGCCCTCTTCCTTGGCGTCCACGTCCTCCCCAAACATCACGATGGCCCCGTCCGGCTGGCTCAGCTCCACCGCCTCTGCGAACCACTGCCCTTACTCCTCGTCGCTCCCACGCCCCGCCTCGGCCACCGCCGGGAAGCTCGCGAGGAACCTCCGCGCCAGCGCTTCGGCGTCCTGCGTCTGCTCTGGCCACTGGAACGGGACACTGTCGCCGTTGCTGGTCCCGTACGCCATACCCGGGTAGAGGCCGACCCGCAGGAGGTACCCGTCGGCCTTGAACTGCTCCGCGGGCGCCACGCTGTAACGCCAGTACAGTCCATTCGGGGCGACGCCGCACGATAGGCGCAGGCGCTGGTAGCCCAGGAGGTGCAGCTGCGCCAGCATCTCCATCACCAGCGTCCAGGTTGGTTTGAGGATCTCCGTCGTCACACCGCTTCTCCTCCCTAGCTTCTGGTGCGCTCGGACAGTGATGTCCTTACGCAGGGCCGCTTTGGTCGTAGTATGGCCGAACCCCGCCGCCAGAGTCGAACTTCAGTGGTGTGCCCTCGCCCGCCGTGTGTATGTTGACGGCGCTCGGCCTGGCGTTCGACAGTGAATGGGCACAACGGGGCGGTGCGATGAGGGGTGTTGCGTGGGGAACGCGATCTCCGATGTTGTGAGGTTGGAGTACTCGAAAGCCTGTAGGCACAACAACCTGTGGGTAACGGCTTGCGTGTCGGGTTGTTACCTGGTATCATGTGGGCACTGTGTACATCCGGACGACGAAGTCCCGCGGGATCGAGTACCTGCAGCTAGCGCATAACGAGCGCGATAGTTCGGGCCGCGTGCAAGCGAAGATCCTGCATAACTTCGGACGCAAGGACAGTCTCGATACGGAGGCGTTGCTGCGTCTCATCGGCAGCATGACGCGTTTCCTTGACCCCGAGGACGCGGCGCAGGTGCGGCAGGGCCTGGATCTGGAGGCGCCGTTCGAGTTCCTGGGCGCCAAGTCGTTAGGCGGTACGCAACTGCTGGACGGGCTTTGGCAGCGCCTGGGTATCGCCGGGGTGTTGAAGAAGCTGGCTGGTAAGCGGGAGTTCGGCGGATCAGTCGAGCGCTTGCTGTTCGCGCTGGTAGCGAACCGGGCGTTGGCGTCGGGTAGCAAGCTGGCGGCGGAATCCTGGATGACCGATGTGGCGTACGTCGATGGTTTGCCTGAAGTCGAGGTGCAACAGCTCTACCGCGCGATGGATTTCTTGCTGGAGACGCGTGATGAGATCCAGCGCGAGGTGTTCTGGAGTGTGAAGAACCTGTTCAACCTCGAGGTGGATCTGATCTTCGTGGATACCACCAGCACCTACTTCGAGATCGAAGGCGAAGACGAGGATGAGTTGGTGGAGGCCGGCGACGATGAAAATGGTGGCTTGCGTAAGCGTGGCTACAGCAAGGACAGCCGCAGCGATTTGGCGCAGGCGGTGCTCGGTTTCGCGGTGACCAGGGACGGCATCCCGGTCAGGTGTTGGGTGTGGCCCGGCAACACGGTGGACGTGAGCGTGGTGGACGAGGTGAAGCGCGACCTGAACGACTGGAAGTTGGGTCGCGTGATTATGGTGATGGATACCGGCTTCAATAGCGCCGACAACCGCAGAATCCTGCAAGGCGCCGGTGACGGGTACATCATCGGCGAGAAGATGCGGCTCGGGAAGAACGGCAAGCTGCCGGAAGCGCTCTCCCGCCCGGGCCGCTACAAGACGTTGGAGAACGGCCTGCGCATCAAGGAAGTGATCACCACCAAGCAGAGCGTCACTAGGCGCCGCTTCGTGATCGTGCACAACCCCGAACAAGCCACACGCAACGAGGCGAAACGAGGCGAGATCATCGCCGAAGCCGAGCGGCGCATCGCCGCCCTGGGCGACCTGACGGGCAAGAGCCACACGAAGGCGGTGTGCGACCTGCTGGCGCACAAGGTGTTCGGGCGTTACTTGCGGGAGCAGAAGAACGGCAAGTTACTCATCGACAAGGCGAAGGTCGCCGCCGAAGCGAAGTTGGACGGGAAGTACTTGATCAGCACCAGCGATGACGACTTGAGCGCCGAGGACGTCGCGATGGGCTACAAGCAACTGCATGAGATCGAGCGCGTGAACCGGGACCTGAAGCACACGGTTGATGTGCGGCCGGTGTATCACCGGCGCGCTGACCGCATCAAGGCGCACGTGTTGCTGTGCTGGTTGGCGCTGTTACTGATCCGCATCGCGGAGACCGAGACCGATCAGTCCTGGCATCAGCTCACGCGAATCATGCAGCCATTGTTGGTGGGTTTTCACGCCACCCAGCACGGCAACATCGCGCAATCGAACAAGCTCACCGCGGAGCAGAAGAGCGTGCTGGACGCCGTAAAGATCAAAAGCCCGAAGCGTTACCTTGAGGTTCCCAGCCCGCGGAAGACCTGAAATCCTGTAGTCACAACACGCTCTGCGTCGACAAGCTCAGGAAAGCCGCCTGGGACAGCGAAATCATGCCTTTTCGGTGCCTACCTGCTGTCGAACGCGAGATGAGACGTTTCCAACTTTCGACCCCCAGGCAACTGTGCGCCTCGGAGCGTTAGACTTACGTCAGACCCGGGACGATAGCCTAGAAGCCGCCATCGACGCGGGACAATTTGCTCATGGCTTGGTTGACCACCCCCTCACTGCGACACTCCCTGTCGTAGCGGAGTGAAGTAATAGACAGCACCTGGCTCTGCCCGGGCCCCCGAGGAGACTGGCTTAGTGCCGACGTACGATTTACACACCGACCGAACCGTACACGTCAGTCGGACCATCATGCTTTCGGAACTGAGTTTACTTCTAGACCAAGTTCCTTCTACGGCCTCCACCACGGATTATGGAACGGCCGTCCTAGGCGCTAACGTTTTGCTCAAACGCACAGTCTCCAACCGCCAGAAGACGTTCCGCTTCCTACGAGAGCTGTACGCACTCGATCCCAGCGACCCAGTCTTCAGCGTTATGCGCTTCTTGTGGGAGGCTGAGCCCGCCGCCCACACCCGGGCACTGCTCGCACTCCTCGCAGCTGCCTTTAGCGACGAGCTCCTGCGGTCTACGGCCGACACAATCTTGGCCGCGAGCCCAGGCGATCGACTTGGCAAGGAGTCGCTCTCCGCGAGGCTTGGCGACGCCTACCCTGGTAGGTTCGGCGAGAAGTCCCTCGAGAAGATCGGGCGCAACATTGCCTCCTCCTGGACCCAATCCGGGCACCTAGTTGGCCACATCGACAAGCACCGAGCCTTAGTAGAGCCTTCGACGACCACCACGGTTTTCGCAACCTTCCTGGGTTGGCTACAGGGGCACCGTGGACTTCTGCTTTTCACTACACCATGGGCGCAACTACTTGACGCGAACGAGAGCGTGCTCGATTCGCACCTCTTCGCAGCCTCACAGCGAGGTTGGGTGACGTATAAGCGGATGAACGACGTCGTGGAGATCAGCTTCAACGAACTGTTCGCGCTCGCAACATGGGAGCCGCGGACAACAGCCGACGCAACTACCGCCGCTGGAAGGGGAAGCCGCTAGGGTGTCTAATCTAGAGCTACTACTCAACCAGTACGAGAGCTACATAACAGCGCCGTGGCAACCTTCCAAAGCAGCTCCACAACGTGTGATCTTCGTCATCTACGACCCAAGAGACGAGCGGCGCCTCCGAGCTCGCGTCGGGGAGTTCGAACTCGCGACCGGGCGCGCAAAGAAGGGCTGGCTCCAATACGACGTTACCAACTCATTTGCCCAGTGGATGGCGGCACATGAGTACCGCGAGAACTATTTTGAGGCTCCGGAAGACCTTAGCATCGCCCTCGTGGAGTTCGAGGAGTATGTCAGTGGTGAAGTGCGTGGCCTTCTTGGCAACCCCGATGCTAACGACAACACCGTGGTCGCTGTGCTTGGGGTGGCGAGCCTCCTCGGATACATGAGCGTCGCTAAGCTCGTGGAGTCTGTGGAGAAGTCGGTGCGCGGCCGGTTACTAGTGTTCTTTCCGGGGCAACACGACGACGCCGTTTATCGATTGCTAGATGCTCGGGACGGTTGGAACTACCACGCCGTTCCTATAACAGCGAAAGAATGACCTTTCTCGGATGCGACGGACGAAGAACGTGAGGGGACGTAACAGATGACCATCAAGAACTGGGAAGTATTCGCTAAAGACCCACGCAAAACGACGATCCCTAACGACGGCGTCACTGAGGTTGGCCAGCCGAAGACGCCGGAGGAGTGGTCCGTCCTCCGCTACGAACTGAGCACCTTCGTGTGCGAAGGGCAGTACCAAACCGGGCTGGAGCGGATTCTGTCGACCTACCTAACGAACCTCGACAGGGACACGCAGCCCGCTGTCTGGGTCAGTGGCTTCTACGGTTCAGGTAAGTCTCACCTCGTGAGGGTGCTGGAGTACCTGTGGCGCGACCTGGTGTTGCCGGGCGGCGCTTCCGCCCGCAGCTTGACGCACCTTCCGGCGGAAATAGAAGACCTTTTAACGGAGTTGACGACCGTCGGAAAGCGGCACGGCGGCCTATGGGCGGCCTCAGGCACCCTGGGAGCCGGCGCTGGTGACAGCGCGCGCCTAGCCGTTCTTGGGATCATCTTCAAGGGCGCGGGTTTACCTGAGAACTACGCGAAGGGTCGCTTCGTTCTATGGCTCAAGCAGGAGGGCATAGAGGACGAGGTTCGCGCCGCGGTGGAGAGCGCAGGGAAATCGTTCGATAGAGAACTCAACAACATGTATGTCTCACCAGTCCTCGCCGAGGCGGTGATGGCCGCGATTCCCGGGTTCGCAAACAGCAACCAAGAGGCCCGCGCCACCTTCAGGCAACAGTTCCCCGACGCCAAAGACATCGACAACGACGAGATGGTCGAACTCATCGCCAGCGTGATGGCGTTGCAGTCTGGCGATCCAGATAATCTCCCCTGCACTTTGCTGGTTCTCGACGAGTTGCAGCAGTACGTCGCGGATGACGCCGATAAGCTCCACAAGCTCCAGGTCGCGGTGCAGGCGTTCTCTAGACGCTTCGGTTCTCGGCTTCTCGTGGTGGCCACTGGCCAGTCGGCGCTACAGGCTCATCCACAACTGCAGAAGATGAGGGATCGTTTCACCGTACAAGTTGAACTCACGGATACCGACGTGGAGAAGGTTGTGCGCCAAGTCGTACTTCGTAAGGCTCCCAATCGCGAAGCCGACGTGGGTTCTGTGCTGAACGCCGCTAGCGGTGAGATCGACCGGCAACTTCAGGGCACCAAGCTTGCCTCGAGGCCCGAAGATTCCGCCGTACTAACTGCCGACTACCCGTTGCTACCTACCCGCCGCCGGTTCTGGGAGCGGGTACTCAGGGCGATCGACAAAGCAGGGGCGGCTGGTCAACTTCGTACTCAGTTGCGAACTGTGCATGAAGGAACGCGGAGCGTTGCGGATTCACCTTTGGGCACAGTGGTACCAGGAGACTTCATCTACTCGCAGCAGAGCGCCAGCATGCTCGAGACAGGCGTCCTACTCAAGGACATCGATGAGACTATCCGCAACCTAGACGACGGCACTTATGATGGCGTCTTAGCTTCGCGAGCCTGCGCATTGATCTTTCTCATCCAACAATTGCCGACCGATTCCGGCTCCGACATGGGCCTACGGCCAACCGTTGACACGCTCGCGGACTTGCTAGTCAGCGACCTGGCGGCTGATGGAGTTGAGCTTAGGAAGAAGCTCCCTGCGCTATTGGAGGACCTGGCCGAACGCGGGATACTCCTCAAACTCGCCGGCGAAGCCGGAGACGAGTACCGCCTCCAGACGCGGGAGAGTAGCGAGTGGGAGCAGGCTTACCGCACAGCCTACTCGAGGGCAATGGGGGACGCTGGGCGGGTGGCCAGCGAGCGCGCCAAGAGGCTCCGCGAGGAGGTATCAAGCGCCCTTAAAGGCATAAGCGTCACCCAAGGCAACAGCAAGACACCTAGGAAAGTCGAACCTTACTTCGGCATCGAACGACCACCAACCGACGGCGGGATTCGCATCTGGATCCGCGACGAGTGGGACGTTAGTGAGAAGACCGTACGTGCCGACGCCCAAGCTGCCGGCCTTCAAGACCCAACCGTCTACGTACACTTGCCACGGCGGGCTCCCGATGATCTGAAGAAGGCACTGGCCGGCTACCTGGCCGCCTCCGACGTATTGAACACCAAGGGGGCGGTCGCGGCAACTACGCCCGAGGCGCTCGAGGCTCGCCAAGGCATCCAGAGTCGGCATGTTCGCCAAGAGCACGAGATTAGACGGCTGATTAACGAAGCCATCGACGGCGGCCGCGTCTTCCTCGGTGGCGGCAACGAAATATCCCTCATCGGTCTCAGGGCGGCCGCGCAGGAAGCCGCTTCGAGAGCAGCCGCTAGGCTCTACCCGGAGTTCGATGTGGCCGACGACACGCGCTGGAACCGCGTCATCGAGCGCGTCAAGCAAGGGAGCGGAGATCCACTTTCTACTCTAAGCTTCAGTGGTGAAACGAAGGATCATCCGGTGTGCTCCAAGGTACTCGCTTTCATCACCGCAAGCGGCAAGAAAGGCAGTGACGTGAGGCGCGAATTTGACGCGCCACCTTACGGGTGGAGCCGAGACGCCATCGATGGCGCGCTCTTAGCCCTAGTTGCGGCTGACCAGCTAAGCGCTACTATCAACGGCTCTCCTATTGCTGTGAAGGCTCTGGATCAATCGAAGCTCGGCGTAGCCGAGTTCCGGAGCCAGAGCGTGGTGCTCACTGCCAAACAACGAATAGATCTGCGCATGCTCTTCTCGAAGGTGGGGGTATCCGCGAAAGCAGGTGAGGAAGCGGCTGCTGCGCTGGCATTCCTCAAGGAACTGAGAGCATTGGCCGCCGCGGCTGGCGGATCTGCCCCCGCACCAGCCGCGCCCTCCACAACTAACTTGGAGGCGATCGCTAACCTGAGCGGGAACGAGCAATTACTCCAACTCTTCAACACCAGGGTGGATCTAACGGCCAGCGTCGAGGCCTGGCAGGGCGCCGCTCGCGAGATAAAGAGGCGAACGCCAAGGTGGGAAGCATTACTGAAGCTCTTAGATTACGCTAAGGGTCTCAGTGTGGCTCTGGAAGTACAGGAGCAGATAGATGCAATACAGCGTGACCGCCTATTACTAGTCGACCCAGATCCTGTACCGCCCTTGGCCCAACGTTTAACCGATGCGCTGCGCCATGAACTCGCGTGCGCCTACAAAGACCTGCTCAACACCTACCGGACGCAGATGAACGAACTCTCCGCCACCGAGGCGTGGAACAAGCTGCCGATAGACGAAGCCAAGACCCTTCTTCTGAAGAATGGCCTTAGAGAACCAGAAACACCAGCCATCGAGACGGAAACGCAAATCCTAGCGGCGCTTGACGAGTACTCGCTAGCTTCGTTAGGCGACAGAATCGCCGCCATTCCCAACCGCAAATCTAGCGCTTTGCAGGCAGCCATCAGCTTTTTCGAGCCACGAACCGTTCACATCATGGCTCCGACACATACGTTTAGAACTGCCGAAGAAGTCGACAATTACTTGCGAGAACTGCGCGACATGATCGTGCAGCACATAGAAGAGGGCAATCCCGTCGTTATCACGCAGGGTTAACACCCGCGTGATAACGCAGCACTCACCATAGAGAGGAACCAAAGCAGTGCCGCCACTTGAACCTTCGTTACGCAACGCCCTGGAGAACACCATCGTAGAAGCGCGCACAGTGGTCGAAGAAGCCACACGTGCAGCACTTGAACGCCTCGCGGTGCACGAAACCACCTTCTACCCCACCATGAGCGAAGAACAGCGAGCGCTCCGCAGAGCGCTGCGCGCGAAAGCCAGGCAACTTGGCGACACTCTCGACAAAACCTCAGACGACCCCATGCCCGGCTTAGTTCGCGAAACAGCCTATGAGAAATGGCACCAGATGCTGTTCGCAGCTTTCCTAACCGAAAACAACCTACTCATCTACCCTGGTTCCGACATTCCAGTAACACTCGCTGAATGTGACGAACTAGCACCCGACCTTGGACTCGCAGACGCGTGGGAAGTAGCCGCCAACTTCGCCAGCAAAATGCTGCCCGGCATCTTCAACCAAGACGATCCCAGCACCAAAGTAGAATTCGCACCCGAAGAACGACGCGCCATCGAACGCCTACTCGAAGCCATTCCGAAGCCAGCCTTCACTTCAGACGACGGTCTCGGCTGGGTATACCAGTTCTGGCAAACGCAACGCAAAACCGAAGTCAACGCCAGCGGCCGAAAGGTCGGTGGCGCCGACCTCGCACCCGTCACCCAACTATTCACCGAACACTACATGGTGCAATTCCTATTGCACAACACCCTCGGCGCCTGGTGGACCTCACGCCACCCAGATAAACCCCTGCCCACCGACAAAAGCTACCTACGCACCCTCGACGACGGCACACCCGCCGCCGGCAAATTCGAGAAGTGGCCCGAACGCGCAGCCGACATAACAATCATGGATCCCTGCTGCGGATCAGGACATTTCCTAGTAGCCGCCTTCGCCCTAATGAAGCGCTTCCGGATGATAGAAGAGGGTCTCACCGAAAGCGAGGCCGGCGACGCAGTAATCCGCAACAACCTTCACGGCCTAGAACTAGACCCACGCTGCACCCAAATCGCCGCCTTCAACCTCGCCCTTGAAGCCTGGAAGTCTGGCGGTTACCGCCAGCTACCACCCATGAACATCGCCTGCAGCGGCATAAGCGTCGGTAGCTCCGAAAGCGAATGGACGACACTCGCCGGCGATGAACCCAAAGCCGCCAACGCACTAAAGCGTCTCTATCACATGTTCAAAAACGCACCCGACCTCGGTAGTCTCATCGACCCAACAAGACTCACCGATGACGATTCACTCTTCACCGCCACCTTCGAAGAAGTCGAAAGCCTACTAGGCAAAGCCCTCGCCAGTCCCTCCGAGCAAGACGACCCCGTAACCGCCGTGTTCGGAGAAGCAACCCGCGGAATCACCCGAGCCGCTGACCTATTACGACGCCAGTACACTACGGTCGTCACCAACGTTCCATACCTCGCACGTGGCAAACAGGCCGACACCCTCAAGGACCACATCGAACAAGCCTATCCAAACGGGAAAGCTGATCTCGCCACCGCATTCGTAGAACGATCCCGCGACTTCGTGAAGAAGGGCGGCACATATGCACTAGTCACACCGCAGAACTGGCTCTTCCTCGGCAGCTACAAGAAACTCAGGAAGGAGCTGCTCCAAACACAGAGTTGGAATGTAGCCGCAAGACTAGGCACAGGCGCATTCGAAACCATCTCAGGCGAGGTGGTTAACGTCGCTCTCTGCGTCATCACGAACTCGCAACCCGCTGCGGAGCATGTCATGGCGGGGATAGACGTAAGCGGAGAACAGACAGCAGAACACAAAGCTCATGAGCTGGCTGCTAGCCGTGTTACAGAATTAATTCAAGAGGATCAGCGTAACAACCCGGACTCGCGGATTACAATTAATCCTCAAGACTCAGGCCTACCTCTCTTAGCTGATTACGCCGAATCCTACCAGGGAATCTGCTCTGGAGATTTTCCACGTTTTGGACGTTATTTCTGGGAATTGAAGGAAGTAGGTAAGGGCTGGATACTCCAACAATCTACAGTTGAAGCAGACATGGAGTGGGGAGGGCGGAGCAATGTTTTCCTATGGGAGAATGGCTCGGGCCAATTCAGAGACTTTTTGAATCTCCGCCTTGGAGAAAACCATGGCGCGTGGGTAAGAGGCCTAGAGGCTTGGGATAAACAGGGTGTCTGTATTAATCAAACACGCTCTCTTAACGCCAGCCTGTATTCTGGAGATGCGTTTGACAATAATGCAGCCGTAATAGTTCCGAAGGATTCGGCCAATTTAAGTGCTATCTGGGCCTTCTGCTCGTCCCCGGAATATTACACCGCAGTGCGAGAGGTTGACCAAAAATTAAACGTTACTAACCTGACTCTCCTAAAAGTACCTTTCGACCTTAGGTTCTGGGCTCAGAAGGCCCTAGAGAATTACCCAGCCGGCCTCCCAGAACCTCGCTCTCCTGACCCGACCCAATGGCTCTTCACCGGCACCATCACCGAAAGCACACACCCCCTCCAGGTAGGCGTCGCCCGCCTCCTCCGCTACTCCTGGCCCGACCAAGGCAAGAGCACAGAACCCCACCCATTCTCAGAGTCCGAGCAGAACCTCGACGACCTAATCGACGAAGACGGTATCGTCTGCCTGCCACCCGTAGCCGGCATACAAAGCGCAGCCGAACGACTCCGCGCCCTCCTCGCGCGCGCCTGCTCCACAACATGGTCCCCAACAAAAGAAGCGGAACTACTCGCCTCAGTAGGCTACGACGGCAAAACAATAGACGACTGGCTCTGGGGCGACTTCTTCAAGCAACACACTCGACTCTTCAAGAACCGACCCTTCATCTGGCACGTCACAGACGGACGCAAAGACGGCTTCTCCGCACTCCTCAACTACCACACCCTCGACCGAGCGAAACTCGAACGACTCATCTACACCTACCTTGGCTCCTACATCCAGCAAGTCCAAGATCAAGTCAACGCTGACGTTCAGGGCGCCGGCACGCGGCTAGCCGCCGCGCAGGAGCTCAAGAAGAAACTCGAACTCATCCTCCAAGGCGAGCCTCCGTACGACATCTACGTACGCTGGAAGGCACTGCACGAACAACCCATCGGCTGGGAACCAGACCTAAACGACGGCGTGCGCCTCAACACTCGCCCCTGGGTAGAAGCCGGCATTTTACGCAACCGCTTCACCATCAACTGGAACAAAGACCGCGGCAACGACCCCACCCCAAACACCAGCGGAACAACAGAAAGGCACAACGACCTCCACTTCACGCGCGCGGAAAAGGAAGAAGCCAGGAAAGCACATGCGAAGGTAACCGCATGACCTCTCACTGTCTGGCATCTACAGATCCCCATGAGTGACCCCGCCACAGTCCTTAGTCGATTAGAGGAAGCCCTCCAGGACGCTGGAAGCTACAACCCAAACGACGTGGTGGCGCCGGCCGCTATCCTCTGGACCGACAAGACTTCCAGCCTCTCCAAACTCATACCTGCTTTACGGTCAACACTACCGATTTTGACTCTAGGTCCTTACGACCCGGAAACGCTGACTGGTCCTATCATCTGGCTTCGCTGCGTCCTAGCCGGCGCTCTATCCGTCCCAGGGTTATCTGAGGGCATTCCCATCATCTACCTCCCCGGCATCGGGCGGCAAGATCTGCGCGCTGTCGAATCGTGTCCTGAAGAGCTGCAACCACTGCTCGAGCTGCAATACCGCGGCGCGTATTTCAGCCAGAAAAACGGGCGTGACTGGACGCCTCACGCTTTCCTACAAGGGCACCTCGGCATCAAGGTCAGCGAGGACCAGGCGACCCGCGTGGCGCTAGACCGAGCCGTTGTTAGAGTTTTTGAGGAGGACGTGAAGACTGTTGCCGCCAACGCTCCACTAGACGCCTCCTACCTAAACTCCCTTCTAAACCCCGACCCGGTCCGTCAGATCCTGTCGTGGATGAACCAGCCTGCAGAGGAGAAGCGGCGCATGACGGAGGAAGACCCCGGCATATGGTCGGCTTTCGAAGGGCTCAGCAAGCACCGCTTCGGCCTTGAACCCGAGCGTGAAGGCGCAGTAACGGCCGCGGAAAAGCTGGCCGCAGGAGAAGGCGAATGGTCGATGGTGTGGACACGCTTTAAGGAATCACCCCACCGCTATCCGCATCTTCCCGACCTGCTCAGGCGAGCCGGCCAGAACCGGCCTCACGCCATAAACTACTTCGAATCGGAGGCGTGGCCCCAAGACAACGAGGCGGCCGAGGAACGCTTAAGGCAGGGACTGCTTGCTCTAGCGGAGATGCCCGGCGGCGAAGCCCGGCAGGCAATAGAGAATCTCGAAGCCGAAAATTCCCACCGCAGGTCGTGGGTATGGGCCGAGCTCGGTATGGCGCCGATGGCCCGAGTGCTGGTCCCCCTCACGCGGCTAGCGACGGCTACATCCACACCGGTAGGCACCGGTTCACCCACGGAGATAGCGGATCGCTACAGTACCTCAGGTTGGGAAGCCGACCTTGCTGCCCTAGAGTCCCTCGCTGGCGCTACGAACCCGGCCGAGGAGGAAGCTGTCAAGGCTGCCGTTGAGGCGATCTACCGCCCTTGGCTCGAGGAAGGTGCGCGTACTTTCCAGCGAGCCGTCAACGATCATGGGCTCCCCAGGTTAGAGACGCGGGCCGAACCAGTACCCGGACGCTGCATCCTGTTCACAGACGGACTCCGTTACGACGTTGGTCAGGCGCTAGTTGAAGAGTTAGAGAGCCGCGGCGCCAGCGTAAACACAGCGTGGCGCTTCGGAGCGCTCCCCGGCGTAACGGCAACAGCCAAGCCTGCTCTCACTCCGGTTGCCGAGCTTCTCGGGGCCGGCAAGGAGTTCAGCGCCGTGTTCGAAACGACAACAGTGACGGCGCCGGTTCTGCGCCGCGTGCTCGAAGACGCTGGCTTCCAGATCATCACTGAGTCGCACGCGGGAGACCCCACAGGTAGCGGCTGGATGGAGTACGGCAACCTCGACAGCCTCGGCCATGCCGAAGGGTGGCGGCTAAGTCGGCGCTTCAGAAATGAAGTCAAGAACATAGCCGCTCGTATAAGCGGCCTACTAGCCAACGGCTGGCAGGAAGTGGTCGTGGTTACCGATCACGGGTGGCTGCTCCTCCCGCAAAGCCTGCCCAAAGTAGAGTTGCCAGAACACCTGACGGTTGTTCGCAAAGGCCGCTGCGCCAGGCTAAAGCCCAGCTCGACTACTGACTACCAGACCGTGCCGTGGTTCTTCGACCCTGAGGTGCAAATTGCCGTAGCGCCCGGAATTGGGAACTTCATTGCCGGCCAAGACTACGAGCATGGCGGTCTGAGCGTCCAGGAGACTGTCTTGCCGATGCTGACGGTAACCTCTGAACTCGGCGCAGTTGCCAGCTCAGCAGATATCGATTCGCTTCGCTGGGTTGGTCTGCGTTGCCGCGTGACAGTGACAGGCGCCCCTGAAGGGCTTACCGCCGACCTTAGAACCAAGAGTGCCGACCCCTCAACTTCGGTCTTGTTCGATAGGGAGTCCAAGCCGCTCTCTACTGACGGCCAAGTATCACTCGCTGCGGACGACGCCCACGAGGGAGAAGCCGTCCACCTCGTTATCCTTAGCGCCGATGGAGCAGTGCTGCTGCAACGTACGACCACGGTGGGAGCTGACACGTGAACCCAGTCCCGATCGACTCCTTAGACCGGATTGCCGCTGAAGCGTTCGACGGGTACATCGTCCGTAAAGACCTGGCTCATAAGTTCAAAGGGCAGTACCCTGTTCCGACATATGTTGGAGAGTTCCTACTCGGCAGATACTGCGCCTCCACCGACCCAGTCGAGATCGAGGAAGGTCTCGCGATCGTCGAACGGCAGCTACGGAACCGCACCGTGAGGGCGGGCGAAGCTGAGCTGTTCAAAGCTGAAGCCCGCGAACGCGGCAGCATTAAACTGATCGACTTGGTTACCGCTCGACTAGATTCAGCCACGGATTCTTACCTAGCGCAACTACCCAGCCTGCAGTTGCGGGACGTGCGCATCGATCCGAGCCTCGCCACCGATAACCAGCGCGTGTTCACAGGAGGCTTCTACGCCGAGGTGGACTTGGAGTACGACGCCGTTATCGCTCAAGAGAAGTACGGGCGGCCGTTTGGGATAACGGCCTTACGTCCAATCCAACTCTCAACGCGGTCACCCCTCGAAACATTGTACGAAGGCCGCAAAGCGTTTACAGCTGAGCAGTGGAAGCATTTCTTGCTGCGCAGCATCGGCTTCGAGCCTGCAGAGCTAACGCAGCGTCAACAGGACGTGCTTCTACTACGGATCGTGCCGTTCGTTGAGCGCAACTACAACATGGTCGAGCTCGGGCCCCGCGGCACCGGCAAGTCACACCTATTCCAGCAAGTGTCGCCTTACGCCCACCTGATCTCGGGCGGCAAGGCAACCGTAGCTAAGATGTTCGTGAACAACGCCACTGGTCAGCGGGGCCTGGTGGCCCAGTACGACGTCGTCTGCTTCGATGAGGTTTCTGGCGTGTCCTTTGACCAGAAGGACGGCGTGAACATCATGAAAGGCTACATGGAGTCAGGGGAGTTCTCCCGCGGCCAAGAGAGCATCCGCGCCGAAGGCGGCATCGTTCTAGTAGGCAATTTCGATGTGGACGTCGAACACCAGCAAAGAATCGGTCACCTACTAAGTCCCCTCCCGCCCGAGATGCGAGACGACACCGCCTTCATGGACCGAATTCATGCTTATGTGCCAGGCTGGGACGTCCCTAAGCTCCACTCTGGCCTCTTCACCCAACATTTCGGGCTAGTCAGCGATTTCCTCGCCGAGTCATGGACTCGCCTGCGGCCCCAGGGCAGGTCCTCGGTGATGCATAACCGCGTGCAACTCGGTGGGGCGCTTAGCGGACGAGACAGTACCGCAGTTCAACGCACAGTAAGCGGTCTAATAAAGCTCGTCTACCCCGACCCAGAATCACAAGTCCCAGACGAGGACCTAGAGTGGGCCGTTCGCCTAGCTCTAGAATCTCGCCGGCGTGTGAAGGAGCAACAGAAAAGGATCGGAGCGGCCGAGTTTCGGAACACGCACTTCTCGTACACGATTGGGGAGGACGGCACTGAGCAGTTCGTGTCAACACCCGAGGTGCAGAGCGAGGACTCAATCGGTACCGACCCCCTGCCTCCAGGGCAGGTTTGGGCTATCGGCGGGGGCGGCACGGACGAGAACGCTGGGCTCTTCCGTGTTGACGCAACGTTTGGACCGGGATCTGGCGTTCGTGTCCTAAACCGTCCCTCCCCGGCGCCCTTCACCGAAAGCGTGCGTTACGCGGAACAGAACCTCTACGCTAGAGCCAAAGAGTTAGTGGGCGATAACGACCCGCGCTCTCACGAGTTCTCGATACAACTCAGGGCATTTGATGCGGCTAAGGGTGGTGCTGCTCTGGGCTTCCCTGTCTTATTAGCACTATGCTCCGCACTACTAGGCAAAAACCTTCGTGGCGGGCTTATCGCCGTTGGAGGACTAAACTTAGGCGGTGGCCTAGATTCGGTGTATAACGCGGTCGACATCGCAGAGTTAGCGGTGGAGAAAGGGGCGACCTTCCTCTTGATACCGATATCGGCTCGCCGCCAACTGAATGAGTTGTCGGACGAGATGATCATGAAGCTGAGCATCCTCTACTATGCGGAGCCGCGTGAGGGGTTACTGAAGGCGCTTGGGGATTTCTGACCCAAGTTGAACAGTTGAGCTTGTAGCCCGTTCCTGTTTGCGTGGGGAGCGGGCTTGCTTGTCGTTTCGGTGGATTTGCTGTAGTGGCAATAGTGGATGTGCGATGGCGTGATGGGCGAGTGGTGTGCGTGCTATCATGGTGGCAATGTTCGTGAAGCGTACCAGCGTGCGCAGCGGCGGCCGGCAACTCACCTACCTGCAGTTGGTGGAGTCTTACCGCGATGGTGACAAGGTCCGGCAGCGGGTGGTGGCGAAGCTCGGCCGCGAAGACCAACTGGTTCCGGCCGACATCGACCGGCTGGTGAGGTCGCTGGCGGCTTACGGCACCCTGGCGGTGGGCGACACCTCGGGTCTGGAGGCGGCCGTGCTGCACCCGGGCCGGGAATTCGGGGCGGTGCATGCCCTGAACCACGTGTGGAGCGAGCTGGGCCTGCCCGGCATCCTGGCTGACCTGGCGGCGGGGCGGCGTTTCGCTTTCCCGGTTAGTGAGGTGGTGAAGGCGATCGTGTTCGCGCGGGTGCTGGAACCCTCCAGCGAGCGGGCGCTAGTGACGGAGTGGCTCTCGCGGGTGCACGCGCCGGAGTTCGAGGGCATCGAGCTGCAGCACGCCTACCGGACGCTCAAGTTCCTGGCCGACGTCGGGCCCGAACTGGAGGCCAGGTTGACGGGCGTGCTGACCGGCAAGCTGTTCGCCGACGCGTCCCTCGTGCTGTTCGACACCACCAGCAGCTACTTCGAGGGGCTCGGGCCCGAGGGGCTCGCCAGCTTCGGGTACTCGCGCGACAAGCGCGGCGACCGGCCGCAGGTCAACCTCGGGCTGCTCACCAGCCGCGAGGGTTACCCCTTGGGGCACTGGCTCTACCCCGGCAAGCAGTCGGACGTCAGGAGCATGGCGTTGGCCAGCGCCGAGTTCCGTGAGCGCCTGGCGTTGGGCTCGTTCGTGGTGGTCGCCGACCGCGGCATGGTCAGCCAAGCCAACCTGCAGGCGCTGCGCGAGGACAACATCGATTACATCATCGCCGAGCGCTTGCGCCGCAAGGCGAGCCACGAGGCGCTCGCACGCGCTGGCCGCTACCAGCGCGTCACGCCCACCATCGACGTCAAGGAAGTCAGCCGCGATGGCATCGAGCGCCTCATCTTGTGCCGCAACCAACCGAGGGCCGAGGAGGACGCCCGCAAACGCGAGGCCATCCTGAGCCACCTAGAGCAGCAACTGGAGCAGGGCTCGTGGCGCGAGAGCCTCAAGCCCGGCGCCCGGCGTTACCTCAAGGTCGACGGCAGCAACGCCCACATCGATAAGGGCCGCATCGAGGACGACGCTAGGTACGACGGGAAGTGGGTGCTCAGGACCACCACCACCCTGCCCGCTAGCGAGGTGGCGCTCGCCTACCGCGGGCTGTGGCGCGTCGAGGACGCCTTCCGCACCCTCAAGACGCCGCTCGAACTCAGGCCCATCCACCACAAGAGCGAAGCGGGCGTCAGGGGCCACGTGCAATCGCGCGTGCTCGCCTACCTGCTCACCCGCATCATCGACGACCGCTTGGAGCAGGCTGGGTTCGAGATCGGCGCGCCCGCCGCCCTCACCGAGCTCTCTCGCATCCAACGCATCCCGGTGCAGCACGCCGGCCTCACCATCACCAAGACCACCACCCCCGACGCCAAGCAGAAGCAGATCCTCGCCGCCCTCGGAGCTGACGTACCAGCCCAACACGCCATGTAGTGGCAAACACCAACAAGGACCCCGTTACAGACGCGAACAAAACGCCAAACTGTTTAACTTGGGGCAGGCGTTGGACCTGCTGGCCAACATCAGCGTGTAGACATCCCGCCGCACCCCGAAAACCTTGCACTTCGCGTGCAGGACGGAAGAACTACATCCCGAACAACCGAAACTTCAGCCTAGACGCCATAAGGCACCACGATACTGACTCCTGGAACGCCTGGTGCCGAATCATCCTGCAACAACCCAGCAGCCCCCTGAAAACGCTTCGTTGCCGGCCTCAAGACCGACTACCACGCCGTCATCAACGCCCTCACCCGCCTGTATAGCAACGGCCCCACCGAAGGCAACGTCAACCGCCTCAAGCTCATCAAGCGCACCATGTATGGCCGTGCCAGCTTGCACCTACTCCGCAACAAAGTCCTCTACCAACCCACCGAGGCCTGGGGAAGTCCAAGACAAGCCACAAACTGGCACTAGCGCCAAGGCCGCTATCACACGACCACCGTAGACAGCCCAGGCCTCCACCAAAACTGACGAAGAACCGAGTCTGGGTGTCCGTTGACACGCCAATCTGCTCGAACAGGGAATCCAACGCGCCGCTGGCCGACAGCTTATCCGCGAACAGCACAACTCCGGTAGTGCGGATAGCAGCTCGGTTCAACGACAGAACGGAGTCGAGCGCACCATCCATCTCGGAAGGTGACAGGAAGAGTGCGAGGGGAAGATTCTTTCCGATCCACACTATGCACAAGCAAGGTGACACCTTCCTTCAGATGCCCAGTCTGCTGGTAGTCAGACCCCGACCTGGTCAAACTCTAGTCCTAGACTCGCGTTTCAGCCACTTCTGCCTACGAACGAACGGCGCGCCCTGGAAGTCAATTCGTCCCCACCAAGCTTCCAATATAGGCCTCAGCGATTGCCGTAGCATCACGCAGCTCAGTGCGGAAGCGGTTAGCCTGACGTACCAGTCCGGCCAAGAGGAATCCCCGCTCATTCTCACCCGTGAGCGCTCCCAGTCCGAAGGCTTTATTCAAGCCTGGGTACAGCGATGCTGTGTGTGTGCTCATCTTCGGTGTGATATCGGCAACCTCATGGGTGTAGCGCCCTTCGGCCGTGTAGATCAGTGGTATGAGCTTCCTAGCCAACCTACGAAGCACCTCGTTCGCTGACTCGGGATCACCAGACGCGTTGGATTTCAGCGCAGCATTTAGGCGCCGAGTCGCTGAGACGAGGTCATCGGCGGCCCCAACGACACTATCCAAGTCTAGGTAGGGTCGAGATGCCTCACGCGCCGCCACCAGGAAGTCGAACGTCTCCTGTGCGAGGTAGTTGAAGTCGAGCGGATAGACCGTTTCCGTTGCTAGGCCGGCCACGAATTTAACTGACAGTCGCGTGTCTTTTGCCAAGATGTCTTCGTCGGCCTTGTCTCTCGTGTCGTGTTCGCTGTGCCACCACCACGCGCTGGCGCCGCCACCTGTCCAGGGTCTACTGTCCGGATGCCCGTCCGGCAAGAACGAGTATAGCGAGCACGATGGGACGCCGTTCGCCAGGAATGATTGATCGGCTGCGCGGCTAGGCCGATGTACGTCTGGGTTGCGTTGCTCCGTTTGGCTCTCAACAGCTTCGCGCCCATAAGCTTCGATCTCGGCGGACGTATGTCGGAGTATGTACTTCGTTGCGCCTTTTACTCCCGGCGAATCGATGTTGTGATAGGCGACGCAGTGGTCGGCAAGGTCCTCAAAGAAGTGATCTGCATACCACGTGCTGCCTGCATATCGTCCTTGGCTGTGCCCCGGCCACCAGGCGACTCGCACCTCGCGGGCTAATTTGTGTCGATTCGCGTGGAGGCTACGAGCAATCTCTAGCAGTGACGCAACGCCCGTACTGTTGTCAGTAATCCCTACCTCCCAGCTACAGTAGTGACCACCTACCAGTACGAAGTCCTTAGAGCCGCTAGCTCCAGGGATGCGTACTTCGGGGAGCTGCACTCGCTTCCACCCGGTCTCGACCTCTGTCGTAATCCTAAGCTCGACCGGGCCGGCGCTTAGCATCTTCTTCAACCAATCTCCGTCCTCATGCGCGATGCTGACCACAGGAATGCTGGGTAGGCGATCGACCTGATCCGGAGTGGGGGCTCCGCCCCAGATGGTAGTCACGATCATGTTGTGGATGTACCATTCCGCATTTGCGAAGATGAGGGCCTGGACGCCTGCCTCGCTCGCTTGTAGTACCTCGATCGGCATTGCAAGCCCGTCTACCAAGGCAACTCGTCCGGCACCATCTTTCATTATCTTGTTCGGCAGGTACTTCAGCCCTCCCGTAAGCCCATTTAGTCCTGTCGAAGTGGCAAAGGAATGGGTGACACAACGGATAGTTCGGGGCTCAGGAGCTAGGACCTCTATAACCGCGTGGCGAGGATAGGACAAGAACGCATCAAACTCATGAACCGTGACAGCGATGTTGTCTGCCGCAAGGGTGTCGACGATGTACTCGACCATTTTCGCCTCGCCTGGGCCACCGGTGTCACGGCGCACGTCAGCACACCAATCGAGGTGTTTTGACAGGCGAGTTCGATCAACCGATTCAAGGAGCGGAGAAAGTTCGTCATCGGCCAGTGGGCTCATGAGAGGACTCCATTCTTGTTCGCGCTTTGTAGGGCAGGTGCGCCGATCAGTTCATCGATGACGCGGGCAAGGATTGACCTCGCAAGGATCGTGGGTCGTGGCAAGACGTCATGAACTGCCTCACGCATTTCCTCGTCCATCCCAACGCAAGTCATCCAGATAAGGTCTACCGACTCGGCGCGCAGCATCTCAGCGGCCTGCCTGGCACGGTCGAGGCGGTTCGCCGCGTAGGGCGAGGCGGCCGTAACAACCGGATCAAGCCCCAAGGAGGTGTAGTGCGCGATAGTGTGCGGAATCTGACCCTCGTCGGGCTTGATTACCCCGAGTCGTAGTCCGGTTCCAAGGGCCTGCACGAGGTTTGGGAATAAGCGGCCGGGGTTGACCACTGGAACACCCGCCCGTATCGGGCTCCAGTCGGCACCGCAAATGATGACAACTAGGTCTGCACCTCGGCCGACCAGCCCATCTACGATTGTTTGCATGTGGGGCAATGTGCGTGCATAGTTGAGCTTGTAGGCGCTACCGTCGCGAGCGCGCGTAACCAGATGCAACGAGTCGTCCCGCGCATCCAGGCCACGCCGTCCCTCTTCGTCCAGGTGGTTGAGTACCCCATCTTCGATTACCTCTAGACGGCTTGGCAATCGGCCCCGTAGGTACGGCACGAGGTCGTCTCGGGGAGCTTCCCCAATGGTTGCGAAGGCTAGCTTCATTATGTTCTCCCTTCCTCTGAATCGGTGGTGCCCCCGCCTACGGCGGTCTCTTCAAGACCCAGACGCAGACCAAGCGCTTGTAGGTCTAAAAGCAACTTCGGCCCTGCGCTCATCCACCAGGTACGCGCCTGTTTCCGGGCCGTGTGCTCTGACCACCCGTAGGCGTCGTATTCGACGGGGTCAGCGGCGCTTGAAGACGCATGCAGCTCGTCCCAGTCAATGCGGCGACCGTCGTAATAGCCGCGATCAATGACAGCCCTGTCATGGTCAGCAAGCAGCTCGGCTTCGCGGTCTGCACGCAAGTCGTACTTGTCCTCGTGAAAGGCAAGTTCGGCGGGGATGCGGGGTCGCGCTTCAAGGCAACGTTGGGAGGGGGCTGGGCCGCCTACGCATAGTCCTAGCAGCGGCACGACGCGTGGGGGGAGATTAAGGAGTCCGCTTATCTCGCGGGCACCGTTTGCGATACCGCCAATCATCACGGTACCGAGTCCAAACGATTGCGCAGCGAGGGCTGCGTTGGTCAACGCGATAGTCAAGTCTTCGACAGACGAGATCAGAATGCGCAAGTCCGAGGCGCGATAGGGATAGCCCCGAGCGACCGTAATATTCTCTACGCGACGATGATCACTGCATGCAACAATCAGGAGGGCGCACTCCTCGACCCACCTTTGGTCCCCGCACCACTTGCGAATGGCGGCGCGGATTGCTCGGTTGTGAACAAAGACGAACGTGTAGGTTTGTAAGGCCGATGAGGTTGGCCCGCGCCGCATGACTTCCTTGAGTACTGCGGCCACTCCGTCTGGCAACGGGTCGTCAGTGAAAGCTCGCACCGACCTCCGAGCGAGCATCGTACGAATTACCTCGTTTTCAAGGCTAACATTGCTCATAGCCGCTCTGCCTTAGCTGGCCAGGTCACGTCAATGCCGAGTCCGGGCGCGTCCCTTGGGCTGAGCCGCCCACCTTCGAGCTGCACGTGCGGTGCGAATGGAGAATCAACATCGAAGCCTGCGCTTAGGCCATGCGCGTACTGATGTGGCTCTATGGTCAAGGCTACGGCGAGACCCGCATGTAGGCTGATTGCGCTGCCAAGGGGGTCTATGACGGTTGCGGGAAGCCCGTATGCATGGCCAGCGCGAACTACTTCCATTGCTGGACCTAGCCCACCGCATTTGATGAGCTTGATGGCGATTAGATCGACCGCCTCTGCATCGCTCAGTCGCGCCACGTCGTTGGCGCTGAAAACGCTCTCGTCTGCCATGACGAGCAGCCCTGCTTCCCGTACGGCCCGGAGCCCATCGAGGTCAGTGCGAACTACTGGTTGTTCGAAGTACGCGACCCCGAACCCCTTCGCAGCCCGCGCAAGCGCGACGGCATCTCCCCTTGAAAGCGACTCGTTAGCATCGATGGAGATCTCGCACTCGACGCCAGCGGACCGCCGCACGACTTCGATAGCTTGCAGATCTGTATGAAGGTCTCGGCCGACCTTAACCTTGAAAGCATTCACTCCAAGGGAGCGGTACAGCTTGACCAAGTCGGCGAGGTCGTTAGCGGTGTGAAAACCGATGGCCCGGCTAATTGGCACTGACTGCTGCTGCCTGGACCCCAAGAGCCGGTCGACTGGAACTCCCATCGCGTGTGCGATGAGGTCGTGAAGGGCGATATCCAGCGCACAACGCACGGGGCCGGGTAGTCCAGGCTCGCTATGCAATCCCTCGAGAGCCGCACTGGCCTCCTGGCCAATGATTCGCTCACGAACCTGGCGTAGGCCTTCGGCAGTGGCATGCGCGTCCAGTCCAGTAAACGATGGTAGTGGGGGCGACTCTCCGTATCCTCGTAGTGCTCCCGCCGCCACTTGAACCACCGGTAGGTCGCGTCGGCCCGTAATCTGCATGTTTTTTAGCGTCAAACCCTGGCTCAGTTCGCTCGGCAACACCTGAACGTCGACCGCGTCTATCACCAAGCTAGCGGCACTCTGAGCTGACATCATTTGCTCTGGGTCCTGGGGTCGAGAGCGTCCCTGAGCCCGTCGCCGAGAAGATTGAAGCCCAGGACCGTGACAAAGATGAAGAGGCCGGTAATCGTCGTGATATGCGGCGCCACCCGTATGTACTGCCTACCTTCGGCGATAATTGCGCCCCATTCGGGGCTAGGCGGCTGAACACCGACCCCGAGGAATGAGAGGGCCGATGCGGTAAGTACCGCTGTGCCAAAATTGAGGCTCGTCAGGACAATGATGGGTGCCCAGCTATTGCGCATCACATGTCGCATGAGAATGACTCCATGCCGGGCCCCAAGTGCCCCTGCCGCCTCTACAAAGTCCAACTGCTTGACGCTCATGACGGTCGCGCGCACCACGCGCGCGTACGTCGGGACACCGAAAATGCCAACGGCGAGGATCACACTGTTGATTCCGGGACCCAAAATGGCGAGAATCAGAATTGCCAATAGTATTCCGGGGAACGCAAGCAACGTATCAACAGTTCGGCCAACGATGGTATCTGCCCAACCTCCCGCGTACCCTGCTATGGCACCTAGGAATATGCCGATTCCGCCCGATACGACTACCGATAGTGTCCCAATCAAGGCTGACAGCCGTGCGCCGTAAAGTAGGCGCGAAAGCAGGTCGCGTCCAAGCCCGTCCGTCCCGAACCAATACTCGGTTGAAGGGGGCTTGAGGCGTAGTGCAACACTTCCACGCGTCGGGTCGGAAGGTGCGAGCCAAGGAGCGAGGATCGCGATGGCAATGAATCCGACAACAATCACCGCGCCGAGGATGGTCCACGGATCGGCCAATAATGTGCGAACGGTTGAATCCTGTCGATACCAGGGCCGCTTGTCGCGGGTCCCGCTGCTGCTCTCTGGTTCCGTGGCTACCGTACTGGCGGCCGCGAGTCTTTCGGCTGGCTCGTTAGGACTATGCATAGCGTATCCGCGGATCAATGAGTGAATAGAGCACGTCAACTACCAGGTTTGTGACGATGAACACGAGAGCGAGCCACAGCACGGTTCCTTGAATGAGTGGAAAGTCCCGGTCCAACACGGCAGTGACGGTGACCCGGGCGATGCCGGGCCACCCAAAAACCGTTTCGGTGACCACGGCTCGGCTTAGGAACGCCCCAAGCTGTAATCCCAAGAGCGTTATTACCGGAATCAGCGCGTTTCGCAGGACGTGCTTGCGCAACACGGCTCTGAACCGAAGGCCTTTGCTGCGGGCCGTCCGAACGTAGTCCTGCTGAAGAACTTCCAGAATACTGCTGCGCGTGAATCTCGCTATGGTTCCAGCGCCGAATAACCCAAGGGTTAGGGCCGGCAAAATTAAGTGGCGCCAGGTTCCATAGCCACCTGCCGGCAACCACCCCAAATTCACGGCGAAGACGATGATCAAGATCAGGGCTAACCAGAAGGAAGGCATGCTCACGCCCGCGATTGCAAAAATCAAGGTGCCGCGGTCGGCCAAGCTGCCACGCATCACGGCGGAGAGTGTGCCAATTCCAATGCCGATGACTAAAGAGATAACAATGGCGGCTGCCGCCAAGTACAAGGTTGCTGGGAACCGCCGCAGCACCTCCTGTAACACGGGAGTCTTGTAATAGTACGAATTGCCCAAGTCGCCAGTGGATATGCGTGCCATGAATGTGACGTACTGCGCCAACACCGGCCGGTCGAGGCCCAAATCTTTACGAATGGCCTCGACCGTTGCGTCGCCGGCTTCGGGCCCAGCAATTGTGCGCGCCGGATCCCCGGGAACAAGCCGCACCGATACAAACACGATGAAGGTGACGGCTATTAGGACAGGGACGGCTTCGAGGAGCCGGCGAAGCACATACACTGACGCCCTCTATTCCTTGGTGGTTGTCCTGAGAACTAGCTGCTCGGAAGGCAGAATTATCACGTTGTGAACATTGCTGGCGTGGGCGGTTATGACCGGCTGCGCGTAGAGGAAGATCCAGGGAGCGTCTTCCATGATGATCTCTTGGGCCTCCGCGTACTTGGCAATGCGGCCCTCGTCGGTAGTCTCTGCGCGGGCTTCCTCGATCAAGCGGTTCACTATGGGGTTGTTGTAACCGGAGTTGTTAGCGAACTGGCCTGCGCGATCGCCGTGCAGGATCTGGTAAAGACCGCCTTCGGCCTCCAGGCTGGATGGAGCCCAGCCAACTAGCATCATGTCGCCCCGATCCTCGATGAAGCCAGTCACGAGGTACTCGGCGAAGTCCCCGAACAACCGGATGTTGACGTGGATTCCGAAGTCTTCGAGTTCCTGGGCAACGGCCTGCGTGAGGGTCGCGTCTTGAACGTAGCGGCCGTTTGGTGACCAGAGATTGATCGTTATGTCACCCGGCTGATACCCGGCTTCTGCAAGCAGTTCACGGGCCAGCTGCTCATCGTGTTCGTAGGTCTTTATGGATGCGTAACCAAAGACATTAGGTGCGAGCGGGGAGTCTGCTTGCGCGACATCCGGACCGATCAGTGCGTCGATTATGCCGCGAACGTCGACGGCGTGATTAAGAGCATGTCGGACGCGCACATCATCAAAGGGGGCGCGGGTCAGATTGATGGCGAGGAACATGACTCGAGACGTCGGTGTCGTTTCGAGAACGATGTGCCCGTTGTCGGCGAGCCTCGCCGCTTCATCGGGACTGACTCGAAGGATTACGTCCGCTTCCCCTGTTTCGAGGAGCGCGACTCGCGTGGAAGCCTCGGGAACGATCCTGTACTCGATGCGCGCTAGCGGGGCAGGGCCATCAAAGTAGTCGTCGAAGCGCTCTAACACGAGACGCTCGCCTCGAACCCACTCTACGAACCTATAAGGACCGGTACCGATCGGGTGTTCGCCGTAGCTTTCCCCAAATTGCTCGATTGCCGCTGGACTCATGATATGGCCAGTGGAAAGCGCGAGCGTATTTAGGAACGGGGCGAAGGGCTCGAACAGCCTGAACCGCACCTGCAACTCGCTAACCTCTTCAACGCTCGCGAGAATCGGCTTGAAGTAGGCGGTCCCGCTCGTATTCCGGTCGGGCTCCAGCAAGCGGTTGAAAGTCGCAACGACGGCAGCGGCGTTGAGCGGAGTTCCGTCATGAAACTTCACACCGTCGCGGAGGGTGAAAGTGTAAGTAATACCATCATCGCTTATGTTCCAGCTCTGAGCCAGGTCCGCGACAGGTTGACCTGAAGCTGTCATGGTGAGTAACCCGTTGTAGATCTGGTAACGCACCGCCGCGCTGTCAGTATCTGTCGTGTTCTGTGGTTCAAGCGTAGAAAGCTGCGAACTGAGCAGGACTCTCAACGTCCCCGATTGGGCCAGTCCAAAACCCAGTACGAGAGCAACGAGCATTGCGATTGTGCGCTTCATTGAAAACTCCTTTCGACGGAGGACGAGAAGGACGGGGCGTATCCCAGGCGCTGCGAGAGCACGGCGACCTCGTCTTGGACGAGCCGAATCGTCTGCGAGAGCACTGGTTCCGCGGCGAGTCGGGTTCCGGGCCCAACGACGGACACTGCTGCGATCACCTCCCCTGAGCTGTCGCGGACGGGGGCCGCAACAGCCAGCACGCCTTCGTCAACCTGACTGCTGCTTACGTAGTAGCCATCGCGGCGGATGGCCTCAAGAACGCTGCGGAGCTCATTCGTATCGGTAACCGTGTTTGGCGTACGTCGCTCCAGAGGCGCGCGCGCCAACATCTCTTCACGTACCTGAGGTGAAGCGAATGCAAGCAGAACGCGCCCTGATGAGCCCAACCGTATGTCGCTCCTAGAGCCAACACGAGCCTCGATACGGAGCTGGTGCCCACTCTCAATTTGTTCGATGCAAACTACTTGATCGCCGTCACGCACCATCAAACAGACCGTCTCTTGGGAGATATCTGCCAATCGGCGAAGGCTCGACTGCGCGCTCGCCTCTAAGGATGAGCCCCTCGCGCTTGCGAGACCTAAGAGGTATAGGCGCGACGTAAGCGCATAGCTCCGGTCGTCCCGCTGTTCGACCAGCCCATGCTTGCGTAGGCCGCTCAGGTAGCGGTGCAAGGTACTGGGCGCAAAACCAACGGCGTCTGCGAGTCGGCCAATCGCCACGCCGCTCGGATGAGCAGCTAAGTACTCGATAATGGCGCAGACTCTGTCGATTGCCTCGATGTTCATCTTTACCCAGATTCCATTGAATGGAATTACATTCCTGTTGTTGGAAAAGTATAGGCGGGCGACCTCTTCAGGTCAAGCTCTCGTATCGAGACCCTCCGCGACCGCGTGCATGACTGCGCGCGCGGCGCCGCCCTGATGACGGGCGCGACCCTCGAGATCGAGGAGGACCCCGTGTACGCCGAGCGCCTCGTCGTGCCGAGCCTGCGCGAGGTCGTCCTCGACAACCTCGGACTGGTGGGCCTCGAGCAGCCCGACGGCGACCCGCAGACGTTCGCCTCGGCAGACAGCGGCAACGTCAGCCAGTACATCCCGCACGTCACCTTCAACCTGCCGCTCGACACCAAGGGCTCGGTGCCGCACACGGTGGCGTTCGCGGAGGCGTGCAACACCGAGATGGCCTGGGACGCCCTCGTGACGGCCGCCAAGATCATGGCCGCGAGCGCGCTCGACCTCATCCTCGATCCCGAGCGCGTGGGGGCCATCAAGGCGGAGCACAAGGCCCTGAAGGGCTGAGGGGCCCGGCTACCCCTCCGCCGCCAACGCATGCAAAGCGCCGGGCGCCAGCGTCACCTGCGTGCCCGGCGCCAGCAAGCCCGCCTCGGCGGGGCTGGCCACGTCCACCTGGAGGTCGGGTAGCCCCTCGACGGCCACCATGTAGCGGGCGATCGTGCCGAGGAACGACGTGCGGGTCACGGTGCCAAGGAGGGTTCCGGTGGGGTGCGCCTCCTCTTCGGCGGCGCGCGCGAGGTTCATGGCCTCTGGGCGCGCCACGACCACCACGTTGGCGCCTGGCCGCTGCTGGAGTGGGTCGGCCAGCGTCAGGGTGGCGCCGGCTATGCGGACGGTGCGCGCGTCCAGCAGGACGCCGGGCAGGAAGTTGGCGTCGCCGATGAAGTCGGCCACGAAGCGCGACACTGGCCGCGCGTAGATCTCGCGCGGGCTGCCCACCTGCTCGACGCGGCCGGCGTTCATGACCACCACCACGTCAGACATGGCCATGGCCTCGATCTGATCGTGGGTAACGTAGACGCTCGTGATGCCGAGGCGCTGCTGCAGGTCGCGGATCTCGACGCGCATCTGCTCGCGCA
>CALCHY010000299.1 GCA_937907415.1 uncultured Trueperaceae bacterium
TGAGTGGGTAAGAAAAGCCCCGGGCTTCGTCGCGGCGGTGAGCCGGAGAGGAAGGGGCCGGGGTCTATGGCAGCAGTATAGCTGCGTGACAGGAGCAGAGGATGGGAAGTCTAGTGGAGGAGATCCGTGAGGGCCTGCGCCAGTTGTCGGGTTATGACGAGGCGAGCGTGGAGTTGTGGCTAAGGACGCCACACCCGGCGTTGGACGGTGACGTGCCGCAGGAGCTGATCGACGCGGACGAGGATGAGGTCGTGCTGGAGCTAGTCGAGCACATGCTGTCGGGCGCACCCGCCTGAGTTGCGGCCCAGGTTTCCTAGGTTTGAGCCAACTTGCCAGCCTCGAGTGGCTTTATAGGGTCTAGCGTTGGGTATGTCTCTCGAGGAGTTGGTCATCGCCCACAAGGTTGTCAACTGGTTGTTGCCGGACGAGCTCGAGGCGCTCGTGGATCTACTTGAGCGCGCGCCGTTGCCGGCGTCGACGAGCTGCGTCGTGCCGCTAGTGGAGTTTAGGCGCCTGGTGGCGGCTGAATTCGGTGAAGAGAGCAGGGCTGTTCGGCAGCTGGATTCGTTGATACTTTTGGGCGTCGGCCCGCCGACCCCCCACGGCGGGCTGTTCTCTGTTTCGGTTCCCTACCTGGTGGTCACCGCTGTCGCGGGTAGGCTGTTCCTGAAGGTGGTGGCTGGTGCGGAGGGTGAGCGTTACCGAGGCGCGTAGGGAGTGGTCGAAGCTCCTGGCGGCGGTGGAGGCGGGCGAAATGGTCGTCGTCACGCGTTACGGCGAGCCGGTGGCGCATCTGGTGCCGCCCGGGGGCGCGGCGCGCTTTCCTGACGGCGCGCGCCTGCGCGCCAGCACGCCGCCCATGCGCGAAAGCGCCGGCGAGTTCATCAGGAAGCTGCGCGACGACGAGCGCTACTGAGGTGCCGCGTCCGCTCGTGCGGGCGCGGGAGGTGTCGTGGGTAAGAGCGATGACGAGCAAGTGATCATCCGAGGCAGCGGCAACGTGTTCGCCGACCTGGGACTTGAGGATCCCGAAGTGCGCCTCGCGAAGGCGCGCCTGGCGAGCCGAATACTGGACGGTTTGGAGGCGTGCGGCTGGGAGCCCGGCCAGGTGGCGGAGGCGCTGTCTTTGAGCGAGGCGGAGGCCGCAAGGCTTGTGGCTGGCAGGCTCAAGGGCTTCAGCGTCGCTGACCTGGCAGAGCTCTTAGCGCTGGTGGAGCGGGATCCCTAGGCGTCGCCGTCTTCGTCGTCCTGCTGGCGTTCGGCGTGGGCGTGTTCCTCGGCGAGCATTCGGCGCTTGTGCGCCTCGAGAGACTCCTCGTTGAGACGGCCTTCCTTGATGGCCTTGGCGCGCACTTCTCGCCAGGTGTAGGCCACCTGTTCGCCTTGCTTCTGGTGAGGCATCCCATCACTCTAGACCGGTCCCGGGAGGCAGGGGCGGGTCCGGTAGCGCCCGTCCGGGCGCGCGCAGCTCGGTGGCCGTAAGGGCGCGTAGGTAGATGGGCGCCTAATAGCACACCACGAGCGTGAATGGTCGCTCCAGGCCCGGTGGGCGTTTCGGGTTCCGAAGGTGGCCGGCCTACTTTGTGCGCTTCTTGCCGCTAGCTTCCTGGAGAGCGTGGGCGCGGCCGCGCAGTTCGGCTGTCTCCTGGCGGGCGGAGGCCAACGCCTCCTCGGCCTTCTGGAGGCGCTCGGCAGCCGCCTGCTCGCGCGTGAGGGCCGCCTGGTGGGCGGCTTCGGCGGCCTCGAGGTGCGTGGCGGTGCGCGCGAGTTCGCTGTCAGCCTGGGCGCGCGCCTGTTCGGCGGTCTGGACGCGCTCCTCCAGGGCGGCGGCGCGCTCGGCGGCGGCCCGTTCTCGCTCGAGGGCGCTGGCCGCCTGCTCGCGGGCGGCCTTGAGTTCCGCCTCGAGGACGGCGGCGCGCTGCGCTGCCTCCTGGCGCGCCTGGGCAAGGCGGTCACGCTCGGGGCGTAGCTCCTTCAGCTCCCGGGTGGCGACGTCGAGGGCGTCGGCTTGCGCGTTGAGCTTGAGTTCGGCTTGGGAGAGGGAGGCGCGCGCCTCTTCGGCGGCGCGGCGCTCGCGCTCGTTCTCCTGTTGTAACCGCCTGATCTCGGTCGCTTGCTCGGCGGCGCGCCCGGCGAGGCTGTCGCGTTCGCGTTCGGTGCTCTGGAGGCGCTTCTCGAGCTCGTCGAGCTGGCCCTCGAGGCGCTCGCCGTCGTCGGCGAGGTCGTCGCGCTCCTGCTTGAGTTCGGTGAGGTGCTCCTCGAGTTCGGCGCGGGCGTGGGCGGCGCGCTGCTCGAGTTCGCGTGTGAGGGCGGCGGTCAGTTCGTCGGAGAGGCGGGCGGGCGGTTGTGGCGAGCGGGAGCGCGATTCGCGCACGCGCGCGACGAACTTGCTGATGGTGCCCATGGAGCCGCTCCCGAGATGGTCGCGGACCTGCTTGAGGGTGGGGAACTCCCCGTAGCGCAGCATGAGGGCGTCGACGGCGGCGGTCACCTGTTCCTGCGTGACGCCGCGGCGCCCGGTGGCGGGGCGTGGCTGCTCTGGGTCCATCATTCCTCCCGGTGTTACGTAAGATACGTAATTACGATACGCTATGATATGCACAAATGCAAAGGCTGCGCCTCTGAACGCGTCCTTCCGAGGCGCCAATCAGGTGTCGTCGGGCTCAATAGGTCGTTGGGTTCGCCGGGTCGTTACCGGCAATGACCGGAATGCGCGGAGGGTAGGACTCCGGAGGGAAGGCGCCGGCTCGGCTGGACGCCGCTGTCGGGACGCGGCGTGATTCCCTCGAGCTCGTGGCGCATGCTTTCACGCTCGGCCGCGGGGTCGTGCTGCGCCTGCAGGCTCAGCCAGGACTCGGGTGTGGTGCCGAAGTAGCGCGCCAGGCGCAGGGCGTCGTCGGCGGTGACGCCGCGCTCCCCACGGAGCAGATGTTCCCGCAGTCGGCGCGCCGCCGCAGGTGCTCGGCGAGTCCGTTTGAGGTGAGGGCAAGTGGCTCAAGGAACTCGCGGCCTAGGATCATCCGGCTGCGGCGCGTGGGGTCTTGGCGGTACTCGGGTTGAGGTCGCCTGGAATGGTCGTGGCCCGCGGACCGAAGTCATGGCGGGCCACTCCTCTTGCGAGGTTCATCACCGGCCTAGGGCCGGGAGCGGATATGCCCCGGGACGTCGGGTGAAGCATAGCAGGTAGTGCTGGTGAGGGTTCAGGTGTCGCTTTCGCCTGTGTGGGGCGTGATCGCTGCCAGCTCGTGGCGGATCTGTTCGCGCGTGACCTCGAGGTCGTGTTGCGCCTGCAGGTTCAGCCAGAACTCGGGGGTGGTGTCGAAGTAGCGCGCCAGGCGCAGCGCGTCGTCGGCGGTGATGGGCCGCTCGCTGCGCGCCAGTGATTCGACGCTCTCGGCCGGCACGTGTAGGCGTTCGGCCAGGTCCACGGGAGTGAGCTCGTGAGGCTCCAGGAACTCTTCCTGGAGGATTTCGCCGGGGTGCACAGGTGGTAGGGCGTCTTCGCTCAGGAACTCCTGGATGCGTTCGTCGGTGTAGGCCTCGGGCTCCGGTGTACCGTCGGGCTCTTGACCGGCTTGGTCGGTCTCGTCCTGCGTGTCGGGGTCAGGAAGATCGTTCATGAATCCCTCCGGGACGCTCGATGGGTTTATGGGCGTCAGCGGGTGGAGAGAGAACTGCGGAACGCCCGGGCGTTCCGCAGGTGGATTTCATACCCGGGGTTCATCACCGGACCAGGCCGGGAGAGGAGTAGCCCCAGGACGCCAGGGTGAGGATAGCAGGCGCGCGGCTGGCGCGCGAGGAGGCCCCGCGGCCGGGGCTAGTAGCCGTAGCCTTACTCCTGGGCTTCGCGCGTGAGCTCATCGAGGGCCGCCTGGCGTTCCTGGTCGTCGTGCGCCTTGTAGGCGAGTAGGGAGTCGCGGTCGATGCGGAGGCGGGCGCTCTCGCCGTGGTGGGTGATGCGCCCCTCTTCGAGAAGGCGCCTCACGTAGCGCGGGGAAGCGTTTAGCAGCTCGGCGGCCTGGTGGAGGGTGAGCTCCGCGGGCAGGACGGCGGCTTCGGCGCAGCGCGCTCGCGCTTTAGCGGCTGCCGTGACGAACTCGGTGAGGATGACGCCGGCTTGGGAGGCGGCTTGCGTGATGAGGTCGTTCTGGGCGGATGTGAGGCGCAGGGTGAGGCGCTCGGTCTTTGGGTCGCTCATGGAGGTTCCTCTCCTAGAGCCTGGTCTTATGGGAGCGCAGCCCGCATCACGCGGACCGCGCTCTCGGCTTACCCGAGGCTCATGCGCCGGCTCTGGTCCGAGGGGAGGCAGTCGGGGCTACGAGGAACGCTAGCAGACCGCCAGATGCTGCGGCTTGCCGCCTGGGCGCTGAGGCCGAATCGTGACGTGATGGCCCTCTGAGTTGTTGGTCTCGGCGGAAGCGGCTACCGCCTCTTGGGTTGGTGCCAGAGTCGCTGCGTCCTGGAACAAGGCGTTCTGTGCCATGGAGCGAGGTCGTCTCGTGGGGATGGTTCTCGTGATGTTCTCGGCTTAGGCGGCCGTTTCGGCTAGGGCGGCCAGGAACAGTGGCACGAGTCGAGGATCGAACTGAGCGCCGGCTTGCTTCTGGAGTTCCGCGATAGCGGCCGCGTGCGTCCAGGCGCGCTTGTAGGGCCGCTCGCTGGTGAGGGCGTCGTAGACGTCCACGAGGCTGAACATCCTGGCTAGTAGTGGGATGTCCTCGCCCGCCAGGTTATCCGGGTAGCCGTGCCCGTCCCAGCGCTCGTGGTGGCTGCGCACCACCGCGACCGTGTCGGCGGGCAGGAAGGCGATGTCGCGCACCATCTCCACCCCGAAGAGGGTGTGCTTGCGGATGACGTCGAACTCCTCGGTGGTGAGCTTGCCGGGCTTGAGGAGGATGGCGTCGGGCACCGCCACCTTGCCGAGGTCGTGCAGGTAGGCGCCCCATACGAGCGCGCGGCGTTGTTCGGGGTCGAGGCCGACGGCGGTAGCGAAGGAGCGCGATAGGTTCACGACGCGGTCTGTGTGCCCGCGCGTTTCGAGGTCGCGGTACTCGAGCGCCACGCCTAGTGAGCGGAACGTCGCTTCGCGGGTGGCTTTGATCTCGTCTAGGTGCTGCGCGCGCTCGAAGGCGTTCTCGAGGCGTTTGACGAAGGCGCCGGCGATGCGCACGGCGTTCTCGTCGAGCGCGGCGCGGCGGTTGAGGGTCGCGAAC
>CALCHY010000300.1 GCA_937907415.1 uncultured Trueperaceae bacterium
GAACGAGCGGCCGGAATCAACCGGAACAGGCGGCCGGATAGGCCGGAATACCCACAGCTCTTCGAAGAGCTCTTGGATGTCGCCTAAGGTGAGTTCCGTACCGGCAGCGTGGCGGCTAGTCGTCGGCTGACTCATCGCCGCTCCTCTCCTTACCCGCGTTAACCGCTTGACCCGTGCCGCCGCTGAAGACCGACCACGCGCCCAGGTAGTCGAACTCTGGTGGCTCATCGTGGGAAGGGACATCTGGCGGGGGCTTGGCGGTCGGAAGCCTGCGCCGCTTCCGGTTCTGCACGGTCGCGAGTGGCTCATCGTCGGGCAGGTAGCGTCTCTGGAGCTCCTGCAGCCGAGTGCCCTCAACCACGTCTACGAGCGCTCTCAGCGCGGCGACCTCGGGAGTGAAGTCGGGCTTGCCGTCCTTATACGCCCCGATCTCCTGGTGGGTCGAGATGTGGTGCGGCACCCACTCTAGGTAATCCAGGACGCGCTCCGCTCGCTCGATTGACGAGAGCCGCTTGCCTCCCCTATAAGGCTTCCAGCCCGAGACGGTCCCATCGCTTGCGTGAATCGGCGCGTGCTTCCTAAGGAAGGTCATGACGGACTCCGGGAAGGGGAACTTCATGGCGGGCGGCTTGTGGCGCCACGGCACCTTTATCCAGACGCGCTGATCGCCCTCGGGCACCTGCATGAATATCTCTCGGCAGTCAGAGCGGTCGGCGTGCACGACCCAATCCCCGCTCTTCGTCCAGCGGCATCGGGCGCGCCTGACGTGATCTAGGTCCCTGCTGTCGTAGATGCGGCCCCTGTAGTGGATACCGTCGTCCTGGATGGTTAGCTCCTTCGTGTCCATCAGCAGGTACCTGAGGTGGGGGCCGAGCGGTACGGGTATGAAGCCGTGCTGCGCGATGAGTAGCTCGTACATCGCCATCGGGCTGACGAGCCGCGTGCCGCCTCGGGAGACGGGAACGTGCAGCGACGAGTGCGGAAGGGCGTGGTACTCGGTGGCGATCCAGGTGCGGATGATGGTGTCGAGCTGAGCCAGCGTCAGGAACTCCGAAGGGTCGAGCTTCTCGTCTTTGCCGAGGGCGACGACGTCCTCAGCCGTGTAGCCCTTCAGGTGCCTCAGCAGGCTCTCCAGTGAGCGGAAGAACCGCTCCACATGGGGCTTGTCCGTTGGGGTTCGGCCCCGTGCCACTTCGAAGGCAGTGCGGATGCGGCCTAGGAGAAGGCGCGTGTACGTGTTGAAGAAGGGGGTCCCCTGGTCGAAGACCAGGAGCGTTGGGTTCATCATGGGCCCGGTCGCCAGCTTCACGTCTGGGTCGAGGCCCGGGTACAGCTCTACTAGGAGCTCGGCGGGCACACCAAGGCGGTTCACGTAGGCGTCTTGGTCCCTCACCAAGGCAGGGGGCTTAGGGGTCATGGCGTCTAAGAGAGCGTGCGAAACGACGGTGTGGTCCTCTACGAACCCGATCACCAGGCCGATGATCATGCGAGTCGCGACGTCCAGCAGGACGGTGATGAAGGGGCGGATGATGCGGCCCGTCACCGGGTCGAAGACGCGCACGTTCAACAGGGTGGTGTCAACCTCGACGCGCTCACCAGGCATCAGCGGATGAACGGGCAAGTAGGTGTCTGACGGACGTTCCTTACGGCTCTGGACGTACTTACGCTTCCCCAGCCTCCAACCCATCTGGGCCGCGAGCACGTTGAACAGCCGGCGCTGCGTCCTTACCGACGGAATGGCAACATGCACGAGGTCGGGGTTCCCACGGACCTGAAGATTCGTCTTAGCGAGGATGTGCGACTGGCCCCGTTGCGCCCCTTCCATCTCGTCGCTGATGTTCCTTGCCAGCATGTCTAGATAAGTGAGCGACCACTTCGTATCCCTCACCTGAGCGGCCAAGAACCTCCTGGGGATGAGATTGAGGACGCTTTTGCCGTCGCCCTCGTACGCCTGGAGCCGACGCTGGAGGGTTCTGACCGAAATCTTCGTTCCGCTCCGCTTCAACTCCCGGGACTTCGCCTTCAGCCGCTGCTCTAGGGTCGTCCTCTTTGGGTCGTACTTGGGTCGCGGCACGAAGTTAGCCGGTGGGTCTTCGTCCGGCAAGTACGGCACGCCGCGGCGAACCTCCTCGAGTTGACGCGCAAGACGCAGCGCGTCACTTAGCACCTCTGCCGAAATACGATCCAGGTTCGCAGACTCGATGGCACTGGTGATGTGCGTCTCGCGACCACTGCCTATCAGCTCGAAGGTGAGATCTTGCACCAAGGCGAAGATCGGAATGTCAAGGCGCTCGCCATCGACCACGGACCTAATCCCGATGTTGCTCACATCGAAGCGCTCGACCAACCACACCTTGTGGCGGAAGCCGATCCGGTCACCGAGCGACAGGCCCTTGGCGTTCACTGCCCCCACCGGCTGCCGACACGCACGATGGTGGAGCCCGTGATGGGCGCGGTCATCTCGATAGTCAGATCCCCGCGCCAGATGAGGGCCATGATGGTCGGGTAATCAGCCAAACCTGGTGCGACCCGCGTGCGCAACTCCCCCAGCCCCCAAGTAGGCCGTTCACGGAACGCCTCAACTACCGCAATTACCACGTCCAGCCGGGGCTCGACGCGCGCGTACTGCCAGAGGTAGTTAACAACCTCCGCAGCCGCCCCGTCGTACTCACCTACAGTCTCGTACTCCCATCCCATGACCTTCGCGAATGCCATGCACAGCTTCACCTTGTCTTCGAATTTTGGGGTGCGGCCCGACGGTGGGCGCACGTTCTCGAAGGCGATGCCTCCCCCTCGCAATCCGCGGAGGAAGTCCGGGGCGTGGCGCGTCGCGCGCTTGCCGTTCACATACTCCTCGAGCCAGAAAGGCTGCCCGAGAATCCACTCGGTGTCGCCCTGGCGGTCGAGTTCCATCACTCGAAGCGCCTCTTGACGACTCTCGCAAACCACAGGGGGCCAAGCACCACTAGCGCTCGGTTGGTACCGAACCCGTCCTACCCTATTCCGGTAGGGTCGAACTTTCCGGACCGATTCCAAGCGTTGCAGCAACTGAGGGTCGTTCAACTCACGCGGCTTCACCACGCGCGTGACCGGACTCGAGTTCCTGGATGCTCGATCCACGATGACGACCTGAAAAGAAACCCGTCGACCCATCAGCCAACCCTCTCGGTACCCAGTGATCGCGTTAGCAACCAGCCATAGAAGAAACGCGAAGGTCGTCGTTACTCTCATATCCGTCTACGCGGTATCCCTCCAGCCGTGGGCAGATGCGAGAGGAAAAGTTAGAGCTAAGTGCCGCCTTTGGCGAGATAGTACCGACACGCAAGTCAGCTGACAGTGCTATCCCTCACACTAACAAGTCCAAGGGAACCTCCGGCGCGCTTACAGGTACTATTGGACAGAGTTTGCCCATATCGAACATACGAAACGTAGAACATGCTGTTCAACCTTTGGCAAGCTAGGGGCATCGGACTTCTGGCGTCACGTACGTGTTTTCTACCCCTAGTCGCCGTTGCGCTTGCCAAGCAAGACCAGCCGAAACATGGCGCCTAGAGAAGCCCGAAATCACCCTCATCCTTGTTGGGCTCCAGCGCCATGTTGATCAGTGGACCGACTCGCGCTGTCCAAAAGGCAGATTTTAGGGGCGCTCAATCACGGCCCCCTAAAAAGGACCTTGCGCCGAAGTTCTCATGGAAGCCAGCCGTGATCTATTCCCGCCTAACCATGGATACTCACAAAGAGCCCGCCTCATCCGTTGCCCCAAGCAAGGCATTGTGATTTCGACACTGGAGTCAGAAGGCTCGAATGGGCAAGCAATGGTACTGTTCTTAACATCATGAGGGACGTAGACGGGGCGCTTGGGGAGTGCACCATGCCGGCTAAGGCCCGGGTTCTGGGCGGTTGGACTCGGGCGCCAGCGTATCCGGTCCTGCTAGCCACACTGAACAGACGCGCTCAACCCTTTGGCATCACTCAAACAACTTCACTGACCACCGTCGAAGGATATCGCCATGAGTAGCTTTAGCTCCATCCGACGAACCTGCACCCCGCGAGACGACGTTCTTAAAGGCGGGCTAACCGACGCCCACTTCGCAGCGCAGCTCGACCGAATCGTCCGCGACCCAAGCTCGTATCCCGCTTACGGCGACCCCGACTCGTTCTTCTCTCTCACCTACCCAACACAGGGGTTGCAAGAGCTGCTACGACGTGCGTTCGGACGAATCAGCGGAGCGAGAGTTCCAGGCGCTGAGCACGGCCTGATCCGTTCCGAGACGAGCTTCGGAGGCGGTAAGACGCACGGCCTCATCGCCCTTTACCACATCGCGCAGGGCGCACGCCCGACGAACCTATCTGAGTTCATCGACCCTTCGATCCTGCCTGAGACGTGCCAGGTCGCCGCAGTCGTAGGAGACCAACTCGATCCCATCAACGGCATCGAAACGAACAACCAGAAGACTTTCACGCTGTGGGGGGAAATCGGTGCGCAGCTAGGCGAGAGCGCGTTTGAAGTACTTCGTCAATCGGACGAAACACGGACTGCTCCCTCGAAAGACGCACTGGGACGCGCGTTTGGCGGAAAGCCAACCATCATCATCATCGACGAGATCGCGCAATACCTGCGCATGCTCACTTCTTCAGGCGACGAGGGCGCGCGGCGCCTTGCCAAAGCGCTGCCTGTGTTCCTAAAGAACCTATTGGAACTGGCAGCTGGCGATTCGAACATAGTCGTGATCCTGACGCTCGCTACTAGCCAAGACGCATTCCATGGCGAGACGGACGAACTCGACCAGGTCATGAAAGATGCGCAGCGGGCCGACATGGAGGACGCCGTCAAGGACACCACCTCCGTTGTCGGCCGATTCACGGGTGGCGGATCGATTGTCAAGCCCGCTGACGATGCGGAAATCGGTGAAATCCTCAAGCGCCGCCTCTTTGACACCATCGACCCCGAAGCAGCGAAGGACGTCGCAGAGCGTTACGGAACTTTCTATGAGGACCTCCTCGCCAAGGGTGAGCACCTGCCTGGAGGCGCGGACAAACCCTCAAGCTACCGGGAACGAATCGAAAGCACTTACCCGTTCCACCCTGAGCTGATTAGGGTACTCGACCAGCGGCTGGGCACGATCCCAAGCTTCCAACGCGCGCGGGGCGCGCTGAAGTTATTGGCCGAAGTTGTTGCCGGCATTTGGCGCGATGAAGTAGACGTACCCGTCCTTAACGTGGGGGATGTGCATTTCGAGAACCCCCATGTTCTCGCTCACCTCACTACCGGCTTGGGCCGTGACGAGTTTGAGCGGGTTGCTCGTTCTGACTTCGTTGGTCCCTCATCCCACGCGGTCAGCATCGACTCCGGACGCATGATCGGCAAGAACCGCATAACGCGCCGCGCAGCGGGAACCGTCTTCACTCACAGCCTAGAACTGCAAGCGAACGCTGGGGCCGGACGCCCTGACGTTGTGCTCGGTACGCTCAGGCTGGGCGAGTCAGGCGACCTCGTGGTCGAGGCCCTCAACGAGCTGGATGAGTCCGCTTGGTTCTTGGCATATGAGCACAACCGCTACCGCTTCATGACGGAGCCGAACCCGAACGCCATCGTCGCGACGGCAGAACGCAACCTCACAAACGCAAGAGTCGCAGAAGAGATGCGCTACCGAATTGAGGAAGCCTTTCCGACTGATAAACCCGTCACAGTCGTGCCCTTTCCCGCCGGTCCACAAGACGTACCAGACAACCCACGCCTGTTCAGACTCGTGGTGGTGCACCACGACGACGTGAGCGTCCGGTCCGGCGACCCGGCGCCCTCCGGGGTCGTGGAGATGATGAACAAGACCGGATCGGCGGGCGCGAACCGCATGAACCGGAACGGCGTAGCCTTTCTAGTAGCGGATGTCGACCAGATTGAGGGGTTCAAGCGCCAAGTGCGACGCGACCTTGCTGCCCTCTCCATCGTCGAAGACGCTGCTCGAATGCAGGAGTTCAGTGAACCCGTCAGGAAGCGCGTGCAGTCCGTAGCCGATACCGCGAAGCTCGAGGCTCGCGTCGCACTAGCTCGCTGCTACAAGCACTTGTTCGTCCCAAGCGGAGACAAGAGTACTGACTACCTGAAGCATGAGGAGCTCCCCCCCGCATCGCAGGGGACTGTGAAGAAGCAACAAACCCGGGTCGTTCTCGAGTACCTCCAGGAAACAGGAAAGGTTCGCACCACTGACCTGGGCCCCCAATACCTTGAGGCGAAGGCTTGGCCACGCGACGAGGACGGGGTAACAACAGAAGCTCTTATGGCCAGCTTCTGGCGCGATCACAGCGTTCCGCTCATCCTAAACGCCACCCTTTTGCAGTCCACTATCCGTAAGGGGGTAGAGAGCGGACGGTGGGTCTATTACGACGCCGAAAGCGCAACGACGGTTACCAGTAAAGATGCGCCTCCCGCAGTTGCCATCTCAGAGAACGCCTACCTATACAAGCCGGAGAAGGCACAAGAGCTGGGGCTTCTAGCCAAGCCTATCCGCGTCAAGGACGTCACCGACATCCTGTTGGGCGAGGCTCGACTTGATGGAGTGACCCTTCGTTCCAAGCTTGAGAAGTTTGCAGGCGCGGAACCAAAGAAGGGAGAGGTTCTACAGGTTCTTGCCCGCGCCGCAGAGGGGGGCGAGAACGCACGTGCGTTCGTCGTGCGGGGTGAGCCTCAGGAGGGCGAGAAGCCCCTCGCCCCCAGCGAGATCACCAAGGTAGGACTGGTGGGTTCAAGGGGTGGATGCAACACTGACCGGCACGTGAGGGTTCGGAGGTCAGTTCATGCAACCAGGACGGCAGTACGGTTTTCCGCCTGAAGTGCGCGCCGAGCTGTGGGAGCGCTGGAAGCGCGGTGAGTCGGTCAGCGACATCGGGCGGGCGTTGAATAAGGTGCCAGCGTCGATCTTCACCATCGTGCGGGGAGCCGGTGGCCTGCCGCCGGCGGCGCGGTCCCGGCGGCGGGATGCTCTTTCGTTGGCGGAGCGTGAGGAGATCTCGCGCAGCTTGCACGCTGACGAGAGCATCCGGCAGATCGCCGCGCGGCTGGGGCGCTCCCCGTCGAGCATCAGTCGCGAGGTGACACGTAACGGCGGTCGTGCACGGTACCGGGCGGCCGCTGCTGACGCGCGCGCCGATAAGCAGGCGCTACGCCCCAAGGCGTGCAAGCTGGCGCGCAACGCCGCCTTGCGCGAGGTCGTCGCCGAGAAGCTGGCTGACGATTGGTCGCCGGAGCAGATCAGCGGCTGGTTGAAAGCCGAGTACCCTGATGACGAGGGCATGCGCGTGAGTCACGAGGTCATCTACCAGACGTTGTACGTGCAGGCACGCGGTGCGCTGAAGCACGAGCTCACCAGGCACCTGCGCACCAGGCGCGTGATGCGCAAGAGCAAGCGCGCCAGCACCGCTAACCAGAACCGGGGGATGATTAAGGACCTGGTCAGCATCAGCGAACGGCCCGCTGAGGCGGAGGACCGCGCCGTGCCGGGTCACTGGGAGGGCGACATGCTCAGCGGTAGTAAGAACAGTCACGTCGCTACCCTGGTGGAGCGCACGACGCGTTACCTGATGCTGCTCAAGCTCGACGGCAAGGACGCCAACAGCGTGGCGCAGGCGTTAATCGACGGAGTGAAGAGCCTGCCAGCGCAACTCAAGCGCAGCCTGACGTGGGACCGCGGGCCGGAGATGGCGGCGCACACGCGCTTCACGATCGCCACGGACGTGAGCGTTTACTTCTGCGATCCGCAAAGCCCCTGGCAGCGCGGCAGTAATGAAAACACCAACGGCTTGTTACGACAGTACTTCCCTAAAGGCACGGATCTGAGTAGTTACTCACAGGCTGAACTGGACGCTATCGCCCTGAAGTTGAACACACGCCCCCGCAAGACGCTGGGCTTCCGAACCCCCGCTGCTATGCTGTCCGAAGTCACTGTTGCGCTCACCCCTTGAACCCACCCTCGACTCCCTTACGGTTCTATCCCGCGAGGCGGCCGAAGCCGCAGGCTTGGATCTCGGTCGTCGGCCCACTGGACCCAGAACCATCGAAGCGAAGGGTGCAATCGGCCAAGCGTTCCAGAATGTTCTCAATCAGGTTGAGGATGCTGCCTGGCCGGACGGAATCCGCGCAATTGAGATCACCGCCCGTGCGGAAATTGAGCAAGGTATTAAGCCCATCCGAGAGTTGCATCAAGCCGTGACGATGCTCCCACAATTCGACATTTACATCGCACTAGCAATTGACCTGGACTTTGCGCCCCTCCAAGGCGGCGGAGAGTTTAGCGTTGAAGGCAGCTCACAAGAACTTCAGCGAATTGAGGATGCCCTGTTCGCGGTAGCTGCCACAGCGAATGAACTGCAGGGTCACCTCACCCTCAAAGTGTCCTTCGATGCGCCCGTATTGGCTACTGATCGCCGCATCGAACAACTGCGTCGAGTCCTGCTGATGCAGCAACCTGGCGAAGTCAGCGTAAAGGCTCACCCATGAAAAGCAGCAAGGCTTCAAGAAGTAAAGCGAAGCATGACATTCGCGGGTTTCGCCTTACAGTACAGCCTATTGGGGAGGAATTCGGCTTAGAGCTTTTCGAGTTGAATGGCAATGAAACGCTAGTCGCTCGCGCCAACCCCGGCCGGACGCGGGAGATTGCCACCGCTATTCAGCTAGCTTTGAAGACGAGCGGACACAACCGCACCGTCCTGTCCGCTCGCCGAAAGGCGCCAATCACACTCAGGGAGGACGCTGGCGTACGTCTTGCGCTCGTGCTTCTCGCAACAGAGGGGGTAAAGAAGGGGCGCCGCAAGAGCAATATGGTCGACGCCGTGGATTACATGGCGACTGAAGAAGCCTACTACTGGTACGCGAAATGCGTTGGAGCCGACGGCCCTCGTGTCAAGCGTGCTCTACGACTGTTCTTGGCTGAGGAGTGAAGGTGAGCGAGCGTCCACAAGTCTTGATCGAGGAATGGCTTCCTGTAACCGAGCTAGGAATTGAGAGTCGACGAGAGTCAGCTCCCATACCGGGACAATTTCCAAAGATTAAGACTCTTCATGTGTGGTGGGCCCGACGCCCCCTTGTCGCTAGTGCAGGCGCTGTATTGGGAAGCGTTATGCCGGTGTGGCGCGAACATCTCTCTGAGAACTTCCCGAAGGCCAGGGAACTGGCTACCGAGGAAAGCTACAAGGCTTGGTTCCTTCGGCTGTGCGGAATCCTAGGCGACCCAGTTGCCGCTAGGGAACGTATTGCTATCGCCACAGCGGAAGGGATTACGCTGGGCGCCAAAGCGTATGGTTACAGGCAAGCTTTCAAGAATAGTCCGCCTTCCACGGACCTTGCCCTTTTGCATGATGTATTAGTAGCAACGTGGGGAAAATTGCCTTCGATAATTGATCCGACGGCAGGCGGGGGCTCAATTCCCTACGAAGCCATTCGATATGGACTTTCCGCCGTGGCGAACGACTTGAATCCTATCGCGGCGAGCGTTCTGCGAGTCGGGCTAGAGACCCCCGCGCAATATGGGGCAGTCCTTGCGAAAGACCTATCCAAATACGGTGAAAAGCTAGTAGTTCGAATGCGGAAGCGGCTAGAACCATACTTCAACCTTCCAGACGAAAGCGACAATAATTCTTACCTATTTGCTCGTAGCGTGAAGTGTCCACGGACTGGCAAACCTGTTCCTCTAGCGCCTAACTGGTGGCTGTCCAAAGGTAAGAGCAATGCGGCAGTTAGGATGGTAACAGTCCGAAATGGTCAGACATTAAACGCGCCAGAGTTCGAAATCGTGCAAGGGGAAGCAATTGACTTCGATCCGAGTGATGGCACTGTTTCTCGAGGCAATGCAATAAGCCCTTGGGACGGACTAGCTATTCCTGGTGATTACATCAAGGCCGAGGCTCAGGCAGGGCGTATGGGCAGTATTCTTTATGCTGTTGCTACCAGAATTGACAGGAAGCGCGGGTTCAGAGCTCCTACGGACACCGACCTGTACTCCCTCTCTGCAGCAGACGAAGAACTAAACCGCCTTCTACCCAAGTGGGCAGAGGATGACGTATTGCCGATAGAAGACGT
>CALCHY010000301.1 GCA_937907415.1 uncultured Trueperaceae bacterium
CGCCCGCGGCGGGCAGGAAGGCGATGAAGGCGTAGGGCAGCACGAAGGTGAGCAGGAGCTGCACCGCGACCGGGTAGACGTTGAGCGGGTAGCGGCCGAACTGGATGGTGTTGTAGGCGAGCGGGAAGAAGCCGGCGCCGCGGTCTTGGGTCCAGAACGTGAGGCTGGCGACGGCGACGTACACGCCGCCGTACACGAGCCAGGCGCCCAGCGTGGCGCTCAGCATGGCGAGGGCGTCGAGGGGCGTCCAGGTGAGCTGCAGCCGCGCCGACGCGAGCGCCATGACGACGACGCCCAGCACCACGCCGTTGAGCGCTTGGGGGCGCAGGAGCTCGAGCTGCACCTGCAGCAGGGGGTTCATGGGGCGGGTCAGCACGCGGTCGAGTTCGCCGCCCACCACGTAGCGGCCGCCCACGTCGGATAGCGCCGCGAAGGAGGCGTTGAACAGGGCGAAGGGGATGAGGAAGAAGCCGTAGATGAACAGCACCTCGTCGAAGCTCCAGCCGGCGAGCGCCTGCACGCGCGTGAACACCACGGCGATGAACACGAGGTTGACGGCTTGCAGCAGCAGGTCGCTGGCGACCTGGATCAGGAAGTCGGCGCGGTAGCTCATGCGCGCCTTGGCGAGCATGGCGACGTACGCGAGCGTGAGGTCCAGTTGGCGCCTCATGTCAGCCGCCCTGGATGGTGAGGTGGTCGACGGCGCGGCGCCACAGGAGGCGCGCTGCCAGCGCGAGGATCACGACCCAGAGCGCCTGGACGCCTAGGCCGAGGGGGGCGGGGAGGGTGCCGAGGTAGATGGAGACGGGCGTGTAGGTGACCGCCTGGAAGGGCAGGAGCCAGAGGGCGTCTTGGGCCCAGCCGGGGAAGAAGGAGAGGGGCAGCAGCACGCCGCCGAGCAGGTCCAGCATGGCGTTCTTGGCGCGCTGGATGCCGACGGTGTGTTCGGTGAACACGGCGCTGATGCCGACCAGCAGGTTGATGAGCGAGTAGATGGCGAAGGCGAGGACGGCTCCCAGCAGGAAGCCGAGGGCGCTGGCGAGGCTGGCGGGCGGCTGGATGGGGTAGACGAGCGCGATGGGCAGCGCCGCGGGCAGGGTGAAGATGAGGGCGCGCGTGAGCGCCTCGCCGGCGGCGCCGGCGAGCTTGGAGGCGGGGTAGTCGACGGGGCGCAGCAGCGCCAGCGCGATGTCGCCGCGGCGCACGTCCTGGGTGATCTCGCGGTCGATGCCGTTGGTGTACATCGAGCGCAGCACCCAGGCGACGGCCACGTAGGTGAGGGCCTCCTGCAGGCCCAGGCCGCCGACCTCGGCGGGGCCGGCGGCGTAGATGGCGCGGAAGATGCCGGCGTAGACGGTGACGTAGATGAAGTAGGAGGCGATGCCGGCCAGGAAGCGGGCGCGGTTGGCAAGGAGGTCCGCCAGGCGCGCGCGGGCGAACCCCCAGTAGGCGCGCGCGTCAGCCACGTTCGCTCCGCTCGTACAGGTCGCGCAGCACGTCCTCGATGCTGGCCTCGCGCAGCTCCAGGTCCTCGACGCTCACGGCGGTGAGCGTGCGCTGCACCAGGGCGGCGGTGGCGATGGTGCGGGTGTCGTAGACGGTCTCGAACTTGCCCTCCGCCACCTCGTGCCAGGTGAGGCCGAGGTCCGCCGTGGCGGCGTCCAGCGTTCCGGGGCTGGCTCGCGGCGCGACGACGGTGAGGCGGTCGCCGCGGCCGAGTTCCTCGCGCAGGCTGCGGGGGGTGCCGTCGAAGACGAGCTCGCCGCGGTCGATGACCAGCACGCGCTCGGCGATGGCCTCGACGTCGCCCAGGTCGTGGGTGGTGAGGAGCAAGGTGGTGCCGAGCTCGCGGTTGGCGTGGCGCAGGAACTCGCGGATGCGCGCCTTGACGGCCACGTCGAGGCCGATGGTGGGCTCGTCGAGGAAGACGATGGGCGGGGCGTGCAGGAGCGCGGCCGCGATGTCCGCCCGCACCCGCTGCCCCAGCGACAGCTTGCGGGCGGGGGTGGCGAGGAGCTTGCCGAGGCCGAGCACCTCGTCGAAGCGCGCGAGGCGCTCGCGGAAGGTCGTTTCGGGGATGGCGTACACGCGCTGCAGGAGGCGCAGCGACTCCATCACGGCCAGGTCGTACCAGAGGGTGCTGCGCTGCCCGAACACCACGCCGATGTTGCGCACGTAGTCGCGCCGCTGGCGGTGCGGGTGGTAGCCGAGCACGGTGAGGTCGCCGCCGGTGGGTTTGAGGATGCCGGCGAGCATCTTCACGGTGGTGGACTTGCCGGCGCCGTTGGGGCCCAGGTAGGCGACGCTCTGGCCGCGCGGCACCGTGAAGCTGACGTCGCGGACGGCGTGAACGGTGCGGTACTCGGGGTTGAGGAGGTCGCGGAAGGCGCCGGCGAGCCCCTCGCGGCGCGTGGGGAGCCGGAAGGCGCGGGAGAGGCGCTCGGCCTGGATTATCGCGTCAGCCATGGAATGACACCCGGGTTCTCAGCGGTCGCATGCTAGGGATCGCTTCGCAGGCGTTAGTGGTAGCGCCAAGCCATGGGCGGCTCGGCTGATGCTACTCGTCACCGGGGCCGGCGGGAGCGGGTCGCGGGGCCAGCTCGTCTGCTGCCGGCGTCCGGCCCGTTGCCAGGGCGTGGAACAGCCGGCGGCTGGTGTCGCCGATGGCGTCGCGCACCTCCCGCCAGCGCTCCAGGGCGTGGCCGCTGGGGTCGGGGAAGGAGACGTGCAGGCGCGTCGTCTTCGCGGGGTAGGCGGGGCACGCTTCGTTGGCCGCGTCGCACACGGTCAGCACCAGGTCGAACGCCCACGGGTCGGGCACGTCGTAAAGCGTCTTCGAGGCCTGCGATGAGAGGTCGATGCCGACCTCGCGCATGACCTCGATCGCTTCGGGCTTGACGCGGGTGGCTTCGGTGCCGGCCGAATGGATGTCGGCCCCCAGCCTAGCTTCGCGCGCGTGGTGTCTGAGCCAGCCTTCGGCCATCTGGCTGCGGGCGCTGTTGTGGGTGCAGAGGACGAGGAGCCTCACCGCGCCGCGCTCCGGGAGCGCTGGGGCAGCAGCCGGCCGGCGAATGAGTTGCCCAGCACCACGCTCACGCTCACCGCCATGGCCACCATGGCCCACACGGGCGTGACCAGGCCGGTGACGGCGGCGAGCACGCCGACGCCGTTGAAGGCGAGCGCGAGCGCGACGTTGGTGACGGTGAGTCGGTAGCTGCGCCGCGCCAGATCGCGCGCCTCGATGAGCGTCGCGAGCCGCTCGCTCACCAGCACCACGTCAGCGGCCTCCAGGGTGATGTCGGTGCCGGAACCGATGGCTACGCCCACGTCCGCTTGCATCAACGCCGGCGCGTCGTTGATGCCGTCGCCCACCATCGCCACGCGCCGGCCCTGCGCTTGCAACTGCCGAACCGCGGTCGCCTTCTCGCCCGGCAGCACCTCGGCGCGCACCTCGTCGATGCCCACGGTCGCGGCGACCGCCTGGGCGGTGCGCTGGTTGTCGCCGGTGAGCAGCACCGGCCGCACGCCCAGGCGCTTTAGGTGCGCAACGACGTCGCGCGCGTCGGGCTTCACGCGGTCCGCCAGGGCCAGCACCCCGGCGGCTATGCCGTCGACCGCCACCAGCACGACCGTCTGTCCCTGGGCCTGGGCGCGCTCGACGAGGGCCGCGAGCGGAGCCGGGTCGACGCCCTCCTCGGTGAGGAAGCGTCCGGTGCCGGCCAGGAGCCGGCGTCCCGCCACGGTAGCGTCGACCCCGCGCCCGGGTCGGGCGTCGAAAGCCTCAGGCGCAAGAAGCGCTAGGCCCTTCTCGCGGGCGGCGCTCACGACCGCCTGGGCGAGCGGGTGCTCGGAGAGCGCCTCGGCGCTCGCCACCAGCCGCAACAGTTCGCTTGCGTCGCCGTGCAGCCAGTCGCTGGCGACGAGGTGCGGTTCGCCTCGGGTGAGCGTGCCGGTCTTGTCGAATACGACGGTGTCGACGCCACGGAAGACCTGGAACGCCTCGCCGGAACGCATGATTATGCCGCGCTCGGCGGCCTCGCCACTCGCGCGGATGATCGCTAGTGGCGTCGACATGCCCAGCGCGCAGGGGTAACCCATGATGAGCGCGGTCAGGGCCGCGAAGCCGGCCCGCAGCCAGTCCGGCTCGCCCGCCAGCAGCCAGGCGCCGAGCGTCCAGATAAGGAGGCCCGCGAGGCTGGCCACCAGCACCACGGGGACGTAGTAGAGCAGCACCCGGTCGACGAGCCGCAGGATGCCGGGCTTCAGCGCGCGCGCCTCGGCCACGTGCCGCGCCACGGTGCGCAGGAAGCTCTCACTGCCCACCCGCTCGACGCGCACGACTAGGCTGCCGGTCTGGTTGAGCGACCCGCCGATCACCTCGCTGCCGGCGAGCTTGTCCACGGGCATGGGCTCGCCCGTGACGAGGCTCTCGTCCACCGCGGAGGCGCCGTCCAGCACCGTGCCGTCGGCGGGGACGCGCTCGCCGGGGCGCACCCGCACGCGGTCGCCGACCAGGAGCCGCGCGACGGGCACGGCCTCCTCGTCGCCTTCGGTGAGGCGCTGGGCGGTGTCGGGCGCGAGGGCGAGCAGGCGCCTAACGGATTGGGAGGCGCGCACGTGCACCAGCACCGAGGCGTACCCGCCGATGAGGTGGAAGGCGAGCACGAACACGGTCGCGCCGAAGAAGCCGCCGGCGGGCACGGCCGGCACCGCCAGGCCGACGCCGCCGCCGAGCAGGCCGCCCAGCGCCGAGGCGCTCACCAGTACGTCCTGGTTGAGGATGCCGCGCCTGAGCGACTGCCAGCCGTTGCGCGCCAGGATGAAGCGCGCCGGTCCGATCGCGGTGAAGAGCGCCAGCGCGCCCATCACCAGGGCGAGCGGCAGGGCGGGGCCGCCGAGCATCGCGACGGCCATCACGAGGCTGGCCGCCACCAGCAGGCCGAGCGAGACGCCCGCCTTGCGGCGCGCGGCCGCCAGGTCGCGCTCCTCTTCGATGAGGACGTCGGCGTGGTCCGGCTCGCGGACGGTGTAGCCGATGTCCTCGAGGGTGCTGCTGATGGCGTCGGGCGTCAGGCGCGCCGGGTCGTACTCGACCAGCGCCTCCTCGTGGGCGATGGAGACCACGACCGAGAGCGCGCCATCGAGCCGACCCACCGCGCGGCGGATGGAGTCGGTGCACAGGGAGCAGTGCATCCCCCCGACCTTGAGCTGCAGCTTCGCCGGCTCGCCGCCCGGCGCGCCGCGGGCGAGGGCTGTCGTGGGCGTGTTCATTCTCCTAACCCCCCTTGGGCTCGAAGCCGGCGCCGGCCAGCCGCTCGCGGACCTGCGCGGCGGTGGTCCGCTCGGGGTCGAAGGTCACGCTCACCGCTTGCGTCTCGCGGCTGGCCTGCACGGCCTCGACGCCGGGGAGGCGCCTGAGGGCGTTGCCGATCCGCTCCTCGCAGCCTTGACAGTGGATGGGGGTTTCTTCGCGGATGGTGAAAGTAGCCGTTCGGGTCATGGCGTGCGCTCCTATCGCGGGGTGCCGGCGTCAGCGGCCGGTCCTCCCCGATCTGGAGCAACGCTACGCCTTCCAGTCGGCTGGAAGGTCAAGCGCTAGGCGACCGAGAGGCGCTCCGGGGCGTGGCGCGAGGACGAGGCTCCGGGAGCGGTTCTAGCGCGCCCGGGCTCGCACCGGTCGCGGGGCGGAGGTGAGGGTCGCGGCCGTCGCGGAGCGCGCCGTTTCGTGCTGTTCGATGATTCCGCACACGCAGTCATCGCTTGCCACCGTGCGGTCCGCTTCGCCGCGAAGGAACATGAACTCCACGCGCAGCTCGTTCAGGGCGCGCAGTTGCGCGTCGACGGCTGTCAGCTTCTCGTCGAGCAGCGCCCGAACGTGCCCGCAGGGCTCCTGCCCGTCGTCGCGCAGGCCGAGCACGCTGCCGATCTCGGCGAGCGACAGTCCGATCGCCCGGCCCTTGAGGATGAAGCGCAGGCGCTCCAGGTCCCCCTCGCCGTAGATCCGGTAGCCCGCCTCCGTGCGGGGCGGTGGCGGCAGCAGCCCGCGCGTCTCGTAGTAGCGGATCGTCTTCGCGTTGACGCCGGCTTCGGCGGCCAACTCACCAATCTGCATCGGGACCTCCTGACTCATTGGAAACATTCTAGTGGGCTGGAAGGCTGCCGACCGTGGCATGCGCCCGGGTGAGTGTCAATAGCGGTCGATTACGACACGATCCCGTTTTCGCAACGGTTGCGGGCCGGCCTCGCATGTCGATGCCGACCTCGCGCATGATCTCCACCGCCTCGGGTTTCACGCGCGTGGCCTGGGTGCCGGCCGAGTGGACCTCGGCCGCCAGGCCGGCCGCGCGCGCGTGGTGCCTGAGCCAGCCCTCGGCCATCTGGCTGCGGGCGCTGTTGTGGGTGC
>CALCHY010000302.1 GCA_937907415.1 uncultured Trueperaceae bacterium
ATCAGACCCACCCCCCAACCCGAACCACCATGAGCAGCAAAACCCGAAATACCCAACCCCGACAAAGACACCCACGCCACATCCCCCGTCGCCACGAACACCAGCCCCGCCCCCGCCACCACCCACGCGAGCAACAACACCAGAAACTGCCGCCGCGACACCCGACCATGAAAAGACACCAACTCGCGCCACAACCCCCCACTCACACCACGACCCTCACCCCACCTCACGCGAGCCTCCGCACCCGTCACTCAGACCACCCCCTCGACTTCACACTCGAACGCGACTGCTTACGCGCGCGCTTATCCCTCATCACGCGAGGCCCCCGCTTCACCTCATGCCCAGTCGGCAACCGATGCAACGGAGTCAACACCCCAACCCTAATGACCCTCTTCTTAGCCATACCCACCCCCTGCGCCGAAGGCGCTTCATACCAAACCACACAAGACGCACGCGAGCAGGAGCGAAGGGAGGCCCTTAGTCCCGAAGTGGAGGCCCTTTAGGGCCGGAACGGAGGGACTGTCGCGCTCACGGACACGCCGTTATTGTCGTCCCAGACGCAAGAGTCGAAGGAAACGAGGTGGGTTTGGGGCGTTTATGCCGTCACAGACGGCGTTTCTAAGGTTCTTGGGCTATGGGCCGGGTCTACGGCATTTTCTGTGGGCCGGGTCTAGGTTGCTGTAGGCCGGGTCTAAGTGCCCAATAGGCCGGGTCTCCGCCGTATGGGCCGGGTCGAACTCACCTGTGGGCCGGGTCGAGTAGCTAGAGGCCGGGTAGCCGGAGGACGCACCCTGCTGCGGGCTGGGTCCCAGGATGCGTGGGCCGGATCCAGACCGATAACCAGAAGGCTATTGGCATACTGGCTTCCGCCCGCTCGCGAAGCTGTCGCGCCCCCTAGCGAGTTAGAAGACCGGCGTTCTACTTTGCTCCTTGAAGCCCATCGGACGACGACGAGAACTAGAAGACCGGCGTTCTAACAGGCTGGGTGTTGACCCCCGCGAACCGTCCGGCATGAGGCTGGTGCTGTGAACTCGAGCGCGGATACTTCACGTGAGCGTGTGAGAAAGATAGGCGAAAGGCATCGGCCCCGCATGTGCGCGGGGCCGTGGCCACTTTCAACTGTGGGTGTTACTAGGCTGCCTTAGTGCCCTCACTCACCTGGCCAGCCTCCCTAAGGACATACTCCTCGAGAGCAGCGAGCGTTTTGTCGACATGAGTAACGGCGTCGTTTGACAGGAGGCGACGATGCTTGACGTAGGTCTTGCGGAACTCAGTCGCCTTAGTCGCTACTTTGACGCGATTCTCCTCCTCGGGGCGCTCTAGGACCCTACCCTTCAGAAGGTCATTGATCTCGCGCCTGAGCTGCGCGCGCGTCCAGCCGTTAGCGATCGTATTCCACATCAGGTGGTTCCTGGTCTCGTCATCCTTGACTCGGTTAAGCACCCTAGCTTTCGAGAGGTCGAGTGCTCCGAGGCGGAGTTGGTTCTGGAGTTCAGGATGCAGTGCGAAGACGTTGAGCTGTGTGGTTGCGAATGAGTTCCAATGACGGCCGAGAGCACGGAACATTGCCTTGGTCTTCTCGGCGGCTTCCGCCTCCTCGGCGCGGAGGGTCTTGTTGTGCATGCGGCGCAGGAACTTCACAACCTGATCGGTACTTGCGAAAGCGAGCTCGCGGCGCACGATCTCCGTGACCCCCACGGCGAGCTCGAAGTCGTTGAGGTCGGACCGCTGCATGTTCTCGATGAGCGCCAGCCGCTTGAGGTCATCATCTCCAAGGGGTTGGGCCTCAGTGTCCACCTTGACGACTGCAGGGATGGAGTCGAGCCCGGCCGCCTGAGCTGCGCGGTAACGGCGTTCGCCCGCAATAATCATGAACTGGTTGTCGCCTACCGGCCTTACCAGAATCGGTTGTAGCACTCCCTCTTTGATGATCGACTCGGTGAGCCACTTGTGCTGGAGATCGTCGAAGAACGTGCGAGGTTGATCGGGGTTGGGCTTGAGCTTGCTCATCGGAACCCGAATGGGCGGGTCACTTGCCTCGGGCCGGGCGACGGCCCTCATATCGGCTTCTCTCTGCGTGTTGTGTTCGCTGTTTTCATGTTCCATATAGGGTGCTATCCTCCCGGCCCTAGCGAGCCTCTTATGAATCCATCATGCCACAACTCTCTGAATCAGCCGGAGCGCAAAATGCTGGGGTGAGCCGCGTTGGGGTAAACGAATCCCGCAGGGCGGTCAGGCGGTATCTTGAGAGAGTGGATTCGTCAGAGCAGGATCAACAGCTATTCGAGCGTTTGCTGGAGCTAGAGCGGCCCCTGGTGGAAGCCGTCTGGCGGCAAGTCATCTACGGCGAGACACTCGAGAGTGTCCTCGCCGCCCTAAAGGATCCTTACGCTCCCGACGATGGCATGGAGGCCCGTGTTCACGAATTGGTGAGCGGCGCGTACCGGCACATCCAGCGAGTCGAGGCCAAAAAGGCTAAGGTCGCCAATTGAACGGCGCCCCGTAGTAAGGGCGCCGCCAGCGAATCGTCGAGTCTTATCGCGTCGTTACAAACGCCGGGAATTGTTATGCGGCAACGAGAGCGATCCAGCAGACCAGATGCACGTCCTCGATGGTGATTTCGGGTAGTGGCTTGATCTCTTCCGGGGGTTGTAGTCCCAAGTCCTTCACCACTTGAAGGACGGCGTTCACCCTATCGCCGGGGTTGACGTGATCGTTCATTGCCTGCCGGATCATTCGTTGCGTGCGGGTGTCGTAGGGCGCCTCGATCGTGTCGAGTAGAAGGTGGAAATCTTCAGCGCCCATGTCCGGCGGCCGGTGCTCGCGCAGGAGTTCCGCGGCATCGCGCATTGGCTTGGGGATGGCGGGCTTTAGGTTTCGCGGGTCCGTGGCGACCTCCCATTCGGCGAGGATGTCCGCGCGCGCGGCCGCCCAGGCGTCATAGGCGGCGCGGCGCATCCCATCAGGTAGCACACGCTCCTCGTTCTGGCTGCTTACGACGCGCGATAGGCAGGCGAGTGTGTCGGCCTGGAGGTTCTCGGTTTCGAGCGTTCCGGTCTCGTTGACGGGAAGCCAGCGGTACTTGGGGTTCGGGTCGTCGCCTACGCGAGCGCAGAAGACGAAACCCGGTCGGTCATTGGTGGCCTTGCCGGTGCCGCTAGTCCACGGGAGTCCAGTCACGCGTCGCTTGAGTTCTGGATCCCTCATGGCGTTGGCGAGTTCTTGTCGGAACTCCTCACCGGATAGGGCTCCGCCTTCTAGCCCGTCCTCGAAGAGGCTAGCGTCCTCTAGCCTGAGTTGCTCGATGCGTTCCTTTGTGTGCGTGAAGATCTGCTCGCTGGCTTTGGAGCCGGGGACAATCTCGCCTTCGACACCGATGCTCTTGGCGGCTTGCGTAATCTTGCGCTGGAGGGTGGCTTCGAGGTTGAGGAGCGCGTCGAGTTGTTGGTTGGGGAAGAAGCATCTGAGGTAGACGCGCTTGTGGGGTGAGCCGATGCGGTCGATGCGTCCGTGGCGCTGCACTAGGCGCATGGGGTTCCATGGGAGGTCGTAGTTGATGATGTGCCGCGCCTGCTGCAGGTTCACGCCCTCCGCTAACACGTCGGTGCTGACGAGCAGGTCGTATTTGTCCGGCTGGCTGGCTGGCGCGCCGCTACTCACCGGCGCGAAGCCCGCCAGCGCCTGACTAGTGTTGTCCTCGCTCCCGCTGGTGCTGATGAGGCGCCCGCGGTACGAAGCTAACCGCGGGTCGGTCGCGACCGCATCCTTGAGGCGCTTCATGATCCAGGTGACCGTGTCGGCGTAATATGAGAACAAGATGACCTTGCGCTTGTCGCGCTCCTCGTTCGGGTCCGTCGCCTCCCGCTTGGCTTGCGTCGCGATCTCCGCGAGCTCCTCGACCAACTGATCGAGTTTGGTGTCACTCTCGAGCGTGATGCGTTCTGCTTCTTCCGCGAACCGCTCGAGCAGGTCACGATCAGCGGTGACGGCCGTCCTCAAGCCTGCTACGTCGTAGTCGCTGGCGGGATCGGCGCGGCCCTTGCTGATGAGTTCGGGGTCGAACTCGTCGCTATCCGTTTTGCGCCATGCGGCGAGCGCTTCCCCAGTGAGCACCCAACCGTCGTCGAGAGCGCGGAGGAAGTCGTCATGGCTGGCGGCCATCTTGCGGCACGTCATGGCGAAAGCGTATGAGCTGGACTCGAAACGCTTCAGCAGCATTGAGCGCAGCAGCCCAGCGGCCTGCAACTCGAACGCCTCCGCTCCGTCGTCCTTCTGGTAGGCGGTAGGAACGTAGCGCGCGAGGCTCAACTGCTCGCCGTACTCGAACTCGGTGGGGTGGGGGAGGGGACTGTCGTCGTCCTCGGGGTTGACGCCGATAGCGTACGCGAAACGCGCGAAATAGTCGGGCATGTCGGCCGCTAAGGGGTAGTCGACGCGTTGCACGACTGGCTGCGGGAAGGTAATGGTGATCTCCACGTCGCCTTTGCGGATGCGCTCGTGCGGGTAGAACTTCTTCACGAAGCGCCGCGTGCGCCTCACCGCTACCGCGTCAAGCACATCGAATAGCTTGTCTGGTGACAGGTCGTTGGGGTCTTCGGCCTCGGCCTCATGAAAGTGCTTGCGCAGCGAGGGGATGCCGGCGGGGAGGAACTGGGCGTCGTTGCGGATGAAGTACGCGAGCAGGTGGTAGAGGTCCCAGAGGTTGTTGTTCACGGGGGTGGCGGTGAGCAGCACGACCTCTTTACGTGGGCTGCCTTCCAGGAACCTTCGGAGTGTGGCGGCACGATCGGCGTCAGGGTTGCGGTAGGCGTGCGCCTCGTCAATCACGACCATGGCGTACTCGCTGGGGTCGTGCCACAGTACGAGGCCGCCATTACCGCCTAACCGACTGTCCATGGAGAGCTGCTGGTAAGAGACGCACTGAATCTTGAGGTCGTAGTCGATGAGGAACCGATTCCACGGCCCGTCCCGCAGCGCGGCTGGCGCGACTAAGAGCACTCGCTGACGACGATCATGAACGGCTCTCCGCATGAGCTCGCCCGCCAGGAACGTCTTACCAAGACCAACACCGTCCGCAATGAGTACGCCCGAGTGCCGGTTAAGGTAATCAAGCGCCCTGTAGAGACCATCTCGTTGGAAGGCCGTCAGGCTGAGGCCCACTTGGGGTTCATCGCGGTCGATCTCGTTGCGGTAGCGCTCCCACAACATGCGCAAATAGATCTCGTATGGCGTGTGGTGCTCGAAGCGCTGCTCGTACAAGCCGGCCAGGTCGTAAGGTTCGGCTTCACTCCAGAGCTCGTCGAACCACTCGAGCACCTCCCCAACGACGCCTGGTTGATAGGCGCCTAGGTTGAGCTCGAAGTTGCTGGTGAGGCCCGCCTGAGTGAGGTTGGAGGAGCCCGCCAGCACTCCATCTGGGCCGCTCTCAACGATGTACGCCTTGCCGTGTAGGAACCGGCGTGTGAGGCGCCGCACCTCGACCCGTTCTGACCGGAGCCAGGTGAGGAGGCGCTCGATGAGGGCGTCGGCCTGGGGGTCGAAGGCGGTGAGGTTGCGGTCCTCGGTCATGCGTTGGTGGTGCTCGCGTAGCGCTTGCTTTAGTCTCTCGCGCGCGTCGTCCTCGGGGAGTACGTCGGCCTTGAGGGCGCGTAGGCGGCGTAGGTCGTCGGCGACGTCGGGCTCGGCGCCAACCAGTAGGCGCACTGCTTGCGTCTGTTCGAGTTGGTCGGCCAGGAGCTTGAACCCACCGGGGTTGAAGTAGGCGGTGGCGATCGCCAGGCGCGGCGGCTCGCGCATGGTCGAGAGCAGGTGATTCCAGTACCCCTGCAGGGCGCTGGCGACGGTCTTGCCCTGCCGGTTCGTGACGACCTCGGGTTTGGGGTTCGTGCGCGTGTCGACGCTCATGCGGCTGCCCTAGTTTGCTCTTGAGGCTTCATGCCTCTACCTCGCCGTTGCCTAGTTGCCGCTCGAACGCCTGACGCACGAGCCCCATCACGTATGGGAGTTCGTCCTCGGAAAAGAGGCCGACCTCTGCGTCACCGTTGCCCCAGCGCCCGATGTTGGTTATGTCGCGCGCCAGGCCGCGCGGGTCGTCGAGCTCGCGGAAGGGGAGGTTGAGCGAGAGCCGCAAGCGATTCTTCTGGGGTACCGCAACGACGAAGTTAGTCTCGGCCTTGAAGGCCACGTAGTGCTTGAGGAACTCCTCGGTGACGGCAGGATCCAGCGCCAGCACCTCGCGCCTGAACCGCTCGAACAGGGGCCGCATCGGGCTATTGTCCGCCAGGTTCGGGTGGTCCTCGATGGTGTAACCCACCGCGGTCGTAGCCGGGCGCTTGTAGGCCTCGAAGGCCGAGGGCGGAAGGCTGGGGAAGCGCCACACGGTGGTGGCGAAGTCAGTGAGCCGCGCGGCACGCTTTTTGATGGCTGCCTCGTCCCAGCGCTCGAGCATCCCTAGGCCAGCATTGAGCCGTAGGGGACTCTCCTTAAAGCCGCCGCGCATGTCGCGCTTCTGGAGGAACGGGCGGTCGCTGTACTCGGCGTTGTAACCCGTCAGCGTCAGGTTCCCTAGCGTGTGCAGGTAGGTCGCTTGCACCCGCTGCCACTCCGGGCCCAGGTCGTCTCGCCACTTCTGCGACAGGTTCTCGTTCTGCGGCAGGATGTGCTCGATGGTGTACTCGCCCACGGGGACGAGTTCCTTGCGGCCGTGGTTCTCCAGGCGCCGCAGCCAGTAGCTGCGGTTGCCGAAGTTGTAGAGGTCGCGCTCCATCAGCGCGCTCTGGAACTCCGCGTCGCTCGGAAAGCGGCGGTACGAGGGGAGTAGGCGTAGCTGAGCCTTTAGGCTCTCCAGATAGCGGTCCTTCTTGATGCCGCGCGCCAGCGTGGCGAAAGTCTTGTTCAGCGAGTTAGTGGGAACGGCGCACACCGCGCGCCGGAACACGTACGACTCAACCAGGGTCACGGCGTCAACGAAGTCCTCGCGCGCCAGCACCCCCACAGCGTAGTCCCGATACAGCTCGAGCAGGAACGGGTACGCCACCTCGACGCGCAGCTCGCGCAAGTCACGGAATGCCGCCTTGAGTTCTTTGTCGGGTTCCTGGTCGAGTGCCATGGCGCAGTAGTAGCCCGCGAACTCTTGCACCTCGGCCACTAGCTCGTCGACCTCGACGCCCGCCCGCTCTTGCTCGCGCGCGTAGCGCTTGAACGCCTCGTAGACCTCGCCGACCCGCGGGATCTCGCCGGTTTTGACGGTGAGGTAGTGGCGCATGAACCTGTCGAAGTGCGCGCCGTACGCTTCCTGCCCGAAGGCGAGCTCCATTGGGCGCCAGTGCTCCTGGTAGAGGCGCGTCTGGTGATTTGGCTCCAATCCCATCAGCACGAAGTTGCGGATCAAATCTGCTTGGCTCAGCTCCCGGCCGGTCGAGTTCATGCTCTCGAAGATTAGCTGCGGGTTGTCCTGGTCGCGCGACAAGGAGATGTCGACGATCACTAGCTTGGCGAGTCCCTTGCAGAACGCCGCCAGGTCGTCACCCAGCCGGCTCATCCACTCCTCGAACAGCCCGAAGTTCTCCTGGACGCGCATAGAGGCCTCTGAAGGTAGTGGCTTCTGCTGTAAGTGCGCGAGTAGCGTTTGCTTGTCGGTCTGCGTCAGGAGCAGCTTGAAGCCGAGTTCGCCGTCCTCCTCGGGGTTGAGCAGGTAGTAGTTGCGTAGGCGCTTGGCGGAGAAGCCGGGCACCGGTTCGCTGTCGCCCAGCCGCCTAGCCAGGGCCTCCAGCATGAGCATCACGGTGGTCAGGCGCTGCTGACCGTCGATGACCAGGAGCGGAGACATGGTGGTGACCTGGTACAGGCCCTGCTCGATGTAGACGATGGAGCCCACGAAGTGCGCGGCAACGCTGTCTTCCTTGCCGGCGCGCAGCACGTCGTCCCACAACTGGCGGCACTCGGGTTCCGTCCAGCTGTAGGTGCGCTGGTAGATGGGGATGATGAACTGCGGCGAGGCCTTCAGGAACTCGAGAAGTTTCGCCTCGGTGGCTTTCATGCATTCCCCAAGCTAGTAGTACATCGGCTCACGCTGTCACCTCGGCCGGATCCCACGCGATATTGCGATAGTGCTCGAGCACCGCTTCAGTCCAAGGTTCATGATCCCAGGTGGGGTGAAAGGTGGCGTAGAGGTCCCGTATCTGCTGCTCGTCCAGGCCGTAGAGACGGGCGACACAGGCGTCTAGTTCTGGCTTCATGTCCTCGGCCTGGTCCTCTGGAACAGGGCCGTAGTCGACGCCGACGGCCTTCGCCCACTCGGCGTAGCGGTCGTCAATCGCGCAGAGGCGGCCGGCGAGCTCGATGACCCGGCAGCGACCAGGATGGTCGTGGGCGACTTCTGGTACGGGCAGTGTGTTGAAGATCGAGAAGGTCATGTGCGTTTCGACTTGCCGCCTCGCGTACCAGTCCAGTACGCGCGACGAAAGGAAGCCGAGCAGGTAAGCCTCATCGGTTTCGGTTGCCTGCACCCTCACGAGGGTAGGCGCGGTGTGCTGATGCACGACGTGGGGCGGCACAAGCGCGGCGATGAGCGTTCGTTGGTCCGTGGCTCGCGCTACGTCACGGAAGGCGATCCGGGGCTTATAGGCCGGGAGGGTTCGAGGTTGCGCCACCTCGGCCTCGGGCAGCCCGTAGAAGGCGGAAGACCGCGTTCTGGCCTGCCGCGCGCGCTTCTCGTGCAAGTGCGACACCACCTGCTTCGGGTCCACCCAGGCGTAGATCTCGCCCGTCTCAGGTGTCCAGAGGTTGAACGATGCTCCCGAGTAGACGGGCCACAAGCCGGTGGAGTTAGGCACGTCGAACTGATAGAGGTGCTTGTCGTTCGTGGCGTCGAGCTCGCGCAAAGGCCGGAACCGCCAGTCGGTCCGTTCATCGCCGATGCGCAGGTGCGCGAGCAGTGACCGGTAGATGCTGACGTCAGATTCGTCGTTAAGCATGGGGAAGATTAGGTCATCGCTCCAGGTCCGGAACTCGTCTGCCTCGATGGTCTCAGGCTCGCGCTTCTGGCCTTCCAGATACTCGGGCATCGAGCGGAACGGGCCGCTCAGGCGGACGTGGCCGTCATCACTGCCCTTGTGAACCGTGGTCAGCCCCACGGTGTATTGCGGATGTACTGATTCGAACACCCACTCTCGATTGTTCACGAGGAGCGCCACGTCGTCAAACGCACCACCAGTCATAATCTGATCCCGCCATGCCTTCATCCCAGGCGCAGCGAGCGTCGCCTGCCTCGGTATGACGACGCCGAAGCGGCCACCGTCGCGCAGCAGGTGCCAGAAGCGCCAGGAGAACACGCGCGCGAGCTCGGTATCACCGGACCCGAGCTCGTACGAGCCGGACTTCATAATCACAGCCATGTTCTTGGCCGTTTCCTGCTCCGCTGCTAGGGCAGCGGCTAGGTCTGGCCGAGACTCCGCGTAGCGCTTGGCGGCAGCTTCCTTCTCACGTTGCGGGAGCGCGCGAAACCCGGGGAAGTGCCGGCCCCAGAACTCGTGAGTCTCGACTTTGACTTTCTCCCAGGGTGGGTTGCCGACGATCACGTCAAAGCCTGGGCGTTCGCGCAGAAACACCTCTGGAAAGGCCACCGGGAAGTGGAGGCTGCCGAGTTCATTGGCCACGCTTCTGGAGTCGTCATCCCTTAGCTTGAACAGATCCTCCGGAGAGGTGATCACGGGAGCCGCTCGCTGCTTGGTGCGGACTGCGACCGTCACATCGAAGAATGCCGTAACCGGCTCGACGGCGGCCTTCACAATCTTCTCGGTTTCGCGTGCGGCCTCGATGTCCTTCGGCGTAGCGTCCACCAGGCGCGCCAAACGCTGCAGCGGCGCTTCGGCTGCAGCTAAAGCCTCCCGGAGCGGGTCGTTGAACATGCTCACCTGCGTGCCGTCGACCTTCGACATCGCAGCCGCGGCCTCTTCGATGGTGGCGATGCCCGTAAGAGAATCACCCACCACGAGGTTGTGGTTGAGGAACGACAGCGGGAGGCCCGGTACGAACGTGTGGATCCACATGCTGACGCGCGCGAGCTCGACGCTGATGGGGTTGAGGTCGACGCCGTAGACGCAGCGGCGCGCGATGAGTCGCCTCAGTAGGGAGGCGTTCTCGATCTCCACGCCGGCGGCATTGTCACCCAGCGCATTGGTCGCGTGCTGGCGCAGGTCGTTTAGTTCGGCCGCCACCTGGGGGATGGGGTGTTCGGCTAGGAAGCTGCTGATCTGTGCTTCGATGCGGTCGACTACGGCGGTGAGGAAGTGTCCGGAGCCCATGCTTATGTCAGCTACGCGGAAGTCGAACAAGGCGTCGACGGCGTCGGCCTCGCGTTCCGCCTCCACCAATTTCGCGACCCGCGCGAGGTGCTCGTCTAGGGTTGGGACGAGGGCGTGGTCGAGCAGGTGATCCACAGCAAACGGTTTAGTGAAGTACGAGCCCGTGGCCTTACGTTGGCCCGACTTGTTATGCAGGTAGACGTCGCCCGCCGGCACCACCACCCTGTCGCCTTCCTTGGCGGGCAGGTAGGTGGCGTCCTTGCCAAGGGCGAGGTCTTGCTCGGCGACACTTAGGTCGCTCTCTAGCAGGCCTTCGTAGATGGTGCCGAACTCGCGCACGCTCAAGGAGCGGAAGTCGATGGGGCCTACGGCGCCGTCGGGGGTGCGGTCGATGATGAGGGCGGCGAGTGCGGGCCCGAAGTCGGCGTTGTTGAGGTCAAGGTCTTTTATGATGCCGCCGACAGGGTTGACGCTGGGGTCGGGGGAGAAGAGCCCGCCGTTGTAGGCGGGTATGCCCCAGCGTTGGTGGCCTTTGTCTACTGCGCGGAAGAGCGCTTGGCAGTCGCGCCACAGGTCGTTCTGCGCGGTATCCGGCTGCACAGGCGCCTCACCCGTGAAGGGGTTGTGGAAGCCTAGGTCGCGGCCGGCGTTGATGCCTTCCGCAATATGGATGGCTAGTGCCTTGAGGGAGTTGTCGGTGTACTCGCCGTTGACGTGAAGCGGCAAGAGTCGTGAATCTTCCGCGTAAGAGATGAACAGCAGCCGGAAGAGGATGGTGAGGGCGGTGCGGTAGTGCTGGGCAAGTTCTGTCTCGCTGGAGCCGCCTACTTGCTTAGCGATGCTGAGCGCGAGTCGAGGGATGGCTTGCTCATAGACGCGTTCACGGAGGCGCGCGGAGAGGCCAGTCGTGAAGTCGCGCGAGGCCTGCTGGATTTCGTAGAAGGTGCCGTCTTGGGTGAGGGCTTCGCTGGAGAAGAGCAGGTGCAGGTAGCCCGCCTTGTCGCTTGGAAGCAGGCTGAGGTCGAGCTCGACGTACGTCTCGGCGCGGCCGCGCTGACCCACGGCGCCGCTGGTGGCTGCAGAGTAGAGGCGGAGTGAACTGCCGCGCACGCTGATGACCCAGGGGACGTTGTCGCGATCGGCCTGGGTGAGAGCGTAAGAGACGGGCGTCTGCATCCCGAAACGGAAGGAGGGGTAGTCGGGTTGTTCGTCCTCTTGGAGGAACACCGCGATGACGCGAGCGGTACCGCTGCTAGTCCTTAGCACCTGATGACCGCCAGTCTGCTCGAGGTGGTAACCGAGGCCGCGGATGAGGTCGTGGTCACGGAGACGCAGCATGGCGCGCCCCTTGCTTTCGGCAGCAGCCCAATCGTGCCTGCGGGGGACACCGTTGAACAGCTCGTGGGTGGCGAGCAGGCCCTTGTTGCGCAGTCCGGGCAGCTCATCGCTGGTTTGCTCGAGGGCGCCCTGGATCATCCGGGCGGCAAGGTGCCGGTTGGTTTCCGCTAACGCAGACGCGGCGAGGCGTTCGGCCTGGCTAAGGTCAAGGTCGGCGACGGTGGGGGAGTCACCGCTGGGCCCGCACACGACCGTGCGCACCTCGGCACCGTCAGCATAGGCGATCACCGTGAGCAGGGGCGCTGCAGAATGGCCCTGACGCGACTTCCAGACGCTTCGCGCCTCTGTGGTGGTGAGTTTTCGGGAGCTGGTTGCGAGCGCGACCTCGACCGCGTCGCGGCCGTGGCCAGTCCAGTGGAAGTAGGAGGTCAGGCCATCGAACTTCGTGCTGGTTTCGCGCCAGCGGCCCTTCTGGGCGTGAACATCCCGCAGGAAGTCGGCGGCGGCAGTTTCGAGTGTGGCGGGAAGGCCCGTTTGGGACACGTGATACCCCCAGATGTCGATAGTAAGGATGATACCAGCGACCTTTGGGGCCTCCCGCCCAATTCCTTACCTGAGACGTGAGGGGCGCAGAGCGAGTGGGCCACAGCGCACTAGCCGGGCTTCCAAGTCCTACCTCTAGCTATGGGCAAAGACGGCTGGTGAGCGTGAAGCTAGCTGTCTACCCGGGAAACGCCAACTCGCACGGCTGCCCGAAGCCGATCCAAGCTGAACGTGTTTCTAGTTCGAAGACGGAGAAGTAGGTCGTGAAGGTTCCGAGTCCGGCGTCGTCTCGGTGCCGGCAGACACTCTCTTGGGGGGCGCCAACATGATCTTGTGCGATGGCCCAGAAGTCCTTTGGGTTGGCGGCCTTCGCCAGCAGCGCCGTAATGCGCTCCTCGCGATGAAAAGTGGACTCGTATTCCTCGCGTTGGGGGGAGATTTCTTGGAAGCGGGGTGTCTTGTAGTGGTTAGTCCGCACCGCTGTTGCCGCGCCGGTGTCGAAGAACTCCGCGTCGGAGGCAGTCATTTCTAGCGCTCCCACTCGGCCAGGTTCGGCAACGACGTTGTTGATGCCGGTGAGGCGAGGCAGTGTGCTCTGGATCTGCATGAGGTCGTTGAGGCCGTGCGCCTTGATTAAGAGCGCGTGCGCGTCCGTGCCGACGTCGGCTGAATCCAGCCGGTTGATATCGAAGGGCGTGCGTTGGGACCACACGCCGCTGGTTCCGGCCGCGACGCCGCGGGACGTCATCACGCTGCCTGGATAACTGATGATCCCTGCCTTGTGGACTTCGAGCGATTCGAGGCCGTCTGGGTATTGGCGAACCAGCACCACGTGCTCGACTGCTCCGCCCTTCTGGTCACGAGTTTTGGCCAGTAGAGTGCGCTTTCCGCCGTCGGGTGCTCGAACGACCTTGGCGAACTGGCTGCACTCGATCCGCAACCAGTCGAGGACGTTGCCAACCTTGAGGTTTAGCGTGAGAATATCGTCGAGCGGTAGTCCGCTGCCCTCGGCCATTCCGCGATACTCGGCCCACGTGTCGGGGTGGTTGTGCTCGACGTAAGCGGCGGCCCGCTCGTAAGCGCGATCCAAGAGCGCTTGGTCGCGCCCCACGAGCTGCGCTTTCACGGCTTCCAGGTTCTGTCTGATCAGATCCGGTACGCGCTCACCGTGCTGGCGTCCTTGTTCGAAAGAATCGCCACTTACGACAAGCAAGCGATCGTCGGCCGGCCCCTGGGAGTCGACAAGTCGGACGTTGAACGCACTCATGCCCACACCGCCTTAAACACCCGCAGGAAGTTCTCGCCGAGGATCTTGTGGATGTCGCTCTCCTGGTAGCCGCGTTGCACGAGGCCGCGAGTGAGATTGCGGATGTGCTGAACCTTGGCGTAGTCGCGGTTCACGACCGTTTCGCGAATCCAGGGACTGTTGTAGAACAGCTTCGTTGTCGTCTCCCAGGAAAGCTTGGGCTTCTCGAAGATGTCGGATCCGACGCCGACATGGTCGATGCCGACCAAGTCGACGACGTAGTCGAAGTGATCGAGGTAGTCATCCAATGTCGGCTGTACGCCGACCTTCTTGTGGGACATGAAGCCGTGCGGACTGAGGCCCACAACGCCACCGCCGGCCGCTACGGCCTTGATTTGCTCGTCGGTGATGTTGCGGTTGCTTGGCGTTATCGACTTGGCGTTGGAGTGACTGAAGATGCAGGGTTTCGAGCTGCGCTCGATGGCGTCGAGTGAACTGCGTTCGCCCACGTGCGAGAGGTCGACCACGATGCCAAGCCGGTTCATCTCGTTCACCGCCTGGATTCCGTAGTAGGTGAGAGGACCGTTACGCGGCTCCATGCAGCCGTCGGCCATGAGGTTCGGCTCCATGTAGGCGAGTTGGCAGACGCGTAGGCCCAGCTTGTGCAGGATCGTCCAACGGTGGAAGTGCTTGCCAATAGGTGTGGGGCTCTGGAAGCCGAAGACGATGCCGACCTTATTCTCGGCCACGGCTCGGTCGATGTCGGCAACGCTTTTCACTTGCATGACGCCGGGCACTACCTGGAACAGGCTGAAGTAGTGGAACATCTCTGTCAGGGCGGCCTCAAGGTCGGAAGCGTGCGCTACTAGGGTGACGTGGGCTACGCGGATGTTGCTCTTAAATAGCCGTTCTAGATAGGGTACGCCCTCGTCGGCGGGGGGTTCGGGATGGATCAGTCCGCCGCCCAGGCCGTCGATGATCAGCGCGTCCTGGTGGATGCGTTCTGCTGTTGCGATAATGTCCTCGCTGAAACTGAGTTGCGACACTTTTTGAGCCTCCGAATGTTCTTGATGGCAGGGATTGTTGAGGCAAACCACCGCCTACGCGTAGTCCGCCGGCCATGGTGGTGTCGCCTTGGGGGGAGGCGACACCACCTGAGCCAAGCGCGTTCACTCGCGGTGAACGCGAGTGAACGTTAGTCGGCGAGCCTCACAAGGTTGTACATGTGCTCGGCTACGCGTCCGGCGGCCTCGTCCTCGAAGAAGAAGCCGGTGTACTTGGTGCTGTAGGGGCGCAGGTAAGCGTACTCGACGAGGTTGACCATCGGCACGTCCTGAGCGAGGAGCTCCTGGAGTTCCGCATAGTACTCGCGTCGCGCGTCGCGATCAGCGGTGCTGCGGCCAAGTTGTAGCAGCTCGTCGACCTCGGCGCTGGAGTAGCGCATGGCGTTAGCGGAGCCGCTGCTGCCAACGAAGTTGACCAGTTCGGAGGGGTCGGGGCCGCGGAGGCCGCCACCGTGGACGAGATCGAAGTTGCGCCTGTTGTTGACGACATCGGTCTTGAGAGCGTACTCGATGACCTGTACGTTGACGTCGATGCCGACGCGGCTGAGTTGTTGCTTCACCATCTGGGCCTGTTCGGGGCTGCCCCAGATATTGGTGGGGAAGACGGCGAAGTCGATGCGCATACGCACGCCGTCCGCGCCGCGCGGGTAGCCGGCCGCGTCGAGAAGGCGTTCGGCCTCTTCGAGGTCTGTCTCGGGTTGGCCCGCATCGGTGTTGTTGGCCCATTCGACTACTGAGGTGAAGTAGCCGTCGGCGGGGTTAACGAGATTCTGGTAGAGCCGATCCACGAGCTCATCGCGGTCTATAGCGAGAGCCACGGCGCGGCGCAGGTTGACGTCTTGCCACATGGGCTTATCGAAATTGAAGCCGAACCACATCACTACAGGTGAGACGCGGCCAACGACCTCGATGCCAGCCGTCTGCCTTAGGCGGGGTACGTCAGCAAATGGGGGAGAAGCCGTGATGTAACCAACTTGGCCTGATTCCAGCGCCAGTAGGGCGGTGGGGAGGCTGGGGATGAACTGGAAGACGAGGCGCTGAAGGAAGGGGCCCTCCCCGTAGTAATCGGGGTTGGCCTCGAGCATTACGTGGCTGCCTGGTACGTACTCGACGAACCGGAACGGTCCGGTCCCGACAGGCTTGAGGTTGTACTCGTTGTTACGGGCGTCGGTGCCTTCGTAAAGGTGCTTCGGAAGAACGGTGAAACTGTTGTAGGAGGCGAAGTTCTCCATGAGGATGCCGTTCGGCTGGCTCAGGTTGACGATCACCGTGTGGTCGTCTGGCGTTTCGACGCTGGCGATGTCGGTGAGGAACTTATAGGTGACTGCCGAGTTCCCTTGGGCCACGATGTCGTCCAGAGTCCACTTCACGTCAGCGGACGTAAACGGTGTGCCGTCGTGCCAAGTGACGCCTTCACGGAGCTTAATCGTGTAGGTCTGGAAGTCATCACTGTACGACCAGCTCTCGGCAAGGTCGGGATAGACGTCATTGGTGATGTTGTCGAAGAAGACTAGCTTCGACATGATGTTCATGTTGATGTAGTTCGCGCCGCCGTAGGAATCGTAGTTGGTGATTAGTTGCTTAGGCTCGAGGGCGGCCGCAACCACCAGGGTGCCTTCTGGGGTTGGCTTCTGGGCGAGCACGCTTCCGGATACGAGCGCTGCTAGGGTGAGGCTTGCGGCAAGTATGAACCGTCCAGCGGCCCTAAGGTTCGGTTGCTTCACTTTTCTCTCTTTCTCAGCCATTCAGCTGAACGTTGGCTTTGGGTGCGGTGGGGGAGGCATCTATGCCCGGCTCCAAAAGGTGGCAGGCGGCGGTGCGTCCAGTTCCGACTTGAATTAGTGGTGGCTCCTCCTCTCGGCAGCGTTGGGTTGCTAAAGGGCAGCGCGGGTGGAACCGGCAGCCAGAAGGTGGGTTAATGGCGCTAGGCGCTTCGCCGGTGGCTTCGATACGGATCTTGTCCTCGCCAAGAAGACTCGGAACCGAAGAGAGTAGAAGTTGCGAGTAGGGGTGAAGGGGGGACTCGATGATTTCGGTGGCTGGGCCTTCTTCGACGATCTTCCCCAGGTACATGACCATGATGCGATCACAAAGGAATCCGGCAGTGGCGAGGTCGTGGGTGATGAGCAGGACAGGTATGCCTGTCTCTTGATTGAGGTCGCGCAGCAGGTTTAGGATGCTGGCTCTAACTGAAACGTCGAGCATTGATACTGGCTCGTCGGCAACGACGAACTTCGGGTTGACCACTAGAGCGCGTGCGATGGCTACTCGCTGGCGCTGGCCGCCCGACAATAGGTGCGGTAGGCGATTGGCGTATCGCTCGGCTGGGCGGAGCTCGACGCGCTCCAGTGCTGCCATGGCGGTGTCGCGGCGTTCCTGTTCGCTGTTGCCTAGGCCGAGGTACCGCAGTGGTTGTGCCACGGTCTCGAGGATGGTTCTTTGGGGATTGAGGGAGTCGTATGGATCCTGGAAGATCATCTGGACTTTGCGTCGGAACTCCTTGAGTTCCTTACCGCGGATCGTCGCGCCGACCTCTTGGTCACCTATGCGGATGCTGCCACTTGTCGCGTTCTCGAGTCGGACTAACAGGCGCCCAAGCGTTGACTTGCCGCAGCCCGATTCCCCGACGAGGCCCACCACTTCGCCTTTGTCGAGCTCGAAGGAGACGCCGCTCACTGCATCTACGACGGGCACTTGGCCCGTGAGTTGCTTCAGCAGTCCCGTCTTGACGGGGTATTGCTTGGCGAGTTCCTTGACTTCTAGATAGGCCATTTCACGCATCTGCTCTCGTGGGGGCCGGCTTGCTTCCAAGCTCAAGGCTGGTTGCGAAGTGGCAACGCGATTCGCGGCCGGGCGCGACTTGGACCATTGGGGGTGCTTCGCGGCGACAAACCTCTTGAGCGAACGGGCAACGTGGCGCGAAGCGGCAGCCGACCATCGGTTGACTAAGGTCAGGTGGGGCGCCATCTATGCTCGGTAACCGATCGGCCTTCACCCCAAGCGCCGGAAAAGAAGACACGAGCGCGTGCGTGTACGGGTGGTGGCTCTGGAGGAGCGTGGCTCGGGTCGGTCCGGTTTCGACGATTTGGCCCGCGTACATTACGGCAACTTGAGAGCAGGTCTCTGCTACTGCGGAGATGTCATGCGAGATCATGATCAGGCTGTTTCCAAGCTCTGCCCTTAGCTCTTCAAGCAACTCGAGAATGCGTCGTTGTGCCACCACGTCTAATGCCGTGGTCGGCTCGTCGGCAAGCACTAGGCTGGGGCCGCAAATGAGCGCAAGCGCGATCACTGCGCGTTGTTTCATGCCGCCAGAGAATTCGTGCGGATACTGCATAAGCCGGGAAGGGGGCAAGCCTACGCGCTCGAACATCTGCTTGGCGTCAGCCAGCGCATCGCGTCGGCTCACTTCGCGGTGGAGCCTAAGTGCGTCGATTAACTGATCACCGATGCGCAACACCGGATTCAGGGCTGTCATAGCGTTCTGGAAAATCATGGAGATGTCGCGCCAGCGGGTGTCCCGCAGCTTCTTCTCTGACGCCCGAACTAGGTCGGCTCCGTTTAGGCGCACTTCGCCAGCTGCGATTCTTCCGTTGCGCGGGAGTAACCGCATCAGAGCGTAGGCCGTAGTGCTTTTGCCGCAGCCTGACTCGCCCACCAGTCCCAGGCTCACACCTTTCGGAACACTGAAGGACGCGCCATCAACTGCACGAACCGTGCCAGCGCCGGTCGTGAAGTCGACCGTGAGGTCGTTCACCGTGAGTAAATCGTTCGTTTCAGGCCTGTCTTCAGGGGTCAGCGTAACGGAGTGCGCGCCGCTAGTGGTCATAGGCTCGCCTGTTGCATTCGAGGGTTCATTCGCTGCTGCAAAGTCCCTCCGAGCAGGTGGAAGGCGAGCATCAGTAGCGCGATTGCGATTCCGGGAAAGATCACCATCCATGGAGCCGACGAGATGTAGCTCTGCCCCCAATAGAGGACTTGGCCCCACGATGCTACGTTCGGATCGCCGAGTCCGAGAAAGGACAAGCCGGCCTCTGTGAGCACCGCGTAGGCCATCTGAAGAGAGGAGTTGGCCAGCACCGGGCCGATCCCATTGGGCACGATGTGACCGAACAACACCTGCGGGTGGCTCGCGCCGGACACCACGGCCCCCTGCGCGTAGCCACGCTTCTTGAGTGTGAGGACTTGCGCCCGCATAATCCGGGCGTTAGAAGGCCAGATTGTGGCGCCCACGATGGCAACGACCATCCAAAGGTGCGAGCCGAAGATCGCCACGATGAGGATGATCAGGAATAGGCGCGGGATGACGTAGAAGATCTCGAACAGCCTGGATAGGACGTCATCCAGCAAGCCACCGAAATATCCGGAGACAGCTCCCAGGAACGTTCCGACCACCAGTGAGATGCCGGCAGCTCCGAACGCAAAGAGGAGCGACACTCGGCTACCCCAAATCATCATCGCGAGAACCTCGCGTCCGGTGTGGTCGGTACCGAGCAAGTGCTCAACACTGGGTGGCTGCATCGGTCTCGCGACGGAGAAGAGGGGATTGCCCGGTGAGAGAACTGGAGCAAGCAGGGCTAGCGCGAGGAGAATGCCCACGATGGTGAGCCCGATGGTTGTGCCAGCGCTCCGTCGCATACCGCCGGCACGTTTTCTGGCGGCAGCAAGCACCCCGGTCATGTGTAGCTGACCCGCGGATCCAGCATTGTGTAGACGATGTCGGTAATCAAGCTGCCGATGATGACGATTACGGTTGCCACCAAAAACCCTCCCATGAGCACCGGGAAGTCGCGGTTGCCCACCGCCTCGTAGACGAGCCGCCCCAGACCCGGCCAGGCAAATACGGTCTCGACCAACAACGATCCGGTGAGTAATGAACTAAGGGACAGGCCCGCGACGGACACTGTTGGTAGGAGGGCATTGCGTAACGCATGCTTGAGGTAGACGACCCACTCCGGGAATCCGATTGCCCTAGCGGTGGTGACGTAGTCCTCTTGCGCGATCTCCAACACAGTCGAACGCGTCAGGCGTGTGTAAATGGGAAGGGTGTAGAGGAAGAGGCAGGACGCCGGCAGAATCAGGTGGCGTGACACGTCCAGCCAGCGTGGAATGTCGAACGCCAGGAAGCTGTACATCCCTGAGCTCGGTAGCCATTTGAGCTTGACAGCGAAGATCAGGATAAGCATCAAGCCCGTCCAGAAAACCGGCATGCAATATAGAAGGAGCGTGCCGTAGGAGATGACACGATCTGTAAAGCGCCTTTCGCGCCATGCAGCAATCGCGCCCAGCATCGTTCCACCGACGATGGAGAAGAACTGACTTGCGACGACCAAGAGAAGGGTGGCCTGCACCCGCTCTAGAATCACGTTCATGACCGGACGCCTGAAAGCAAACGAGTAGCCCAGGTCGCCCCGCGCGAGTGCAGATAAGTAGGCCCACAACCTAGTCGGCAATGGTTCGCTGAGGCCGTAGGACGCACGGAGTTCCTCGATGTACTCAAGGGGAGCGTGCTCGCCGGCCAGAACTACAGCCGGGTCACCAGGGGCCATATTGATTAGGACGAAGTTGAGGATTACGGCAAGGAGGAACACTGGAACCATCTGTGCCAGTCTGCGCAAGATGTAACCCTGCATTGCGTTCCTCCAGGTGGCGGCATTGTTCGCGAGAACGACCAATCCATTGCCGCGTTGCATGCAATTTGACTTGCGAGATGCTATGCCGGGCGGGGCTTCATGTCAAGCCCCAGGGGCAAAGCGTGACCTCGCATACGATGACTATGGCCTTTGAGTGAAAGTCGAGGCGCGGCTGAGGACTTGCAGGCATCCACCACGGCATGACATATTGCATGCAGACATTGCAGGGACTGCATACAACGAAGTGGGGGCGCGCGTGCTGGAATTCATCGAGGCCCGAGGCGTGGGTATGCTGATGAGAGCGGTCATTAGACGAAACGCAGTTCGCTCTTTAGAAAGGATCTTCTTGTCTTTAGGGAGCATCATCTTGTGAGGAGCGGGTTTGTGGGCTCATCGGCGCGTGACAAGGTCGCTGCACAGATACGTCGCGCCATCATCCGGGGTGAACTTGCGCCGGGTGAACACTTGGTGGAACAGACGCTTGCGGAACGCTTTAGTGTCAGCAGGAGCCCAGTGCGCGAAGCGCTTGCGGTCCTCCAACGCTTAGGTTTTGTCGAGTACGAGCGTCACCGAGGGATGTTCGTCGCTAAGACCGACATAGAGCATGTGGCCGAGATATATCGACTGAGAGCCGTGCTCGAAGGGCTAATGTGCGCGGTAGCGGCCAGTCGCTGTACCCCAGACGACGTAGCTGCACTTCGAGACATCAACGAGAAGATGGCCGAGGAACGTGAGGACGTGGACAGGTTCCTACCACTCAACGTTGAGTTCCATCGCCGACTTCACGCGATTGCTCAGAGCCCTCTCAATGCTCGAATGATCGAAGAGTTGTGGGACATGTCTGAGCGCTTTCGCCGGACAACCTTCTTAGACGACGAGGCAACTCTAGAATCCGTTCGCGATCATGATTTGATCATTAGTGCACTTGAGATGAATGATGCTGAACTCGCGCGGTATCTGGGTTCGCGTGCAGTGTCAAAGCGGTTCCCGGGCCTGGAGAAGGAAGAAGTTAATGGGGATGCGGAAGAAGCGGGAACACTAGCGGAGCTTGCCTGACGGGAGCAACGGGGGCGTTGTCGCGTGCGCCTTTAGCCGCACCTGCGATGCGTGAGCCTGAAGGGCTGAGGGCAGTCCGGTATAGCCGCCAGATCCTGTCGGCTATCCCATGGGGTCGTGGTGGGTAGGCATGCTCCTGCCTCCATTTTTCGGACTAACGGATATAGGCCGCAGCCGGAGAAATGAGTTCGTGGACCTTAGGGGCGATTGTAAACCTGCATGGCCTCAGGGAGGTCGTAGTGGTCTTTCACGTGGACCGTGGCGCGCGTAGCGTCGTTGGTGGGGTGGAGTGTGATGGCTTTGGTGCCGACCTCCCAAGTGAGGAGTCCGTCGTCGTTGGGTTCGCCGGCGCCGCGCGCGTTCGCGAGGGCCTGCTGTACTCGCGTGATGGCGTTGGTGCCTGCGGGCGCGTCGATCATGACGAGGCTATAGAGCACGATGTCTTGGTACTCGTTGAGGGTATGCCATTCGGTAACGCGGTAGCGCTGCCTTGAGCCGACGGTGCCTTGTAGCAGGAGGTTGTTCTCCTCGGCGTAAAGGACGCCGAGCGGGTGGATGTTGGCGAGTTGTGGCGCGTTACGGTCGTCCGCGAGCGTGGCGAGAAGCTCGGAGAGGTACTGGTCTAGCTCCACGTCGACGTGCGGATCCCCGAAGTCGGCGACAGCGTACAGGGGTGGGGGGAGCACTTCAGCAGCGGGCGGCAGAGGAAGGATGTTGCTCGAGAGCTCGAGTACCTGGGCGTCCTTCTCCGCGAGTGCAGCTTGTGTATCCACAAGCTCAGCGCGGAGCGTCTCGGCCTCGGCTTGGGCTGCGGCGAGATCCCGCACGAGGATAGTGACCTGTTGCGGGTCGAATCGCGCTACCTCGGCTGTTAGCGTGAGCAAGCTCGCCTGGGCGTCATCAAGTTTGCTGCTGGTGCGCTCCTGGTCGGTCTGGGCAGCCTCGAGCTTGGCGGTGAGGCCAGCGTTTTGGGCCTGGAGCTCGTTGAGCGCGGTGGCCTGGTAGACGCCGGCGCCGGCGGCGACGGCAGTGAGGAGCCACGCGATGACGACAGCTGCTGTGTTGCGTTTTAGGGTGGGCGCCGTGGCCTTGGGTTTCTTGCTCATGACAGGACCTCTTCGCGAGTCGGGGAGGGTGTGGTGGGCGTGCCGGGGGTGGTGGGGGTGCGGTCGTAGGGCTGGCGATTGAGGATGTCGTCGACCGTGGCGCCGACGTCGGGGATTAGGTGCCAGGTGGTGCGGTCTTCTATCTCGAGGGCGGCGCCGAAGACGGGGCGGCCCATGCGTTGACCGCGGTCGCGGTCGATTCCGCCGAGTAATGGTGTAAGGACGGGGTTTTCGAGTACGTCGAGGAGTGTGCGCCCGTGTACGGTGGCGACGACCTTCACGCCGCGCCTGGCGATGGTGGTGATGATGTCCACGTCGGCCTCTTGGCCGAGCTCGTCGGCGACGATGGCTGTAGGCCCGTGGTTAGCGAGGGCCTGGAGGAGTACGTGAGCCTGGCGGGTGGGGTCGCTGACCTGCATGCGTCTGGCGTTGCCTATGCCCCTGTGCGGCACCTTGCCGTCACCGCCGATCTCATTGCTCGAATCGACAACGATGCACTTGGGGCCGTGCTGTTCGGCGAGGATGCGGCTGACATCCCGTAGGAGCGTGGTCTTACCGACGCCGGGCGGCCCGATGATCATGAGGCTGTCTCGGGACCCTAGCGTTGGGCGTAGGGGGTCCGCGATGCCGCTGACGAAGCGGCCGACGCGAACGGTGATGCCAATGATTTCGTCGTATCGGTCGCGAACTGCCGAGAGGCGGTGCAGGGTGCCGTCAATGCCGGTTCGGTTGTCGCTTCTGAACCCGTCGATGCGATGGATGATGTAGTGGAGGTCGTCGCGGGTGACGACCTGGTCATGGGCGCAGTGGTCGTCACCAGCCTTGGTCTGGAGGGAGCGTCCCAGGTCGATGGCGACTTCTTCGATAGTGTCGGCCTCCATCTCGACCGCTTCGGCGATCCAGAGTGGCAGGACCTTCAGGAGCTGGTCGAAGCCGTCGGGGCGCTCAGTTGCCGCGTAGGGTGCGGTAGTTGTTGTAAACGCGCTGGATATAGTCACGGGTCTCCTGAAAGGGTGGGACGCCGCCGTACTTCCTGACGTTCCCACTGCCGGCGTTGTAGGCCGCGAGCGCAAGCGTCCAGTCGTCGAACTCGAGGTACTTCTGCCGGAGGTAACTGGCGGTGCCCCAGAGGTTCTGGAGCGGGTCCCAGGGGTTGACGCCTAGAGCGGCCGCGGTGCCGGGCATGAGCTGGCCCAGGCCGATAGCGCCAGCGTGGCTGACGGCGGTAGGGCAGAAGCGACTCTCGGCGTGCACGAGTGCCTGCATGAAGTGCGGGTCGAGTCCGAACCCGGCCGCGTAGTAGTGCGCCCACTCGATGAGGCGCTGGTCGGGCGGGCCGCTGCACGGGATGGTGGCGAGGGCGGTGGGGGCGAGGCAGAGGAGCGCGAGTAGTGGGAGGACGCGGGAGCGCCATGGGGTGCGGGGAGGCATCGGCTACTCCGGGCGGTTGGCTTTCATGGCGCTGCGTTGTTGGCGCTGCAGGAGGAGTTCGAGGGCGGCGACTTGGGCGGTGTTGGTGGCGTGCAGGCGCGTGACTTGGAGGATGAGCGTACCTACCCCCAGGAGCGCGAGCCCTAGCATGAGGCCGAAGACGCTGAACGTGATGATGTTGGCCAGGCCGGCGATCACGAGGATGCTGCTGATGGCGTAGGCGGTGATATCGAGGGCGCGGTTTATCTGGCCACCTCGTTGGGGTCGAAGGGGGTACCCGCGTTGAACTGCTCGATGAAGATGGCCACAAGCGTGTTGGCGTAATCACTGCCGGTGAACGCAAAGGTCGGGTCCATGCCTTCTGGCATGCCCTGAGCGCCAATGAGGGGGCCGTTGACGACGTAGTAGCGGTCAACGATCAGGAGTTCGGCGTTGGCGTGGCCGCTGCGGACGTTGGCGCCGGTGAGGGCGAGGCTCTTTCCGTAGGAGGCACCTTCGTTGAGGCCGGCTGGGGTGGTGAGGATGAAGGCTTGCACGCCTCGTTCGACGACGGCGCGCCTGAGCGCTTCGGCGATGCCGTGCACGCGGAGCATGTAGGCGCTTAGGAGGATCTCACTTTGTGCCGCGTCAACGTAGGCGACGACGTCGGTCGAGGTGCCAAGCACCTGCATCTCGGTGCTGGGGGTTATGGGTGCTTGCGCTAACCCGGCGCTGACCCACAGGAGGACAGTGGCCGCGACTAGGCGGCGAATTAGGCGACTCATACTCATATTCTATCTTTTTCATGCTTTGGCTGTCTGGTTTTGCTTACGCCACGTGCAGGTTGGAGGCGGCAGACGCGGTCAGTTGCGGGATGGTGGTGTCGACCACGTATATGTCGACCCAGGCGCGGGCTCCATACCGAACGGCTTGCGTGTTGCTCCAATCCACATCACCCATCAGTTTCATAGCTTCGTCCAAGGGCAACTCGAGTAGTTCCTCGAGTCGCAGCATGGAGTCAACGATGATCTCATCCCCGCTCTCGATGGCCGTGATGAGGATTATCTCCTCGCTACCGGAAGCGCCTTCAGGGTCGAGGAGGATCCAGTCGCGCTCCTCCCCCTCGATGCGGTGCGTTACGCGCTTGAAGTGCTCTGGTACCTTGCTGACGTTGGAGTATTGCAAGCGTTTGAGGACGGCTTCGTACGGGATGAGGAGGCGGGGGCCCGCGTACCGGCCGAGCGCATTAGGGCGTTCGAGGGTTTCGGGGGCGGCGGGGTGCCCTACGAGCTGCTCCTTGTTCTCCTCTGCCCATTCGTGCACTTTGGCGCGGTTGAAGTCCTTGGCTAGCAGGACCGTGTCAGCGTTGCTCTTCTCTCCGTAGCGCACGATCACCGCGGCGTTCTGCTGCACGAAGTCTGGTTTGGGTTTGAGGCCCGGCGGCGCCGTGCTGGCTGGGTCACCGAGTTGCTCGGGAGCTTCGTCCCCCCCGAACGAAGGGGCGTCCTCCACTGGGGGCGCCCATTCAGCGACGCTTGGGGGCGCTTCGTTCCTGCTTGCTTGGGGGCTCGGCAGGTCGGGGAAAGGGGGCGCTTCGCTGAGGCGCTGGGCGGCGGCTCGCGGGTCGTTGCCGCGGAGCGCCTCTTCGGCTTGGGTGGCTGGCGCGGCTTCTGGTTCGGGTTGGCGCGACTCAGGAGTCGGGGTGGCTGCCTTCGGGCCTGTGGGTACTTTCCGCTGGGGCTTAGGTTTGGGTTCGGGGCGGGGCGGCAGGGCGTCGAGGGCTGGTTCCGGGAGGCCCCAAAGCGCCTTCGGCCTGATGATGAGGAGCCCGTCGCGCTCGACGGCGAGCGCCAGCTGTCGCCAGTAGGCGCTTTGCGCGTGGAGGCGATTCCCGTCAACTTGGTTGATGGGTGCGGTCAAGACCTGGTCCCCGTCCATCTCGCGCCAGGAGAGGTGCTTACCTTTGCTGAGGCGCCTGATCTCCTTGCGGAGCCCTTGTTTGACGGCGTTGTGACTGAGGGGCAGTTGGACGCTCGGGCCTTGTGGGTCGGATAGGGCCGCGCGCTGTTGACGCGAGAGCCCCTTGACGCCCTCCCGGTAGTAATAGGTAGTGAAGTTCTCGCCTAAGTGCATGAGGCCGGCGCGCGTGAGGGCGATCTCGCCCTTGCGGTAGACGAGGAACTTCGAGTGCGTGACGAGGAGTTCCCGATTCGGTTCAAGGCGCGCTTCGATGTCTGGCGACAGGGGGAAGGCGAGCTCGAGTAGGCGTTTGCCTTTGCTGACCCTGACGACGCTGGGGGTAATGCGGGCGTTGATGAGGCTGCCGATGAGCATGTTGAAGCGCTTGGTGCCTTTCGGCTGTGGGGCGACGGGCTCGGCGGGCGCCGGGGGAGGTGCCTTCTGGTGGTTCGGCGCGGGGGCGGGAGGGCGCGCGGGGGCGGGGACGCTCGGGGTGGGCCGCGGCGCGTTCGTGGGGGGTGGAGTCGGCCGTGCCGGGGAAGGGGACGGCGGGCGGGGGGCGTTGTGCTCGACGGGGCGGGGGGCGTTGTGCTCGACGGGGCGGGTGGCGGGCGGCGTTGCGGGTGGGGCGTGGTGCGCGAGCTTGCTGGTGCGTTCTTGGTGCTCGCGGTGGGAGCGTTCTTCGGCGATGCGGGTTTCGACTTCGCGGAGTTTGGCGTCGAGGATGTGTTGTTTGCGGTCGGCGGAGAGGCGGTTGAAGCGTTCGGCGATCCACTCGTATGGGTTGAGCTTGTCGGGGATGCGCTGGTAGTCGGCGTGGTAGGGGTTCTTGTAGCCGCGGACGTGCGCTTCGTCGAGGCGCGGCAGCACGACGCGCACGGGAGCGACGCCGTTTAGGAATGCGACGCCTTCGGCTTGGGGCCATTCCTTCATTTCTTCGGTGCTCATGAGGGGGCGACTGACTTCGCGCGTGTTGACGCTGGTGCGGCTCTCAAGTCCGCCCTTGCTGTCGCTTGTGCTCTGCTCGATGGTGGTGAGGTTGCCCGCGAACTTGCTGAACAGGTCCGCGTCACCGAACCGGATGTAACGCGGGAATATTAGTACGCTTTGGAAGTTACTGCGATAGAAACTTTCCCATTCTTGGTGACCATACACGGCAGCCCCCTGAGCCATGTTTTGCACGGTCACGTGGTAGGAAAGTCGTCTGGAACGCATTGTTGCGAAGTCAGCGCCGATGTCGGGGAGCGGACCGAAGTTCGCGAACTCGTCTAGATAGTAACTGATTGGTATGGGGAAGACGCCGCTGTTCTCGCGGCTGATCTCGCCGAGCTCGTTGTCGATGCTGCGTTTGATGAGCTGCAGGAACATCTGCCCGTTCGGCCCGAGCTTCTGCTGCGGCACCCCGATGTAGAGGATGGTCTTTTCGTTAGCGAAGCGACGCAGGTCGATGTTCTCACGCGGGTCCTTGCTGAGCTGCCCGAACGCGAGGAGATCGGGGTCGCCGAAGATCTCCAGCTTGCCGAGCAGCCCGTTGAGGACGCCCTTCTGTCTCTCGACGTCCATGCCGTTTAGGACGGTCTTCACCATGGCGGCTACGTCGGGGTCGCCGGCGTCCTTGACGTACTGGCTCATGCCCTCGAAGCCGTTGCGGAGCGCGTCGACGATCTCCTTTAGGGAGCCGTTCTCCTTGCGGGCCGCAGCGAGGATAAGCGCGGAGAGGATGATGCGTTCGTTGTTGCGGTAGAACTCGCTGCCTTCGCTGCCCTGTCCGGGCGGCAGGATCATGCTCGCGACTTGGCGGGCCCCCGTCTCGGTGGTCGCCTTGGAGAGCAGGGAGTAGCGATGCGTCACTTGGTCGTAGGGGAGCATGAGCTGCACGTTGTAGCCGTAGGTGTCGGCTGCGAGCGTGACCATGTCGAAGAACCCGCCTCGAGGGTCAGGGTACTTGAGGTCGAAGACGATGATGTTCACACCGTCTTTCATGTCCTGGATGATGTTCTGCTTGTGGTATCCGGTGCTCTTGCGCGCACCTGGGCCACCGATGACGAGGCAGTGGCTGAAGCGGATGTGTTCAGGCAACTGGATGGTGCTGCGCGAGTCCTTGTGGATGCCGAAGTAACCACGCAAGCCTTGGTTGGCTTTGCTCTTGATGTACCCTTCGCGCTTGAGTTCGGCTGTTGTGCCCCAGTGGGCTTGGCCGGGCGCCTTCTGCTGGTCAGGGCGGTGCTGGGCGATGCGCGAGGCAATGATCGTGGTTATGAGGGCGGGGACGAAGACGATGATGGGGAGTAGCGAGTAGTGCGCCACCCACTGCGAGCCGAGCACGGGCCCGCAGGCGCTGTCCATGAAGCACCTGTAGAGGAACAGGAGCGTGTTCTCGGGGTCGGCGCCTACGTAGGCCGCCCAGCCGGCACTCGCGAGCGCGGTGAGGCTGCTCATGGTTGCGGCGAAGACGTTGTATAGCGCCCAGCCGAGCGCGGTGAATGTGATGATGCCTAGTGTGCCTACGATCACTGTCGCTCCTGAGTGGGGTTAGTTGAGCATCCGCCCCGTGGGGAGGGGCGCTTGGGGGTGGATGGTTGGGGCGTCGGCGGCCTGAGTGGTGGGCTGAACGTGCGCTATGTGGTTGTCGGTATTGCGGGGAGAGCCGGTATCCCTGGGGGAGGTCTGTTGTGGAGCGATGGTTTCGGGGTTGCCCGTCCCTCCACCGCTCGCTCCACCCCGCGCTTTGGTTGTGGTAGTGGTCATTTGGGAGGATTCGGCGTCGCCCTTGCCGCCCTTGGCGGACCCTCCGCGGCCCTTGAGCCCCAGCATTGCGCCGGTCATGCCTTTGGCTTGCGCCGAGATGCCGCCGACGAACTTTTGCACTAGGGTTTGCAGGAGGAAGATTAGGCCTATGGCGGTTATTAGCCCGAGAACGAACTGAACGAGCATGCCCATTATGTTGCCGAAGAACTTGAGGCCGGCTCCCCCGGCGGCAATCCAGCGTTCGAAGGCTCGGGTTATTCCGATGCCTCCGCCTTCTGCGATTGCTTGAACCGTCTGTTCGTACTCATCGACGACTTCGGTAATGTCGTGGAGGAAGCCGGTTAGGGGGGTGACGATTGCGACTTGCGCCGTTACGCCCCACATGAGTGGGAAGACGACCATGGTGAGGACGGCGCCGAGCATCACTTTGGTCCAGTGGCCGAGGAAGGCGCCGCCGCTGCCTGCAAGGATCATGATGGCCCCGATTGGTAGCACCCAGGCGCCGATGATTACTGCTAAGGCGCTGCCGAAGATGATCATTGAGTAGAGCGCCATTATGGGTAGGAGTACCGCGTCAATGATGCGCATCAGGGGTATTCCTCTTAACGCCTTACCTGCGCCTTGGCTGGTGGCCTTTAGGACGTTCATGGCTGATTGCAGTGATTTGCCTTTTGACAGCCCGACTGCGGTGCCGCCAGCGACGCCACCCACGATGCTGCCCATTTGGGGAACGACCTCAGACGCGGCGATGGCGGTTGCGGCCGCGTCGGGGTCGATCTGGCGGGACATGTCAGCCAACGCTTCCCAAACGGCGTTAGCGCCGGTGTCGTGGCTGAAGGTGTACGAGTATTGCCACAGGTCGAACATGGCGCTGCGGATGGGCGTGAGTGAGAGCATCAACGCAAACCCGAACATGGCCGCGGTTAGGAACACCCGCAGTTTCGCGCCGGCGTTCGGGTCGAGACTCAAGGAGAGTGTGCGGCCGACGAAGAAGACCAGCAATACCGCCCACGCGATACCGTCGATCCACGCGAAGAGGTTGATGCTGTCAGCGACGCGGGCGATGGCGCAGATCCACTCAGCGCTGTGAGGAACTGCTGACTCGACCGCCGTAAGTTTGGAGCACCCCTCGAACCCCTCACTCAAACTGGGGGTTTCGTCGGCCGCAAAGGCTGTCGCCAGCAGCGAGAGCACCGCCAGCAACAGTAGTGTCTTGGCCGCGAGCCGGTTCAAGTCAGCACTTACCGAATAAGCCGCAGTAGGCGAAATTGATGTCCTTCATCGGTTGCGGGCTGGTGATGTAGTTAACGTCTTCGATCGCCTTGTTGAGTTGCTGGAGCGATGAACTCATTTCCTCGGTGGCCTCGATGATGTTCTGGTTGGCTTCGGCTTCGGCTTCCTGCAAGGCGCGTTCCTGCTCAGCGATGGTGGCGGCGGCAAGGATGCCCAGTTGGTGGTTCGTGATGGCTTGCTGCCGCGCGTTGGCTTGCAAGTTCTCAATCAACGCACCGGAGAAGACTGCATCGTTCTTGAGTTGGCCAGCGATAGCTTCTGTAAGCACATTGATGGATTGACGCACTGAGGTGGCGCGTTGCGCGTCCTGAACTACGCTCTGCGCCACTCCACCCTGCCGAAGCGTGTCCTCGATGGTCTGCTGGTGTGCGTTGTTCTCGAGCTGCTGTTGGAGGAGTTCGCTTGCGGCGTGGTTGAGGGCTTCGGCCTCTAACCCTTGCTCGGCGGCCGCGCTGTACCCGTCGATGACCGTCGGTAATAGGACTGCGCGTGGCACGAAACCATCGAGGACAACCTGGCGGGACGGCTTCTCGTCGGCGTTGCCGTCGAGCGCGCCTCGGGCGGCGTCATAGTCTTCCTTGGCCTTCTCAATGGCGGCTTCCCGGAGTCCTTCGACGGTCTGTTGCGTGGCTTCGCGGTAGGCGGAGAGGAACGCCTCGTCTCCTTCGAGGGCCGTACGGAGCTGCGCATCTAGTTCCCCGATCATCTCGTTGGCCTGTTCGGTGCCGACGCGGCCACCGATGGTGCTGGCGATGCCAGCGAGGGTGTCGTTGATGAAGTCCTCAGTAATGCTCAGCGCGCCGTCCCGTAAACCCTTGAGGCTCTTCGTGCTCTTCCCGACGATGTCGGCGTACTGGCACAGCGGGCGTAGGTCGAGGCCGAACTCACTGAGGCCGGGAATGTCGAAACTGAGGTCTCCGAGCGGAACGCTTGTCATCGCGCCTTGGCCGTCACAAAGGGCGGCGAGCGTGCTGTCGAATATCGTCTCGACGCCCCCGTTGCCTTGCGCGAACGCTTGTGGGGTAAGGAGGGCGGTGGCGAGAATGATGCAGCGGATTGTCTTCATGAGTCGGCTCCTCTCGGATGGTGTTGCGCCAGCCAGTCGATGGCTCGGGTGAGGTTGTGGTTGTGCTTGGCGAGCGCCTCGTTTCGCAATGCCATGTCCGCGGGGTGAGTGGTGAAGAGCCAGTATTCGTAGGGGAGGGGGCGGAGTAGCAGCACGTCGCCTTCAATGCCGTCTTCCTTGCGGATGAAACTGATGAACTCGCTATAGAGACCGCGGCGCCCCGTGAGGCCACGGAACACCTGCATGGCGTTGTCAGGCAGGTGGAAGAGATCCTGGATGACGTCGTCTTCGCCTGGGAGGCGCAGGAAGAAGTGGAAGTTGGCGTTCTGGATGATGCCGCGCGCTTCTGGCGTGAGGAAGTCCTGCAGCGACTGGGTGACGCTGTAGGCGGCGGCGTTGTAGCGGCGGAAGCGGCGGTAGAGCTCGACGATGAAGGCGGCCGCTTCGGGGATCTTGAGCATCGACCACATCTCGTCGAAAACGACGATCTTCTTACGAGCCGGGTCCTGCTTGACGCGGCGCCACACGAGGTCGGCGATGAGCAGCACGCCGACGGCGCGGAGTTGCGGGTTGGCTTCGAGGCCGGTGGTCTCGTAATAGACGATGGGCGCGTCCGTGTTGATGTTCGTGGGGCGGTCAATGAATGCGCCCAGGGCGGTGTCGCCCGTCCACCCCTGCAAGTCAGCCACGAGTTGCTTGGCGATCTTCCGCTCCAAGTCGCTGATACTGCGGTCGCCTACCTCCTCTATGGTGTTGAGGGTGCGAACGAAGTTGCCGAGGGTGACGCCGTCGAAGACGGCTTCGACCTCGCCCGTCTGCGGGTTGCGTCGTTGGCTGGTGGCGCGAGCGTACGTTTGGGTGATGGCCGCGTCGATGATGCCGTCTTGGGCGCCACTGACGTTGGCGCCGCGAGCTCCGAGCATGGTCTTGATTACTGCCATTAGGAACGCCTTGCGCTCTTCGTCGGGTTCAATCATGCCGTCGGGGAGCTCAAAGGGGTTGATGCTGACGCCGTTCTGCGGCTCGATTGGGATGGTGGCGCCGTCGTAGAGGTCGACAAGGTGCCTGTACCCGTAGCCGCGGTCGACGATGATCACGTCGGTGTCCTGCCGGAGCAAGTCGTTTAGATAGCACTGCATGAAGAACGTCTTGCCCGAGCCGCTGCCGCCGATGACGATGCCGTTCCAGTTGGTGGCCTTGGGGTCGAATGGGTCGACGGCCGTGATGCCGTCATAGCGGTTCCAGAAGAGCGTGGTGGGCTTGCGCGAGCCGGACCAGGGGCTGCTGGTGGGAATGAATGCGGTGGCGTTCTCCTCGAGCTGGGTGAAGAGCCGTTCGTTGTTCTTACCGCCTCCGGGCGAAAGCGCTAGGAACTGTTCGGTGAGGCCGAGAGTTTCGCGGAGCGTTTCGAGGCCGCTGATGCCACTGAGTTCGCTCATGACGTGCTGGACGCCCTGCTCTAGGCGTTCGCGGTCGTTCTCGAGGACGATCATGCTGAGGCCGAGGTCGAAGAAGTGACTGCCGCTGCTGGCGCTCTGCATGAGGGCGCCGTCGGTTTCTGCGAAGCCCGTGCGGGTGCCGGCGTCGGCGTAGTCGGTGAAGGTGTCGTCGTTGGCGGCCGCTTGGTAACGCCTGGCGCGCGCGGTGAGTTCGCGGACCATGGCGTTGTGGGGGTTGTGCCGGAAGTCGAGCACGAGCCAGAACATGTGGGGGGTGCGCAGCATGTGGTTGAGCATGCTGGTGTACGTGTAGCCGACGGGGAGCTTTTGCATGCTGATGATGCCCCAGTAGGTGTTGTCGTACTGGAAGTAGCTGAGGGGGCGCATGGGCATGTCGCTTCGCACGAGTTGGCTGCGGAGCGTGCGGTCGGCGGCTTCCGGGTTCTGGCGTAGGAACTTGTGGTCGGCGTAGATTTTGGTCGGCGCGAAGGCGGGGGCCTTGAACGAGCGGCGACTAGGGTTGAAATAGCGCCACATGAGGCCGTAGAGGTCTTGCGCGCCCATGGGGCGGGGGGTGAGGTTCATGCGGGAAAGCATGGCCATGAGCCGCTGGCGGGTGGTCATTGCGCTCTTGTGGATGGCGGGGAACTCGTCGCGGAGGTACGCCTGGCGCTTCTTGCGTTTGCGCCTGGGACTGGTGGTGAAGAGGATGTAGGCGCGGTACTGGATGAGTTGCCCCTGCTGGCGCATGTGCATGAGCGCTGCGACCTTACGGTCAGTGATGGCGCGCGCCTGCGGGTGGTCGTTGACGGTGCCGCCTTCGTACTCACGGATGAGTTTCTCCCCGAAGGGGCTGGCTTCGATATAGAGGCGCAGTCGTTCGTTCTGCGGGAGTGCGTTGCGTAGGGTCGCCATCCAGCCGAGGTGGAGGCTGTCGGCGGCGCTGGTGGGGAGGAGGGTGGTTGGGGGGATCTGGATCTCGATGCCGGCTTCGAGGGTGCCGTCCTCGGCGACGATCGTGTCCTTGAGCAGGTCCCATTGGGGGAGGCGCATGGTGAGGGACTGGTCTCGTGCGCGGAGGCCGATCATCGCTTGCGCCTGTGCTCGCGCTTGGTGGCCATGACGGCTTCGACGTCGACGATGACGGGCGCGGGTTCCAGGTCCGGGGTGGCGTGGAGGCGGTCCTTCTCAGCGAGCCAGTACAGCAGGTGCATGAAGAACTTGTCTGGGACGTTGTCTTTCATGCTTATCCAGATGCGGGTGATGAGGAAGGTGCCCGCGACGATCAGCAGGATGTTGATGCGCGTGTTGAGCGCCGCGGATACCAGGCTGTTCATGAGGAAGAACGACACCGCGGCTACACCCATGTCGGTGAACTCGAGACCGAAGATGGTGAGCTTGTTATTCAGTTTGTAGACGCGGTGCTGCATGCTGGGCCCTACCTCAAACCACGCCGCAGAGAGCGGTTTCGCCGGGCATGATCGCCTTGACGATCTGGCTGGCGCTGATCGCGAGGCCGACGCCGACGATGCCCCATACGACGCCGCCAATGACTCTCTTGCCGCCGATGGCGATGGAGATGCCGCCGACGACCACGACTATCAGGCCTATGAGGAAGGCCGCGGGGCCGCTGAGGGCGTTGAAGACCCCGCAGGCGAGTTTGACGATCGGGGTGTTGCCGTCGATCAGGTTCACTTCCTGGGCGAACGCGCTGTTAGCCAGCAGTGCGAACAGGAGAATCGAGAGCCTCATTGAGACCGCCCTGACGTCCTGCCCTACGGTCTTGATGGTGGTGAGTAGTTTCATGCGAATGACTCCTTGATGGTTTTGCGCTTCTCGCGCAGTAGGCCGGTGCCACCCTCAATCTATCACTTTTCTCTGTTGTCGCTGGTCATTTCTTGACTAGAAGGCCGTTCCTTTCGGGAGAATGGCGTCCGGTCCGCGTTATAATCTTTCTATGTCTAGCCTACTTACTATCGCTGCCGCGGACCTCGAGCGCCTGCAGGAGATCCTGCAGGTGGGGGATGTTCCCAGTGACCCCGAGACCGAGGAGTTCACGGCCGCCGTTAACGCGGTGATGGAGGTCGACCCGGAGCTCGCGCAGCGTTACATCTTGGCTGTGCCTGTTCCTGGCGGAAGGTCGTCGCAGGCGCCTCCGCTTCAGACGGAGCAGCAGGCGAAGCGCGCCATGAACCGCCAGCGCCTCATGAGCCTGCAGCGGCGCTTGTTCATGCGCGAGATGGATGGGGATTGGGTGCCGAACCAGACGAAGATCTGGGGCGTGACCCTGGGGATCCTGGCTATCGGCATCGGCATTGCTGGGTACGCGGTTTACGCCGACTCGCAGGCGAAGGCGGCGGCTCGCGCCGCAGCTGCGGCGGCGGAAGTCACGGTGGTGGAGGAGCCGACGCTTGAGCTTCCCGAGCCGGAACCGGCACCTAGGCCGAGTGTGTCGATTAGTGACTTGCCGCCGTTGGCGCCCGCGCCGGTCGCCGCACCCCCACCGGCTCCCACCCCGGCGCCGGTGGCTGCCGCCCCGACTCCGGTGCCGGCAGCTCCTTTGCCCGTACCCGCGCCGCCCGTGCCAGGGGGCGTGCCTGGGGAGCTGAACTACAACGCGGTGGATCCGAACGAGACCCCCATACCCATGACGGTTGCTTCCGTTCCGGCGGGTAGGTTCGAGCCGCTGGCTCAGGCGCCCCTTGGCGTATTCGCGCAAGCGGTCTCGCCGGTCGCCACCGCGCCGGGCGCCGGCATGTCGCGCCCCCTCACGGCCTTCAGGCAACAGCGCGCCACAGAGGTCGCTCCCACCACCGTGTTCGCCGACACCCGCGCCAGCCAGGAGGCCGCGAACAACGGTGGGTCGGTGAGTGTCTTCTCGCAAGAGCCCAATTCGGCTCCGCTCCTGATCGCGTCCAACAATCTGGTTCCCGCCGTCAGCGAGGCGCCCTCCACCGTCTTCGCCAACACGAACGCCCGTGCCGCGGCCTCGAGCCTGACCGTCGCCTCGGCCGCCCGCGGCAATGAGGCGCCTACTGGCGGCATGTCGACGCTGTTCTCGCGCACTGCCGTAGAGCAGCCGGCCGACACCGTGACGGCGGAACCGGTCGCTGCGAGCCCTGCAGGTGAAGCCATCCCGGTGCTGGCGGGTGTGCCGGCGGAGGGGTCGCGCGTGGCGGCCGAGTTGGTGACGAGCGCGACCGTGTTGGACGGTCAGCCCGGCCCGGTGTTGGCGCAGACGGTGTGCGGTGCGCGCGAGCTCTCATGCGACCCGGTGGTGTTCGCCGGCACCGCTAGCCTCTTGGCTGGTGACCGGTTGGTCATCGAGTTCGACCGCGTCATCGTGGCGGGCGAGGTGGCGCCGTTGACGGCTATGGCGTTGGCGCCGGATCTTTCGACGAGCATCCCGGCGCAGGTTGTGGATCAGGCGCCTACGTTCGCGCAGGACATGTTCCGCTCGGCCCTGAGCGGCGTTAGTGACTACGTGCAAGCGCTCGCGGGACGGACGCGCACAACGATCGTTAATGACCGCATGATCGAGGAGACCCTGCCTCCGGGTCTCGATGATTTCGTTATGGGTCGCGTAGCGGGCTCGTTCGGGTTTGAGGGCAACCGCATGTCCTTCGTGCGCGTAGCCGAGTTGCCCGCGGGTACTCCGGTGGTGGTCCTAGTTGGCTCCAGTCACTAGCGATCTCGACGAGCTCGACTGCCTTGCTCTCGACTTGGAGCTAGACCACGTCGTGACAGCGTGGCAGGTCAGGCGTTGGTACAAGCAGTCGATTGCGGAGCTCGAGGAGCGCGGCTTCTTGCTGGAGCGGCATGCCATCAAGCTGACGCGCAGCACTCACCGCGTTCGGGATGTAGCGTTCGTGATGCTGGACGAGAAGTTCCGGACGCACTCACATGTGTCGCTCTACCACCTGGCGGGCACGGCAGAGATCCGTTACGTCTTGGGGGCCGGGTACGTGTTCGGCGGCGAGCAGGAGTGGTCGAGTTCGGCTTGGCGCGAGTCCGCGACGATGGTTCCCGACGGCTTGTGGGAGCAGCCGGATGGGACTCGTATCGCCATCGAGTTCGATGCGACGCATTACAGCAACCCGCGCGTGCTGGAGAAGGCGGAGCGCTTCGCTGAGTTCGACGGGCAGGTGTGGGGCGCGCCCACGGAGACGCGGGTGGCTGCCTTGAAAAAGCTCGTGAGCGGGGTGGATCCTCGCGCGCAGGTCGTGTTGGCTAACCCGTTGACGGGCCGCTAGTAAGTTAGGGCCCATGAAGAGCGCCCGGCCGTTGTGGGCCGGGCGCTTCCTTGTTGTGCTGGGTGGTTAGTTGAGGGTGTGGCCGACTCGCTCGAAGGCGCGCTCGAGGATGCGGCGCGTGACCTTGTTGTCGCCGGCGTACCCGAACTGGGCGGCGAGCGTGACTACCTGCCTGATGTCGCGGCCGCTCATGCCTTGGCTGGCGTGGGCGAGTTCTTCGATACTGACTTCGAGCCGGTCGCGGTACGGCTGTGCGAACTTGTGCCACATCTTCTCCCTGGCGCTCAGGTCGGGGAGGTCGATGAGTATCTGGTACGCGAGGCGGGACTTCACGGCGTCGTCCAGGTTCTCGAGCAGGTTGGTGGCTCCGATGGTGAAGACGGGCTTGTCGTGCTTCACCAGGCCGTCGATTTCCTGAAGGAGCTGGTTGACGGCGTGGTTGGCTTCCTGGCCCGCGCCGTCTTGCGCACCTCCGCGCTTGGCGGCGACCGCGTCGATCTCGTCTATGAACACCAGGGCGGGGGCGTTCTCGCGGGCCTGTTGGTAGAGGGACTGGATGGCCTTGGCTGACTCGCCGACCCACTTGTCGCGCAGGTCGCTGGGCTTGGCAGCGTAGAACGCGAACCCTGCAGCCTTGGCCATGGTGCGCGCGACCTGGGTCTTGCCGGTTCCCGGCGGCCCGTGCAGGATCACCCCGTACGGGAGTTCTTGGCCCCACTCGCGCGTGAACTCTTCGCTGTTAGAGAGCAGGAGTTGCACCGTCACGAGCTCCTCTAGGGTGTCGGGCGGGAGGATGAGGTCTTCGGTGAAGATGCGCTCGAGCTGCGCGCGGTCGGCTCTGCTGTGATCGTCGCCGTTGGTGGCGTCGAGGCGCTTGGTGTTCGCGCGTGGTTGGCCGTCGGGCCCGACGAGGGCGGTGGCGCGCAGGCGTTCACTGCGGCCGTCAGCCCTGGGCGCCCGGAAGGCGGGCTGCATTCGCACCGGGGCCGTATGCAGCGTACGCGTGGCCTTGTGCAGGCCCCAGGTGGCGGCAGCGGCGACGACTAGGGTTCCGCCGGACAGCAGCGGCGAAACCGCTGGCCGGCCGGTGCCCATGAGCGCGTGGAAGACGTTGAAGGCGGTGACGCTGCCGGCGCCGACGGCGGCGAGGCCGACCGGGAAGCGTAGGAGGGCGGCGGGCCAGTAGAGGGCTCGGAGCTGGTGCGCGCGCTGCTTGGTGGGCGGCAGGTAGTTGAAGGTGTGCCGCCACGGTTCGCTGGTGGTGGCGGTGGGGGAGAGCAGAGCGACGTCCTCGGCGACTTCCTTGACGACCTCGGGGTGGATGACTCGATCGCCGCTGGTGATCGCTTCCTTTAGGCCGCTGCGGCCAGTGAAGCGGATGTTGCGCACGGCGCCGCTGGCGTGGGCGTGACCCGTGAAGCAGACGACGAGCCGTACGGGTGCCTCCCACCCGAGGTAGGTGGTGAGTTGTGACGCGCGGCGGATGGTTCCGTCAACGATCTGCGGCGTGACGTCCTTCCCGTTGTGCAGCACGCCGTTGTTGGCGATGACGACCTGGCCGCCCCAGTTCTTCGCGTCCACCAGCGTCAGGCCGGTGGGGCCCAAGATGACGTGGTCGATGTCCTCCGCGTACCCGTCGGGCCAGGTGATGTCGACCCCGTGCACGATCCGGTAACCGTCGGGCAGTTCCTCAAGGAGTTCGGCAACGCGGCGTTCTCCCTCGAGCCCGGCCAGCGTGCGGCCCCGGGTGTTCTTGAGGTCGCGCGCGCGGCTGATCGGCTTGAGGAACGCCCAGGCGATCAGGAACACGGCGATGATGCCCGCCTGCGCGATGCGAGCGGGCCACGTGCTGAGGTCGCTGAAGTACACCGCCCGCACCCCGAAGGCGACTCCCGCGAGCACGAGCGCCAGGATGATGGCGTTGGTGATGAGGCTCGTGGTGAGTTGCTTCTGGGCGCGCGCGGCGGTCAGTTCGAGGTGACGCCCGGGCGTGCCGTGGGTGCGGCCGCTGGTGGGGGTGAGGAGGCTGGGGGTCCATCTGGGGACGTGGAAGAGGGTGGGGGTGGGGCGGCGCTGGCTCATGGGGGGTGGTCTCTCAGTTCGGGGGCGGTTCGGTCAGCCTTTCGAGGCTCTCGAGGGTGAAGAGGTGCTGGTGGTCTTGGGCGGCGCCTTTGAGTTTGTCGGCGTTCGGGTCGACGACGAGGAGCTCATTGCCGCTTAGGAGCTCGCCGAGGAGCGTTTCGCTCACGAGGCGGCGGAGGGTGCGTCCGCTGTACCCGGTGTGGTTGACGGCCACGAGGGTGCGGCGGCCTTGCGGGTCGATCATGACGCTCACGTACGGGTTGCGGTGCTCGCGGAGTCGGTATCCCTTGTTCTCGAGCGCGCGAATGACCTGGCCGCGGGTTACTTGTTGCTTGAGCGATCTGGTGGAGGGTTTGGTGTAGTTGGGACTGAGTCCGCGTGCGCGGCGGGCTCGCCGGCCGAAGGTGAGGACGTCTCCGTCGGGGAGGCGATGGCGACTGAGTTGGTGCGTGCGCAGCATGATGTCCACGACTCCCTCGCCGTGCGCGTCTCGGGCGTCGCGCAGGTACTGGGGTCCGTGGCGGTGTATTTCTTCTAGCAGTCGCATCTGTTCTGAGGCTACGTTCATTTCATTCTCCTGCTGGTGTGAAAGGCGACCTGTTAGTCGAAGAGGGCTGCTGCTGGGCTCTTCGTGAGTCCGCCCGGGGTGAGTGGCACGTCGTACCCTTCTGGCACCGTGATGTACGCGGCGCGCGCCACCTGGGGGAAGGTGACCGCTGTGGGGATGGGGATCTTTAGGGGGGTGGGGATGACTCCGAAGCACTTCACCCACATGCCGGGCATTGGGATGAAGCCGTCCTCCATGATCAGCGTCGTGTGCTGGTCCTTGGGCGTGATCTGGGTGAATCCGACGTAACCGATGTGCTCGTACAGGAAGGCGCTGCTGACGCTGAGGTCTTCGCCGAACCCGAGCGTTGGGGCTGGGGGCTGGGGCGCTTCCCAGTTGAGGCTGGCCGCGAGCGCCTTGGCGGTGGCGTCTTCCGTGTAGAGGGTGGAGGCCATGCTGCTGATTCCTCTTTCGAGGGCGTTGCTGATGCTGGCCTTGAGGTTCTCGTCGGGGGCGGCGTTCTCGATGGTGGTTTGGACGCGGAGGGCGAGGTGGTCGATCACGTCTTGCGGCACTAGGCCCGCGAGGTGTTCGCCGAGGACGCTTTGGGCCGCGGCTGAGCCGGTCGTGCTGGTGAGGCGGCTGGTGATGCCGGTGGCGAGGGCGTCGGGCGCGTGCGCGCTGAGGCTACTGGCGCCAAACCCGAAGATGCCCCTGCGCGCATCAGGATCGTAGAGGTCTTCGCTGCTGCGTTTGCCTTCCTCGTAATCGCGGTACCCGGGGCGCGCGAGTTGACTGCCGGCGCGCTGTTCGTACTCGACCTGGCCGGGAAGGTAGGGGATGTAGGTGCTTAGGCCGGTCATCGCCGCTAGGCTCTGCGTTCGGTAGGCGGCGGTGATTGCGTCTTCTAGTTCCTGCAGGCTGGTGAGGCTGCTGATGAGTTCCGTAAGCCCACCGAAGGCATCCAGGGTTGGGGCGACGATGCTGTCGACGCCCGGGTAGATGAGTCCGCCGGAGCCGATGTGGCTTGGGAGGCGCGTGTGAATGATGCGGTTGGCCTCGGCGTAGTAGGTGGGGAGGTGCTTGGCCATCCCCTTCAGGGTGCCCGTGAGTTTGCGGGTCTCGAGGCAAGGCAGGTCGGGAACGGGTGGCGTGACGGTGCCGGGCAGGCAGATCATGAACGAGTGGCAGGGTGGACCGTTGTTGATCTCGGCGTCGACCTCACGGGCTACGCCGAGCCGCAGGTCGCGGTACGCCTGCTCGAGTTCTTCGACAGCTCGTTCGGCCATCTCGACCGGCACGAAGGGGAGCCGGTAGAGGGCTGCGTCTACGCACTCGTTGTCACTGCCGCTTTCGATGCAGGTGGTGAGCGCCTGGTTGTCGTAGAGGTGGACTATGGGTAGGCCGCCCGCGTAATCGACTTCGGTGAAGTCTAGGTAGAGGCGGTTGGGTGCTTGCGCGAGCGCGACGGTGGCGAGGGCGGCCCCTATGAGGAACGGCAGCGTGTGGATTCGCTGCCGTCGCCTCGCATGGCCGTTTGGGCGACGCTTATTCATATTGGATGTTGATCATGAGTTCGTTGATGACGTAGGTGCGGCCGGGGCCCTGCTCTACGACGGGCCATTGGACGCGCGCCTGGCCGAAGTGGGGTCGTTCGGCGGTGATGACGCCGTGCTCTTCGTTGTTGGGCATGAGGCGATTGGTGGTGCCGCCGGGGTTCATGCGCGTGATGCTGTACGGGAGTTCGCCGAGGTCGTCGACAACCTTGAGGCGCGTGCCGTCATTGGCGATGGGGTTGGCGCTGGCGTTCTTGAGCGTGTAGTAGATGGTGAGGCGGCCGTCGCTGCTGAGGCGGGCGCTGTACGTGAACTCGAACGGTGGGGTGGCGGGCGCCTCTGCTGCGGGGGCGTTGACGCTGGTGGCGCCCAGGCCCTCTTGGTGCACGGGCATGGTGTTGACGATGGCGGCGTTGTCCTGTGGCGTCGCGGGTTCAGGCCGCTTGGTGTTCGTGACCACGTAACGCCGGGGCGTGCCGTTATCGCCGTCGATCTCGACGCGGAAGAGGGCGTTGACGCCGCCGACCTTGACGATTAGGTCGGTGCGGCCGTTGCCGCGTGTGGGGCGCAGAAGGATGCGGTTGTCGTCAACTTCTACTTGGATGAGGTCAGCGCGGCCGGTGGCGACGGTCTCGACCAGGTCAGGGAACTCGAGCAGCGTGAGGAAGTTGGGGCTGAGGTCGAGCTGTCCGGGTTGGGTGTTGAGTTGGTCGAGTTGATAATCGGTGACGACGGTGTCTTGTGCGGCGGCGGTCGTCATGAGCGTGGCGAGCGCTAGTACGAGGGCGCGTATGAGGTAGCGGGGGCTAGGGGTTCCCTTCACGGTTGGACCTTTCGTGGGCACGGTTCGCGCTCCAGGGGACATTCGGGCGGGCTGAGGCCTGCATACTCCGAGTCTATCATCTTTCTATGTTGCGCCTGTTAGTAAGAGTCCCCGAGACCCCGCTGTTTCCGTTGCTTGACGGGGAGAGCGTCTGTGGTACTGTGCTACTCTTTTACTATGCCCCGCCTGATTACTAGCGTAAGCGAGTTGCCTGGAGTCGGGGACATCCTGCGCCAACGCATCGTGACGGCCCTATCCCCTCAAGGCGGGGAGGACGACGCGGTGCGGCGCATCAACGAGGACCCGTACGTGCTCTTGAGCGTGCCCGGCATCGGCGCGCAACGCATCGTCCGGATCCTGTCGGAACGTTTCGCGGTCACCCCACCGGAGGTCATGCAGCGCATGGCAGAGCACCACAAGAGCCTGCCCGGCATCGCGCCGGCTACCCACAACACCCAACTGACCAACAACGGAAGCGCCGTCGCGGAAGCCCCGCCCGCCGCCCCGGCTCGGTCTTGGGTTATCGAGCAGTTGCCCGGCGTAGGCTGGCGCCTGGCCGAACGTATAGAGAAGGTGCTGGGCGCCTCACCTGGCCCCAGCTTGCCGCCCTACACGCCTAGCGAAGTACGAGCGTACATAGAAGGCGACCCCTACCGCCTGCTGCGCGTGCCGGGCTTGGGCTTCACTCGAGTCGACCGGATCGCGCGCGAGTTCTTCAGCGTTGACCCAGATGATCCGCGCCGCCACCAGCACGCGAACGAGTACTTGGTGCGGCAAAGCACCGGGGTGCTTACGTTAGGCGAGTACCGTCGCCGCCGCGCCGCCATGGGTGTCGCTGACCAGAAACACGAGCTCGCGGGCGTGCAGATGGACAACGGGTTCATCTGGGATGCTGATGAGTTGGAGGCCGAGCGGCGTTTGGCTAGGTGGGCGCTGGCCGCCTCGAGCGTAGCCGTGGAGCTGAAGCCGGTGCCCGAGCGTGTGGAGAGCGAGATGCTGGCGTTCGGGTTGAACGAGGAGCAACGCACCGCCTGCTGGGCGGGCTTGAACCTCCCGGCGGTAGCTTTGACCGGCGGCGCCGGCACCGGTAAGACGACCACCATCGCCGCCCTCGCCAGCGTCGCTTCGCGCCGCGGGCTCAACGTCCACGTCATGGCGTTCGCCGGCAAAGGCAGCGAACGCATCGCCGAGGCGCTGCGCGAGTTCGGACTCGAACCCGAGACCCAGGGGCCCTTCGGCAACACCGTCGAGGATCCGAACCGGTCATACACGTACTACGGGCGCGTCTTCGTCTCCACCATCCACCGCGGGCTGGCCGCTACCGGCTCCGGCGCCTTCGAGCTCGATGAGCTCGCGGCTGACATCGTGATCCTGGATGAGGCGAGCATGCTGCCGAACACGCTGTTGGCTGATGTTCTCGAGCGCATGCGGCCCGAGGCTCGCCTGATGCTGGTGGGGGACCCGCGCCAGCTGCCGCCCATCCAGTTCGGCGCCCCGTTCGAGGCGTTCATCGCCCTTGGGTTGCCGCACTACCAGCTGCTGAAGAACTACCGGCAAGCTAACCAGGAGGGCATCTTCACCTTGGCGGAAGCCGTTCGCTCCAGGACCCCCGTGTCGCTCACGTCGCGCGCTGGGGTGCGGGCGCTGCTGGGGCCGGCCTTCGAGGACAATCTGCTGATGGCGGTGGAGGAGATCCGCGCATCCAGCGTCGGACACGACCTGCTCCGCTGGCAGGTGGTGTGCGCCTTGAACGTCACGCGCGAGCGCCTCAACGCGCTGCTGCAGGAGCGCCTCAACCCAGCCGGTGAGAAGCTGGCCACCTACCGCGAGTATCGTTCCGGTCTGGTGATGGAGGTGCGTGAGGGTGACAAGGTGGTTGTGCAGCGCAACGATTACGAGCTCGGCATCTTCAACGGCCAGACCGGGATTGTTCTCGGGTGGGATGATGATGAGGACGCTCTGATCGTCCGCATCGGTTCCTCGACGGTGCTCATTGCGCCGGACCTCGTGTCCGACCTGCTGCGCCTGGGTTACGCGATTACGACACACAAAGCTCAGGGATCAGGGTTTTCAGCCGTGGCGGTTGCTGAGCCTGGGGTGGTGACTCTTCACCCGAACCGTTGGACTTACACGAGCATCACCCGCGCGAGCCAGCAGTTGTACATCATCAGTGCATTGAACGAGGGTTCGTGGTGGTCGATGGCGCTTCGGGAGCCGCCGCCGCAGCCGAGCTCGCTGGAGAAGCGCGCGCAATTCCTGCGTTTGCAGGCGCAAGATATATGACCGATTTGCACAAACCCTATTGGCACGGGCTGCGTCAGTAGAGCGCCGCCTTCGGTAAGTAGGGATTATTAACCGATTCGGGCAGCCTGAACTCATCCAGGCCACCTGAGGTTGAGCTTATATCTCCGCGGGCAACAATCGTTCCAATGAACGTGGGGACGCGGCCATTAATCCTCACGCTCCCGCCGCTCCAGAGTATGGCGTGTTTTTCCTCACTGTTGCCTCCTAGCTCAATGTCGCCCTCGCTCATGAGTGCGGGTCCCTGGCCGGTAGGGTTAGCAAGGAGCTCACCGTCCATTCGGAACCCTTGGATGCTCACGACGGTGACATCTCCAATCAGCGTCCCTGTAATGTGATTAGTTAGGGACCCTCCTATGATGATTGACCGCCCGGTATCGTTTCCAATGGTGCCACGAATCTCGATCCTTGACGTCTCATGACCAATCACGACGATCTCGGGGTAGGCGCCGTACAGAACGAGGGTTTCTCCGGCACCCAGGCAAATGACGCTACTGCCACCGCCCAACGCGAGTCCACATACGGCACCGATATCGGTAAATCCCGGGTCACCCAGTAAGTCAGCGACCACGCGGTCGCGTATCTCAAAGAAATTCACTAACGGAATCATCGGTGGCGGGGCGTCGCTGAAGCAGACACTCTGACGGAGCCTGCACTGCTGGCCAGCTTCAGCTTTGAATCCCGCTACCATGTCGGCGTTGGGCGCGTCGATTGATCCACCCGCCCACAGGTTTACTGCGAACAGAAGCCGGCCACCAATATCGATGTCGTGGGCTGCTATTAAGCCGTGTTCGAATGTGGGGTCCTTTTCCCACGTGAACGCCGAAATAAAGGCCTGTTCGCTAGCGGTCGCGCCAAGGTTATCGGTGATGGTGAGGGTGGGGGAGTACAGACCGGGGTGCTCGTACGTGTGAGTTATGACCGTGCCGCTGCCCGTTGTTCCATCTCCTAAGTCCCAGTCGTAGGAGGTGATGGTTCCGTCTGGGTCGCTAGAGGCGCTGGCATCAAAAGTGACCTCGAGCGGGGCTTCGCCGTCGTTTGTGGTCGTGGTGAATGCTGCAGTGGGCGCCTGGTTGGGCGGGCTGACCATTACCTGCCTGCTTGTAACGTCGGCCGCTCCTGCGTCATCCGTGACAGTGAGGGTAATGGTATGCGCTCCCGGTGAATTGAATGTGTGGGAGGTGGTCACGCCAGTTCCTGCTGTCTCGTCGCCGAAATTCCACTCGTAAGAGGTGATGATTCCGTCGGGGTCATTCGAGGCGGCGGCGTTCAGGTAGACGGTTAACGGCGCGCGGCCAGTCTCGGGAGCCATTGTGAACGCGCTGGTTGGCGGGTGATTAACGGCTGGGCTCGTTACGGTGAGCATCTTCGTGGCCTGGCTGCTTGTACCGTCGTCGTCAGTAACGGTAAGGGTGATGGTGTAGGTTCCTGCCTCAACGTAAGTGTGGTTGCCGGTCACTCCGGTCGCCATGCCACCGTCACCAAACGCCCAGGCGTAAGTAGTGATAGTGCCGTCTGGATCACTGGAGGCGCTGGCATCGAGCTCGACGGCCAGAGGGGCTTCGCCGGTATCAGGAGTCATGGCGAACGTGGCAACTGGAGCCTCGTTTTCGGCTGCTGCCGGCATGACCTGCAGGGTGGCGTTGCTTGTGGCTGTCTCTCCTTGGTTATCGGTAATCACGAGGGTGATGGTGTAGGTACCAGTCTCAAGGTAGGTGTGGTTGGCGGTTACCCCGTTCGCCGTGCCGCCGTCCCCGAAGTCCCAGTCAAAAGTGGTGATCCAGCCGTCAGGGTCGGTCGACTCGGTAGCGTCGGCCACTATCGTTAATGGCGCTTCGCCTTCCGGCGGGGTGAGGCTGAACGTTGCAGTGGGGCGTTCATTTCCCTCGCGCACGGCAGTAATATCGATGCCCTTGGCATGTTGGCTCGTAACTCCTTTGTCGTCGGTGACGGTGAGTGTAATCGTGTACTCACCCGCTGCTTCGTACATGTGGTTGACCACTTGGCCGCTGCCGGTTTCTCCGTCACCGAACTCCCAGTCGAAATTAGTGATTGTCCCGTCTGGGTCGTGGGAAGTCGTGGCGTCAAACTTAACGGCCAGCGGAGCCTCGCCACCTTCGGGCGAGAGGCTAAACATAGCGACTGGCGATTCGTTGTCTTGGCCTGGTGCACTGACTATTACGGTTGTGGTCTGTTGAGCGGTGGCGCCATCGTTGTCAGTGATTGTGAGCGTGACGGTGTAGTTTCCGGGCTTTCCGTACAGGTGACTCACCATCAGGCCACTATCGCCGAGCCCGTCGCCGAACTCCCAGGCGTATGCGGTGATCGACCCATCGGGGTCGTGCGACATGCTGGCGTCAAACACCACAGTGAGTGGAGCTGGTCCCGATGCTGGGGTAGCCGTGAACTCCGCCATGGGGGGTAGGTTCTCGGGCGCAGGATCCGAGGACTCCTTGGGTTCCGTGACAGTGACGGAAGCTTTGCGCTGGTCAGTACCGCCCTTGTCGTTGGTAACAGTCAGCTCTATTGTGTATTCGCCGGTTGTCGTGTAGGTGTGTGTTGCCGTCACTCCGCTGCTCTTAGCGCCGTCACCGAACTTCCAAGAGTAGCTAGTTATGCGTCCATTCCGGGTGTTAGATTCGCCAGCGTCGACCTCTACCTTAAGGGGCGCTGCGCCTTCCGTTGGTGTGAGCGTAAACGCCGCCACCGGCGATTCAGGTGGCACATCCCCCGCGCTTTCGCCTCCGCATGCAACAAGCGCTACTGTGACAATCGCAGTTAGAACGAGGCGCGTTACGCGCCAGTCGGACGATCCCCCGAAACGTTTCATGGTCGCTCAACCTATCAAACCGACAATAACAGCGAACTTACGTGCGCGAGGGCCTGGGGCACAGCATGCCGTGAGCGTCGCATGGTGGGCAGGCGTTGGCGGGGCCGAAACCGGCGCTTCCGCAGCCCATGGCCTGCTGCGACCGTCCTGTGGCTATCGTGCTACTGGAAGATGTGTTGGTACTCGAGGGGGACGCTGTCGATGATGTCCTGCGGCCAGGGGCTGGAGGCCGGTTGTCCGGTGGGCATGCCGCCCACGAATGCCGCTGACTCTATGGAAGCCTCGGCTTTCGTCGGGTCGGGTCGGCTCGGGTCGGGTCGGATCTGGTCGGGTCGCGGCTCGGCGCTTGGGTACTCGATTGGGATGCTGTTGGGCACTTGGGGGGCGGCCTGGTGCTGGACGATGCCGTCTTCGCCGCGCGGTCCACGCGGTCCGACCGGCCCGCGCTCGCCCTGCGGTCCCATTGGGCCAACCGCGCCCGACTCGCCTTGTGGTCCTTGCGGCCCAGCCGGGCCCACGAGCATGCCGCTCTCGAATGCGGCCACGAGGTTCTCTAGCTGGAAGGAGAGTGTGTTGAGTCGCGTGTCGTACGCGGAGAACCGGGCGGCCGCGAAGCCCTCCCACTCGTCGAGCGCGGCTTCGAGTTCGGCGATCGTCTCTTCGATGGCCGTGAGTTGCTCGGTAGCGAGGGCGGTGTCGTGGGCGCTAGCTCGTTCGTTTAGGAACGCTTGGTTCACTAGGTCGACGAGGCGTGAGAGGATGAGGCTCATCTCGAAGCGGTCGATGGGGTGTTCGCCTTGGAAGCTGTTGTCGGGGAAGCCGACCATGAGCCCAAGGCGGGTGGAGCGTTCGACGGCGTTCTGGGCCCAGTGGCCTTGGGGTACGTCGCGGAACATGGGGCCTTGGGCGGTGGCTGTGGCGCCGATCAGCAGGGTGGCGCCGGCTGCCATGGCCAGCAAAGGTCGAGGGGCGCGGAGTCTTAACATCACCCCAGCCTATCACTTTTTTGTGTTCCGGCTGATTGCGTGCGGGTGGTCTTCTTGAGGCCCGTGGCGGCGTCGAGTTCGGCCACTAGCGCCCACACGAACGCATCGTCTGCAGGTCGGTTGTCCTTGCCGCCTCGAGCACGCCGGAGGGCTTGGTCACGTTGCTCTGGGGTCAGCGTGCTCCACGCCTGCAGTCGCCGCCCGTCCCGTCTGTAGATCTCCATGAGCTTTCCGCTGAGGAGCTGGAACGCGGCTCCTGTCAGGCCGGTCGCCGCATCGGGAGCGGGGATCTCGGTCTCGCTTCGCTCGGGTTGAGCAGGGGTTAGCTCGTCTGTGCTGATGTTGACGTCGGTCGCGGTGAGTTCGTCGAGCTTCTTCTTGTAGGCGTCGAAGGCGAGTCTGTCAGCGGTCTCAGGGTCGTGGCCGGCGTCGAGCGCGGCCTCGAACGCCTTCTCCTCGGCTTGCTTGGCGATTATGCGGCGCTGCTCGACGGCTTTCCTTGCCCCAGAGGCGTTCGTGCTTGTCTCCACGTGGGTTAGGCCAGCTGCAAGGTCGAGCTCTTCCTTGAGCACCGTACTGAACGCTTTGGGTTCGTGTGGGTTTTTCTTGCGTTCTTGAGCACGGCGGAACGCCGCGTCCTGCTGTTCGGTGTTGAGGTCGTTCCAAGCTCTGCTGCGGCGACGGTCGTCGGTGAGGAGGTGAGGGAGGAGCGCCTTGAAGGTCGCGCGGATCTTCGGGTCTAGGCCTTTCCCTTCCCCTTGAGTAGTAGTTATGGGCTCCGCGGGCCTGGGTGCGGTCGCGGGCCCCGCGCTACTACTCTTCTTGGAGAGAGTCTTCTTCTCAACCGTGTTCTTAGGGACAGTCTTCTTAGCTGCTGGTTTTCCGGGTGCGGGTTTTCCGGGTGCGGATTTCCCGGGTGCGGGTTTTCCGGGTACGGCTTCGACGGGTGCTGATTTTCCGGGTGCGGTAATGAGGGCTAGGTTCTTCTCGCGGTCGGGGTCTTCTTCGGTCCCGATGCGGTAGTCGGCGACCAGATAGTTGCCGTTGCCGAACTGCCCATTGGCTTTGCGCTGTTGCTCGAGGCGCACCACGTAGCCGGCGGCGATCAGTTCGTCGAGACCGGTGCTGATGCTGTCGACGCGGTCAGTGGCGAAGTTTTGTAGGTACTCTTCGCTGAAGTTCCAGCCTGGGGGGAAGCTGAGCATGGTGGCCAGGAGGCCGATGGCTTTGCCGCTGACTTCGGGGGCGCGCACGGTGGCGTTGCGGATCTTTACGAAGCGGCGGTCGGTGAGGATCTGGAGGTTCCTACCGCCTGTGGGGTCGGCGGCGTTCACGGCTTCCGGGTCCAGCAGCTTTTGGGTGAGGGGGTTTCCGTGCGGGTAGTCGTAGACGTCGTAGTTGCTACGGCCGTAGTGACCCCGCTCACCTCGCTGCTGTCCGTGGTCGACGACGTAACCGGCTTCGGTGAGCTCCTTGAGGCCGCTGTCGAGAGCGCCCCTGCGTTCGGTCATGAGCTTGCGTAGGTGCTTCTTGTGGAAGACCCAGCCGTCGTCGAAGCTCAGCATGAGGACGAGGATGCCTTTGGCCTTGAAGCTGGTGCGCGGGTCGCGGACCGATACGTTGCTGGCGGTCGTGAAGTGGTCGCGCGGGGGGACGCGGAAGGTGCTCATCCGCGGCTCCGGGTGCGTGCTCGCCAGGTCACTGGCGAGGGGTCAAATGTGGCAGATTGCATGTCTGCGTCGGGCTTTTGAGGTTGCAAAGACTACCCGAATTGCGCTAGAATGTCCTTGGAGAAGGCGCGGGTATTCTAGCGCAACCTGATCTGGTCCCCTCGGTTCCCGCCGGGGGGATCGGTCTTTTGGCTCCCTGCTCGTCGCGGCTGTCCGCTCAAGGCCAGGGCCTCAGCCGGTCGTGCCGAGGTCCTCTATCAGCCCCTCCCTTCCTAGAGTGCCCTTACGAACCTATGTGACGGGCGCTAATTGGCGCCGCTCCCCTCGGGAATGTTCACGACCGGCTCCAACCCCGTGGGGTTGCGGTGGGGATCTTCGGCGCTTTACCTTTCGCCAGCATGATCCCCGCCTTCCAGGGTCCGGGACTGAGGAAGCATCCCGGAGTGGGTCTTAAGCGACCTATCGTGAACCGAGCAACCATCGGTTGCTGACCCTGGTCAACCCAGCTCTACTCCTTCCAAGCTCCGCCCTTCAGGGCGGGGTAGTTGACGGTCTCGGGGCTCCCAGTTGTTAACCCCACACTAAAGCTAACACAAACCGGGCATGCGCCCGGTCTCTATCTGTGATTACTTTCGGATAACGCCGAGCCTCACGGCAATCTGGGTCGCGAACGGGCTAGGGGTCCCTTGCGGGGCCGTGGCGGGGCGGGCTCCATTTGGGAATAGTACAGCCATAACAGGCCGCCCGCAAAAACAGGCGCTCTGTATATACATTCAGGGAGCATGCAGGGCGCTGGGTTAGCGGCGGCGCTCTTGGGGCCATCTTCGGCCCCGCTGTTATCATTGCCTGATTGCTATGACGGGATCGGCACGCGGCGCACTCGCGCAAGCTGGGACTTGGCGATTATGCTGTCGTGGGCAGGATGAGCGCTCTTCTATGCCAAGACAGCCGGAACATGGAAGCCTGATAATATGAGGGCATGAGTGAGTTTCCTTCTGTTGAATCGAAGCCGACTGTTGGGCAGGTCGTACCCGTCTTGGATCATGGGTTCGTGCGCCTGGTGGATTACATGGGGGATGACCGGCGGGTGGTGGAGTCGGCGCGCGTCTCGTACGGCGACGGCACCAAGAGCGTGCGCGAGGCCGCGCAGCTGATCGACTACCTGCTGCGTAATGACCACACGAGCCCGTTCGAGCAGGTGGTGTTCACCTTCCAGTTGAAGATGCCGGTCTTCGTGGCCCGGCAGTGGATCCGGCACCGCATGGCGCGCCTGAACGAGGTGAGCGGCCGCTACAGCGTGCTCCCGAGTGAGATGTACGCGCCGGAGCCTCAGCGGGTGCAGGCGCAGTCGAGCAGCAACAAGCAGGGCTCGGCCGAGGTGTTGGCGCCCGAAGCCAACGCGCGTGTGCGCGAGGTGCTCGAGGCGGGGCAGGGGAGAGCGTACGAGGAGTACGAGGAGCTCTTGGAGCTGGGCGTTGCGCGGGAGCTCGCGCGCGTGAACCTGCCTTTGTCGCTCTACACCGAGATGTACTGGCAGATGGACCTCAACAACTTGTTCCGCTTCCTGCGGCTGCGGTTGGATGAGCATGCGCAGTGGGAGATCCGGGTGTTTGCGGAGGCGATCGCGGGGCTCGTGAAGCAGGTGGTGCCGGCGTCGTGGGCGGCGATGGAGGAGCATGTGCTGCGCGGCCGGCGCCTGTCGGGTACCGAGCTCGAGGTGGTGCGTGAGGCGCTGGACCTGGATCGGTTGATGGCGGCGCTGGCGGCGAGCGGCCTGCGCAGGTCGCGGCGCCAGGAGCTCTTGGGGAAGCTGGGGCTCGAGGAGCCCGAGGTCGGGGTGGCGTCCGCCGCGGACTGACCCTCTTGTTGCCAGGTCATTTAGGACTATTAGTGAAAAGGCCGGTTCCTCCGTGGGGCCGGCTTCGCTTTTGGGATGAAGCTCGGGCCTGGGCTCAGGCCGGGCGGCTCGTCTGCGGTGGGATGCCGGGTCCTGGAAGAGGTTGGGTCGGTCTTTTCACTAATAGTCCTATAGTTTAGGCTGGGGCCATGAGCTCCCCTGCCCGCCCGCTCGAACGCGCCCTGGCGCACTACCACCGCCTCCTCGGCCTCGTCGTGACGCAGCTCGTCGAAGACGGCGAGAGCGGCGAAGCGCAGGTCACCTGGCTCGATGAACAGGAGCGGCACGTCATCCGCGACGACGCCCCCAATGAGTACGCCCGCGCCATCTACCTGCTGAAGGACCTGGGGCGGCACGCCAAGGCGCTTGCTGAGCTAGAGCAGGTGCAGCGCGAGATCGAGGATCACCTGGCGCGAGCTGGTGAGCGCTCGAGCGCGCTCGTGACGCCCGAGGTGCGGGTCCACCTCAGGCACGTGCGGCTGCAGAAGGTCGACACCTTCGTGAGCACCACCAATACCGGCGCGGCCGCTCGCGGCACCCTTTCCCAGGCGCGCGACCGGCTCCTCAAGGACCTCGAGCTCGAACGCAGCGCCGGCATGACGGGAGCCACGCAGGCGCTGGCTGAAGCCGAACGCGCCCTCGCCGCCCTCGCCGGCGCCGAGAACGTGCGCGTCCGGTGGCCGTACTCGCGCTACCACGCCGTGCTGCACCCGCTCGACGAGGAGGCCGAGAGCGAGCGCGTCTACATCACGAAGCCGGGCCTCATAGCGGTCGGGCCCGGTATCACCCTGTCGCGCGCCGACGCACCGCGCAAGCGCCGCAGCGACCGCGTGACCATCAAGCCCCTAGCCGAGTACCAGGGGCGCCTCTACTACGACCTGCAGGAGTGGGAGGCGGCGCGCGACGCCGCCCGTAAAGGCTAGGCATGCCCCCTAGTGTGCGCCACCATGCCGTGCGGTTACGGCCTGGCCCGAGTTGCGAGCGCGCGCCAGCTCGAGCGTCTGCGCGGCGGCAGCCGCTGTCACGCCGCGCCCCTGGTACGACGGGAGCACCGCCCAACCCGTCTCGTAGACGTCCTCGCCTCGCCAGACGCTCTCCCCGTATCCGACCCAGCCGATGCCTGTTCCAGTCGCAGTGTCGACGATCTTGAGTGAGCGGCTCTTGTCGGGCCGGCTTGGCGTTTCATCTCTTCGTAGCGGTATTGGCGGGACTCGAGTGGCTCGGGGGTCTCGGGGCCGCCTAGGTGGGTCATCATTCTTGGGTCGCCTAGGAGTTGGCTGAGAAGGGGGAGGTCTACCGGGCCCCAGGACGCTTGGTGAACGCGTGTGCCTCTGGGGCCGTCTGTGGGATCTTCAGGGTTCATCGGTGGGTTCCACTTCCCATCGCATCGGGCCCGGCGGGGACATGCGGCCCGCATACGAGCTTATCGTCGATGAACCAGTATTCCGCTGTCCGTGCCCGCGACCAGATCCGCAACCCCCACGAGCCCGGCGTCCGGCCCCAGCGCCGCCTCCACGACCTCGACCTCGACCAACGGATGGCACTCCTGCGCGATCAGCTCCTCGAAGAACAGCTGGTTGAGGCCGACACTCCCGCCGATGGCAGCGCGACGGGCGTCCAGCTGGATGGCGAGGTTCCCGATGGCGATGCGTACAGCCCGAGCCGCCCCTTGGACAAGGGCACGAGCGGTGGTGTCGCTAGCCGACAGCTCGATTACCTCCGCCGCGCTCAGGAAGTTGCCGTCCGAGCTCCGCATGAGTCGGCCCAAGGCCCTGCCCGAGGCGATGTCCTCTAGATATGTCTCACTGGGATACGCCCCACCTGGATGCGCCTCGCCGATATACCTCTCGCCAGTTCGCGTGAAGCCGATATGGCCAGCCCAGCCGCGCGAGCCCGTGAGCAGGCGACCGCCAACGACCAGGCCCGCGCCGATTCCGGTTGAGATCGTGACGAAGGCGAACCCGTCAGAGGTCCGCTCGCCCGCGCCGAACCGGTATTCGCCCCAGGCAGCTGCCTGGGCATCGTTAACAACTGTGACCTTGCGCGACAACCGCTGCTCGAGCGCCTCACGCAAGGGGAAGTCGATCCAACCCGGCAGCGTCGCCTGGTTAGCGGCCGTGACGAGGCCGTCCACCACACGCCCGGTCATCGCGACACCGATGGCGGCCTCAGCTGAGTGGAACGGCCGCTGGACAAGCCCTAGGATCGCCTCCACCACCGCAGCGGGCGTCGCCGGCTGCGGGGTCGGGACGACCTGGCGTTCGGTCACGGCCGCCCCATTAACTAGGCCGCACGAGATCTTCGTGCCGCCGACGTCAACCGCTAGCGGCATCTGAGATCTCGGCAACTGCGATGGCCTTCAGGTACCAGCTCGTGACGTGCTCGGGCCGCGTGATGGCCGAGCCTACCGTCACCGCGAAGGCGCCTGCCTCGATGGCGGCGGCAGCCGTGACGGGCTCGTCGTAGTGTCCCTCCGCGATCACGCGCACACCGGCTTGGGCCAACGCCGCCACGAGCAGGATGTCGGGTACGAGAGACGAAGCCGAAGCGGGGGTGTAGCCGCTCAGCGTCGTGCCGACCAGGTCCGCTCCATCCTTCCAGGCGGCCAGCCCTTCTTCAAAGGTCGACACGTCCGCCATGACCAGGCGCCCGCGGGCATGCACCGCTTCAATCGCCTCGGCGAGCGTTAGGCCGCTGGGTCGTGAGGTCGCCTCGATCGCAACGATCTGCGCGCCAGATCGGAGCACGACTTCGAGATCGTTCCACGTGGCGGTGATGAACGCCTCGCCAACTGACGCCTGGCGCTTGACCAAGCCAACCACCGGCGCCGCGACATGAGGCACGACGGCGGCCAGGTCGCGGGCGCCTTCGATGCGTACCGCGACCGCGCCCGCGGATATGACGGCCTGTGCCGTGCGCTTCACGACCTCCTCGGCGTCGAGGAACCCGCCTCGCACCGGCTGACAAGAAACGATCAAGCCTCGCTCCAACGTGGTGAGGGCGTCTGCCATCCGAACCTCCAAGGCGACCTGAGTCTAAGCGATATCCCTTGACAGATATCCTACAGGTTGATAGGGTCAGCGCTACATCTTGCAGATGGACTCAGACTCAAAGGAGGCAATGGGTGCCCACTAGGCCGTTAGAGGCTCCGGTGATCGCGCCGGTCGAGCAGACCAGGTCGATCCACCTCAGGGCTCAAGACAGCATCAAGGACTTCATCATTCGGAGTCAGCTCCTGCCAGGCACGCCCTTGCCGCCAGAGGGCGCCCTCGCCAAGCAGTTGGGCATCAGCCGCAACTCGGTGCGTGAGGCGATCAAGGCGCTCGAGTCCCTTGGCGTGGTCGAGACGCGCCGCGGATCCGGGCTGTTCGTCGGCGACTTCACCTTCGACGTGCTGCTCGACAATCTGCCCTACGGCCTGCAGAACGACATGTCGGAGCTCTCGGACCTGCTGGAGGTTAGGCGTGTCCTGGAGACCGGCATGGCGCGGCGGGTGCTGGATCTGGTCGACGAGGATCAACTCCGTTCGCTACGGCGTGTGCTCGACGAGATGCGCGCCAGGGCCGAAGCGGGCAACAGCTTCCCGGAGGAAGACCGCGCCTTCCACCAACAGCTCTACGCCAGGGTCGACAACCCCGTCCTGAGCAAGCTCATAGACGTATTCTGGCTGGCGCACCACCGAACGGCCCAGAACACCGACATCAAGGATCCCAACCCGTACTCGACCTACGAGTGGCACGAGGCGATCTTCTCCGCGTTGGCGTCAGGAGAGGCGGACGAACTCGTAGCCACGATCGACAGGCACTACGACGGCATCTACCAACGCGTGAACCGCGAAACCGCGGCCACGAGGGCAGACAGAGGAGGCAAGTGATGAACAGACTGGCAACCCGGTTGGCAATGGCGCTCGGTGCGCTGCTCATGGCGGCAACCGCCCTGGGCCAGGAGATCACCTTCTGGCATTCGTTCACCCAGCCCGTCCGCATCGCATACATGGAGCAGGTCGCGGCCGACTTCGAGGCCGAGACCGGCGTGCACGTCAACCTCGAGGTCATCCCCTGGACCCAGATGACGAGCAAGTGGACCAGCGCTGCTGCGGCCAGGACCCTGCCCGATGTCAGCATCGCTCTCGCCGACGTCGCGGTCGAGATGTGGGAGGCGGGCCTCACCCAGCCCCTCGAGCCGTTGCTCGAGTCGTTGGGCGGGACCGACTTCTTTATCTCCGAGTCGTTGCTCGATGGCTTCCATCGCTACGAGGGCAACCTCATCAGCTTCCCCTACTACGCACACACGCGCCTTCTCCTTTACCGAAAAGACATTCTGGATGCTGCCGGCCTTGCCGCCCCATCGTCCTGGGAAGAGTACCTGGACGTCATCGCCGCCCTAAATAACCCACCTGATACCTACGGCATGATTCAGATGTGGAGTCCTACGGACTGGGGCGCAACCATCTACCTCGACCTCTTCATGCGCTCAGTTGGTGCCGACTTCTTCGATGCTGAGGGCGACGTCATCTTCAATTCTCCGGAAACCATCGCGGCAGTTGAGCAACTCGTCGCAATGTACGAAGCCGGCTCGCCGGAAGGCGCCTTCGACCTAGCGCTTCACAGCAACATGTACGACCTGTTCACCAGCGGCAAGACAGCCATGGCGTTCGACACCCTGTTTGTTGCCAGCTCCCTGAAAAAGGATCGCCCCGACCTCTATGAAGCCAATGCGCTCGGCGTTGCGGCGCCACCTGAACAGGACCAGATCGGCTGGTTCACCGACGTCATCGGCATCGTAAAGATGAAGGGCAAGAACGAGGACATTGCCGACGACTTCATTCGCTTCCTTTACGAGGATGTGCGCTACGTCGAGTTCCTCCACACCATCCCCGCAGGCCAATTCCCAGTTACCACCAGCACCGCCGCTTCCGACGGTCCATTCTTCGATCACCCCGACATCGAGCGCTATCGCGAGGGAGTCGAGATTACGCTGCGCGGCATTCGAGAAGGCGCTGCATTGGGAATGACCTATGGACCCAACACCTACGCCGGGCTCCTCAAGACCGGGGTCATCGAGAACATGCTGCAGGAGATCGTCGTCGACGGCACTCCGGTCCCGGAGGCCGTCGAGGCCGCGCACAACGAGTTGCAGGCGCTCATCGATCGTCAGCGCCAGCGCGCCCGCTGAGCGGGCCATCACCGAAGCCTCGTGCCGCCCGCGAGCTGCGGGCGGCACGACCTCACGAAGCACACGTCTCTAACTTACGGAGTGACCGATGCAAGTAGCTGCTGGCCGCGCCACGCGGACCCTTGGGCCCCTGAAACGCGTCGCTAACTACTTGGACCGGCACCTCGGGATCGTCTTCCTCATCCCGGGCATGCTCATCCTCGCGGTGACGCTGACGTACCCGATCCTGAGCAACCTGTGGACCAGCTTCACTAACAAGCACCTGATCTACCCCGGCGCAGACTGGGTGGGCTTCGAGAACTACCGCGTCACGTTCACCGACCCGAACTTTTACCGCGCGCTGGTCAACAGTGGCGTCTGGACCGTCTCATCCATCGTCCTCCAGGTCGTCCTGGGGCTCGCCGCCGCGCTGCTGCTCAACGCCAAGGTGCGCGGGCAGGCCTTCTTCCGGCTGGCGATGATCGTGCCCTACGCCTTCCCGACGGTCACCATCGCCCTCATCTGGCGCTGGATGCTGAACAGCGTCTACGGCGTCTTCAACTTCATGCTGATGGGCGTCGGCATCATCGACAAGCCGATCGCCTGGCTCAGCAGCATGCAGTACTCGATGGCCGTGGTTGTGCTGGTCAACGTCTGGTTCGGCTACCCCTTGTTCGCCCTGGGCCTGCTGGCAGGGTTGCAGGCGATACCGGCCGAGCACTTCGAGGTCGCGCGCATCGAAGGCGCTTCGCCGCTCCAGACCCTCAGGCACGTGATCCTGCCCGGCATCAAGACGATCCTCGGCATCCTGGTGGTGCTGCGCACCATCTGGGTGTTCAACTCCTTCGACCTCATCTACCTGCTCACCGGCGGCGGCCCGCGCGGCGCCACCGAGACGCTGCCCATCTACGCCTACCGGATCGGTTGGGATTACGGCTTCATCAGCCAGACCACCGCCATCGCCGTGCTGCTGTTCATCGTCCTGGCCATCTTCGCGGCCATCTACTTCCGGCTCTCCAGTGCCGACTCAGAGTCAGCGGTATGACTCTCTCTCGAACCTCCAAGGCGTTCGTCTACGTCGGGCTGGCCGTCTTCGCGCTCTTCTCGCTGTTCCCGCTCTACTGGATGCTGGCCTCGTCGATCCGCCCGTACGCCGAGCTCGTCAGCACGCCACCGCGGCTCTTCTCGACCTCGTTCGACATCAGCTCCTACGTGACGGTCCTGCGCAGCAGCCCGTTCCTGCAGATGTTCTGGAACACCCTGGTCGTGTCGGTGATCACCACGGTCGTGACCGTGCTGTTCGGCGCCATGGCCGGCTACAGCCTGGCGCGCATGCGGTTCCGCGGCCGGCTGGTGATCTCGCGCAGCGTGCTGCTGGCGTACATCTTCCCGCAGATCCTGCTGGTCGTGCCGCTGTTCGTGGCCATGGTCAATCTTGGGCTGGCGAACACCTACACCGGCCTGATCCTGACCTACCTGACGTTCTCGTTCCCGTTCTGCATGTGGATGTTGACGGCCTATTTCCAGTCGGTGCCGCTGGAGCTCGAGCAGGCGGCGCTCATCGACGGCGCCAGCAACCTCGGCGTCTTCTGGCGCATCGTGCTGCCGCTGGCCCGGCCCGGCCTGGCGGCCTCGGCCATCTTCACCTTTATCCACGCCTGGAACGAGTTCCTCTACGCGTTGGTCCTGCTCAACTCGCAGGGCAACCAGACCTTGTCGATCGGGCTCTACCGCATGATTGGCGGCGAGCTGATGCGATGGGCCGAGCTCCTGGCGAGCACCTCGATGATGGTCCTGCCGATCCTCGTCGCCTTCCTGCTCCTACAACGCCACTTCGTGGCTGGCTTGACCGCTGGGGCAGTGAAGGGGTGAGCGCGCACGAATCACCGGCACCCGAAGGGACGCACATGAAGTCTGCAGCACACACGATGTCAACTCCCCACCTCTCGCTCGAGGATGCCCTTGACCTCTACGCCCGCCTTGGCTTCGATGGCGTCGAGATCCTCTACACCGCTGACTACGGCTGTGCGCTGCCGCCGACAGCAACGGCCGACGATGTTCGCGCCCTGAAGGCGAGGCTGAGCGACAACGGGCTCGGGGTGGCGCAGATCACCCCGTACGCCAAGGACTTCGACGCGCCGGACGCCCAGGCCCGCGGGGCCGCCAGCGACGAGATCCTGCGCTGCATCGACCTGGCCACGCGGCTCGGCAGCCGCTGCGTGCGGCTCTGGGCCGGCAACGAGCCCGGCCCGGGCGAGGAGGAGCGGCAGTTCGACCGGCTCATCGCCACCCTCACCGACCTTGGCAAGGCCGCGGCCGACGCCGGCGTGACTCTCAACATCGAGAACCACATCGGCTCGCACGGCATCACCTCTGAGAACACCGTGCGGATCATCGAGGCGGTTGACTCGCCAGGCATCGGCATCACCTACGACCCCGGCAACCTCCTAATGTTGGGAGAGCGCGACGCGGTCGCGGCACTCAAGCGCCAGCTCCCGTACATCAGGCACGTCCACTTCAAGGACCTCAAGGCACACGGCAACCGCAAGCACACGCCCGCGCTGGTGGGTGAGGGCGACGTGCCCTGGCCAGAGCTCATGCCGCGGCTGCTCGAGAGCGGCTACGACGGCTACTTCTCCACCGAGTTCGAGAAGCGCTGGCACCCCGAGATCCTGCCCGACTCGGAGACCGGGCTGCGGCATGAGCTAACCGCCCTCGAGGCGCTCTGGGCGGAGCAGCGTTGAGACCGAGAGTCTTCCTCACTCACACGCGGAGCGACCTGAGGTCGTTCTTCCCCCGGCCCGCGCTCGAGCGACTGAGGAGCTTCGCCGACGTGTCGACCAACGACAGCGACGAGCACCTGAGCCCCAGCGAGCTGCTGCGCGTCGCGCCGGAGAGCCAGTACGTCGTCACCGAGTGGGCCACCGGCGCCGACGCCGCCTACCTGGAGAGCAACCGCTCGCTCATCGCCATCTGCCGGGTGGGCGTGGAGATCCTCAACGTCGACATCCCCGCCGCCACCGCCAACGGTGTGCTGGTGGTCAACCTGCCAGGCATCCACGCGAACTCGGTGATTGAGCTGACGCTCGCCTACATGATCATGAGCGCCAGGAAGGCGCCGATGTTCGACCGTGAGACGCGCGCGGGCCGCTTCCCGGTCGCCTACAACGTCGCGTTGGGGCTGGGGCACGAGCTGCCGGCGCCGGGCTTCGACATCAGGGGCTCGACCGTCGGGCTGGTGGGTATCGGTGCCATCGGCGCCGGCCTGGCTAGGATCCTGACCTTCATGGGCGCCACGGTGATCGCGTACGACCCCTACGCCGCCTCGGTGCCGGAAGGGGTGGAAGTGGTCGGCTTGAAAGAGCTGCTCGAGCGCAGCGACATCGTGTCGCTCCACGCCAAGCTGACGCCGGAGACCGACAAGATCATCGGCGAGCGCGAGCTGGGGCTCATGCGCAAGTCGGCCTACCTGATCAACACTGCTCGGGGCGGCCTGGTCGACAACGCCGCCCTGGCCAGGGCGCTGCGCGAAGGCACGATTGCCGGCGCCGCGGTCGACGTCTTCGACACCGAGCCGCAGATCGCCGGACACCCGCTGTTGTCGGCTCCGAACTGCATCGTCACGCCGCACATGACCGGCAACACGGTGGCCACTATGCAAGCACTGGCCGACGGCGCCGTCGACGCAGTCGAGAAGCTGCACGGCGGCGAGCTGCCTGCAGGGATCGTGAACCCGGCGGTCCTGCAGAGCCCGCAGTTGCGCTGGCGCAGGGGCGTGGGCGTCGCATGAGCACCTACCCTGAGGTCGCCATCGTGGGCTGCGGCTTCATCGGCCGGATCTACGCCGAGGTGCTCGCCGAGCTGGGCGTTGAGTTTGGCGCCGAGTATGGCGTCGAGCGTGGCCTGAGGGTAGCGGCGGTGGTCGACAGCGACGAGGCGGCGCGCACTGCCGTCGCGGAGTCGCTAGGCTGCCGCGCCTACGCCACGCAGGCGGAGATGCTGAGCGCGGAACCGGGCGTGGTGGCGGTCGGGATCGCCACGCCGTCGCAGTTCCACGCCGAGCTGACGCGCGAAGCCCTGAGGGCAGGCCGCCACGTGCTGTGCGAGAAGCCGCTGGCCTTGACGCTGGCCGAGGTCGAGGAGATGGTCGCGATAGCGCGCGAGGCCGACCGCAAGCTGGCGGTCGGCTTCAAGATGCGCTTCGAAGGCATGTTCATGGAGCTGAGCCGCCTGGTCGACGTAGGCGTCGTGGGCCCCGTGCGAAGGGTAGTCATCAGCCAACACCAGCCGGTGCCGCCGCAAGCTTGGGCGCGCCGACACGGCATCGTAAACGAGTTGCTGATCCACTCCATCGACGCGGTCGACTGGTTCATGGGCGAGGCGCCCACCTCGCTCGAGCACGAGTCTAGAGCCGACCGCGCGGTCATCTCGCTCGGGTTCGGAGGCGAGCGTGACGGCCTCATCACCGGCGCCTGGGTCGAGGGCTTCCCGCAGCTCGGCGGCAGCAACGACATGCTGGTCCAGGTCGTCGGCCGCGACGGCCACCTGATCGGCATCCGCCCCGACACGGTGATCGTGAACACGTCCAAGGAGGCCAGGACTATCGACCTGCCGGCCAGCCGCTACGCCGACGCGTTCAAGCGCGAGTGGCGAGCGTTCCTGGCCTGGTTGGCGGGTGACGAAGACACCGACATCGCGTGCATGGCGGACGGCCTGCGCGTGCACAGGATCATCGACTACATCGAGAGAACGAGCGAAAAGAGAGAGGCGTTCAAGCATGAATAGGGTCATCAGGTACGGGGTAACCGGCGCGGGCTACATCGGCGCCGAGCAGGCGCGCGTCATCGACGGCCTGGAGGGCGCGGAGCTCGTCGCCGTCCACAGCGGCACGGGGGAGGGAGCCAGGCGCGTGGCGGCCGAGCTCGGCTGCGAGGTAGCGGAGACGTTAATAGAGTTGGTCGCGCGCGACGACATCGACGCGCTCATCGTCGCCTCCCCCAACAACCTGCACCGGGAGCCGGTCGAGTTGGCGGCGCAACACGGCAAGCACGTGTTCTGCGAGAAGCCGTTCGCACTGTCGCTGGAGGACGCCGACGCGATGATTGCCGCCTGCCGCGAGGCGGGCGTGACCCTCATGGTCGGCCACATGATGCACTTCTACTCGGGCGTGATGCGCATCAAGCAGTGGATCGACGAGGGCGTCATCGGCAAGCCGCTGGTAGCGCACGTCGAGCGCACCGGCTGGGAGGACCCGCAGCCGCACGTCTCCTGGAAGAAGCAGCAGTCGCAGTCGGGCGGCCACCTCTTCCACCACATTCACGAGATCGACCTGCTGCAGTGGCTCATGGGCCCCGCCTCGAGCGTATACGCGGTGGGCGGCAACCTCGCCCACCAGGGCGAGGGCTTCGGCGACGAGGACGACGCTCTGCTGCTGACCCTGGAGTTCGCCAGCGGCGCCTTCGCCACCATGCAGTACGGCTCGGCCTTCCACTGGGGCGAGCACTTCCTGAAGGTGAACGGCAGCAAGGGCGCGATCCGCATGAGCCACAAGGAGGCGGTCATCGACCTGCTGCTGCCAGGGCAAGGCGTGCAGCGCTTCCCGCTCTTCGACGACGCCGCCAGCCAGGAGTCGCTTCTGGAGCTGTTCAAACGCACGCACGGCGGCAGCACCTACGGCAAGCCGACCGATCGGCCGCCGCATTACCTTACGTACGCGGTCGCTGAAGAGCTCGGCTACTTCAACGAGGTGCTGGGTGGCCGACCAGTCGATGAGTTGAGGAAGCCGTTATTCGACGGCTCGGCCGCTCGGGCTGCTGTAGCCGTGGCCGAGACGGCCTTGGCTTCGCGGCGTACTGGGGTCCCTTGCGATATCCCACCTCGTAATAGCCAACGGCTGGGGCGTTGAATAGCATGGCTTCGGATCGACAGCGCTACCACGGACTCATCGCGGCTACCTTCACACCCATGACTCCCGACGGTGACCTCAACCTGGGGTTGGTTGGGCGGATCACCGGCCGGTTGATAGCCGACGGCATCAAGGGCCTGTACGTCTGCGGCAGCACGGGGGAAGGCGTCTCGCTGACCACGGCGGAGCGAAGGGCAGTAGCCGAGGCATACGTGGAGGCTTCGGCTGGGCGTATCCCCATCATCGTTCAGGTCGGGCACGAGAGCATCAGGCAGGCGGCTGAGCTGGCGGCACACGCCGAGAAGATCGGGGCTGACGCCGTCTCGGCGATCCCGCCGACCTATTTCCGGCCCGTTGATTTAGAGACTGTGGTGGCGTGCTCCCGCGAGATCGCCAGCGCGGCGCCTAGCTTGGATTTCTTCTACTACCACATACCTGTCAAGACCAAGGTCGAGGTCGACATCTCTGCGCTGGTCGAGGCGTCGTTGGCTGCTATTCCCAACTTCGCGGGGGTCAAGTACTCCGACACCAAGGTCTTCGAGCTGCAGGTGTGCGCCGGTAGGTTCGGTGACCGGGTGTCCCTGTTGTTCGGCACGGACGAGATGCTGGTAAGCGGGCTGGTTGCTGGGGCGCATGGGGCTGTAGGGAGTACTTACAACTTCCTGACCAAGGAGTCGATCGCGATCCTCGAGGCTTATAGGGCTGGGCGGATCGACGAGGCGCGGCGGCTGCAGGGGGTGACGGCGGAGGTGATTACCGAGATCGTCGCTCTAGGTGGATTGCCAGCCCTCAAGGCGGCGATGGCGCACACGGGCGCGGACTGTGGGCCGACCCGGCTGCCGCTGCGCCAGTTATCGACTTCGGAGCAGAGGGCTGTGATCGAGGTGCTGGCGCGAGCGGTTTCTGTTGCTTGAACAAGGCTGGGGCGATGCACGGTGCCGCTGAGGCTCGCAGTGCCTGCGCAGACCACCGCGCGCTTGATCGCGATGCCGAGTCGAAATCGAGCTCGACACGGCGCCCCGCGAAGCGGAGCTACCGGCCGAGCTGCAGGCGGCGTTGAACGTCAAGGACGCCGCGCGTTCGCTTTCGCTAAGTCCTTCGCGGTGACACCGCCAAGCCAAGGAATACGAGCAGGGCTCGGTTGAGGCGCAGGAGATCCCCATCGTCCAGCCGACCCTATCGGCGGCCGAGCCTGGATCGCCGCACCGTCGTAATCTTGTCTACCATGAGCCGAGAAGATGCTCGCAAGTCGGTGTTTGGTCCCGACTCCACTTCGATGCGGAACAAGGGGGCGTCCGTGGGGTCAGTCGCGAAACCGCATATGGTCACCGAGTCGGTGCCTGAGAACCGGTCGTCCTGCACTATCACGGCAGGACGTGGTTTCGAAGCGTAACCGGGCCCTCCTTCTACCGTCCAAATCTCACCGCGACTCGGCATCGTTCCAGACAGAGACCGAGTCGATGAAATCCTGATCTGCGGCGGCGTGCTCACTGGCGGCTACAGCGGCCGACTGCCTGCGAGCTTCGGCGGCGAAGGCTGGCGACCTGACATCGGGGACCCAAATCTGGAGCGGCCTCAGGCCCTGCGCCCGCAGCCCGTCCCGATGCTCCTGCACCTTTCTGCGTGAAGACTTCGGTGCGCGTCGTTCACTCATGGTTCGCCTGCCTCGGCATAGGTTACATGTAACCCTTGCGCGAGGAAGTGTCGTTCCGCGAGGAGGCTCGGCCCGTGCCGGGGCTATCAGCGCGGTGCCGCAGGGCAAGCCGCGCAGCATCTTTAGGAGTGCCTCCATGCGGTTGGCGGCGTCGTTGACCTTGCGGACGCTGGCCACGTACCGCAGGAGTTTGCGGGCGGTGACCTTCGGATAGTGCCAAGCCCGGTCCGGCACGAAACCAACCGCCATCTTCGCCTTGAGGGCATCGCGCCTGGTGTCGTGCCCGTCGACGGTGATGCTGCCGCTGGTGGGGCTGGCGAGGCCGACTACGCACCTGATGGTGGTGGTCTTGCCGGCGCCGTTGGGGCCCAGCAGGGCAAGGACCTCGCCCGGGCGAGTGGTGAGGTAACGGATCTCTAGCAAAAGGGGTCTCCAAGTACGGGTCTGGGTTCGCGCCCATCTTATCGCGGTTCTCAGCTTTGGCTGATTGCGTGAGGACGGTTTTAGCGTCAGGGTGATGATTCGTTCGCGTGAGTGTGGGCACTTACTCCGCAGTCACAACTCTGGTGCTAGCTTGATAATAGCGACTCTGTTTTCTCACTCCTGGCTGGTCTTGGAGGCCTTCACAAGCATGCTGCACACCCCGACGCCTCACGATCTCGATCCCCGCGACGCCCTCACCCACCCGCGTTTCGCGCGCCGCCCCGACCTGGTGGTGGCGTACCTGGCGCTGAGCTCCAGCCGCACCGAGGCGGGAACCGTCGACCTCCCCGCCGCCCAACACACCGCCACGCACTCGCTCACCCCCGCCGAATGGGCCGCCGCCCTCTCCACCCTCACGAAGTTGGGCCTCCTGTACCTCCACGGGCTCGAACCGCGCCTCGCTCCCCTCGCCACCCGCACCCTCTTCGAGAGCGCTATGGCGGCCTTCACGGGCCTAATTCCCACCTTGCGTGCGAAGACGATCGCGGCCTACCGCGGCGAGGCAGTCAAGGCCCTCGAACTCGCGGGCTTCGACGTGACCGTCGATGAAAGGATCCCAGCGGGGGCAAAACGCACTGTTCCCGTGCACGCTCTGGCAGCCAAGGGCGGTGAGCGCCTGGCGCTGGTGTGCTGCTCTGCCAAGGCGGTGGAGTCCAACGCCCGCAAACTCACTGAGGCGGCCATCGAGCACGCCTTCCTGCTGGTCCACCCGAGTAACGAGCTGGTGGACGCGCGCGCGGTCGAGGTGAGTAACCCGGAGGAGGGTTTCGATCCGGGAGCGGTGGAGTTGCCGGGGAACGTGCCGCGCGAGGCGTGGCTTAGGTGGGTCGCGTACCGACGGGAGCGGAAGGCTCCACTCACGCGCCAGAGCGTCCGGGAACAGTTGAAGGTGCTGGCCGAGGCCGGCGCTGCAGCCAGTGACGTAATCGCCACCAGCATCAACAGCTCCTGGCAGGGTCTCTTCCCGCCCCGCCGCCGCCCAAGTGAAGCCGTGCCGCGCGGCACCGCCCCCACGATGGCGCCGCGCTTCCAGACCGGCGAGCTGGTCGAGGTGCGCCTGCCTGACGGCCGCACGAAGATTGTCACGGCCGAAGTCGTCTCCAGCCACCACGTCATCGACGAGACCGGCGCGACCCACAACATCGAGAACGTGGCGGCACACCAGTCCCTTAGGAGGGCGTTATGAACCCAACCTCCGCTCACGCCGACGTCGAACGCTCAGTCGTCGCCGCTGTCCTCGCCCAACCCAATCTGCTCGACGAGCTCGACACCACCATCACCGAACGCGACTTCGGGCAACGCGGCGCGCGCCTCGTCTACCGAACTATCAGGGTCATGCACGACCGCGGCGACATCCCCGACCTGCTCTCGATCGCCGCCACCCTCGAGCAGCACAAGCAACTCGACGCCGCCGGCGACTTCATGCTCACCCTCCAACTCGGCGCCGACCCCGAAGACTTGCGCCTCGTGAAGCAACACGCGAAGGTCGTACGCGAGCGCGCCCTACTCCGCGAGGTCGGGGAGGTGGCCCGCAAGGCGCTCGAGGAGGCCCTTGACGGTAGTGACGACCCGCACGCGGTCATTGAGAGAACCGAGCGCGCCATCCTGGCGCTGCAGCAGCGCAGCCGCAAGGAAGAGGGGTACGCGGCGGCGCCCGAAGTGGTGGCCGACACCATGCGGGAGATAGAGCAGATGCTGGCCAACCGCGGCGTGCTGCCGGGTATCTCCACGGGGTTCCCGGAGCTCGACGCGAAGATGGGCGGTCTCCGCCCCGGCAACCTCTACCTGATCGCCGGCCGCCCCAGCATGGGGAAGACCTCCATGATGCTGAACATCGCCGCCGAAGCCGTGCTGCGAGAAGGCGCTCGCACGGTCATCCACTCCCTGGAGATGCCGGACACCAGCATCATGCAGCGCCTGCTCGCCATGGAGGCGACCGTGAACATGCAGGCGTTCACGAACGGCACCGTCACCCAGGCGGCCGCCACGCGCCTCCGCGAGACCGCCGAGAAGCTCGCGGCCGCCCCCTTGAAGATTGATGATTCTGGCACCCTCACTCTAAGTTCGTTGCGCTCGCAGGCGCGTCGCGAGGCGGCTCGTGAGGGCGTCGATGTGCTGATGGTGGACTATCTTCAGCTCATGAGTTCGGGGGAGCGCGAAGAGAACCGAACCACCGAGGTGAGTCGCCTGAGTCGCGAACTCAAACTGTTGGCGCGTGAACTCGAGGTGCCGGTGGTCGTCTTATCGCAACTCAACCGGGGGGTCGAGGCTCGCGCGAACAAGCGCCCCATGCTCTCTGACCTTCGTGAAAGTGGCAGCCTTGAGCAGGACGCAGACGTTGTGATGTTCCTGTACAGGGACGAATATTACGATCCGGATTCGAGCGATAAGGGCTTGGGTGAGGTGATCATCGCCAAGCAACGCAACGGGCCCGTCGGGACCCTGAAGGTGCGGTGGGTGGATGCGCTGGCGTCGTACCGGCCGCTGGAGGTGCCGCAGCCTTGAGCGGTCCGGACTCGGGCGGGAAGTTGTGGGTGCGCGCGCGGCAACTACTAGCGTCGTACCGCGGCAATCGCGTCCTGTCCGGCGAGGAGTGGCTCGAGCTCGCGCGCGAGGCTCACGAGTTCGCGGTGTCGACTTTCCCTGAGAAGCGCCGCGAGGGGGCCTTGCGCGGGTTCGTGGAGCGGAACTGTGTGGGGCAGGCGCCGCGCACTATCGCGGTGTTCGCGGTGGCGTTGCGTCTGTTGGGGGAGAGGCGCTTGCGGGAGGGGTTCGGACAGTTCGGCGCGTGTTTGGAGGCGGCCGCGCTGGCGTGCAGCACGACTGTTGATGAGTTGCCGCCCCCGCGCGACTCGCATGTCGTCACCGAGCCCGCCGCGACGGTGGCTGCGGCGCAGGCCCGGGCGAAGCAGGAGCAGGTGATCAACCGCCGCATGCGCGGCAGCGGCGTCGACTCTCTGATCTGACCCACAAGGCCCTAGGGTGGCAGATGCACCGGCGAGAGCTTATCAATGTTGGGTTATAATCTTCATAAAACCCAAAGTCTTCCTGGGGGTCGTTTTGTCATCACGGCAATGCCCGCACTGTGGCAGTTCCAACTTAGTGAAGGTGAGTCACGCTTATGAGTCCGGCACCAAGTCTAAAGCCTCGGAAGAGGACTCTCCTTTTGAGGGGCTGAGCCCTCGCTCGGGCCCATCGACGGGCGGGCGCCCCGCTCGCGCCCTTACACGCTCGACCCTCGCGGCAGATCGCCTGAGGCCTCCGTATGTGCACTATGAGGCTGATGCGCGACGTAGGCGTAACGTGTGGCTGCTCATACTGGGCTTAGGGATCGGCGCGTTTTGGGCAGGTGGCGCTCTAGTGACGGAAGTTGGGCCGGACATCAGATACTTCCCCGTGGCCGAGTTCATCTCTGGCGCGCTCAGCTTCGGAGGGTTTCTCGCCGTCCTCTTCGGCGTCATCTTATCGATTCATTGGCAGATCCACACCCGGCGCGGCGCCGAATTGGACGAGAAGGGCCGTAAGGATCTTGAGATGTGGGATAGCTCCTGGCTCTGCGACACCTGTGGCAGCACTTTTCAGCCCGGCGCTAAGGGCTTGGCGGACTCTGACCCCCTGATCTCGTAGTGCAGCCCCAACGGCTGCGGGGCGCCTGTAGGCGCCCCGCGCGCGTTCCGTTTGGTGCGGTCGGGATCAATCGCTACCGACTTCGGCGTGGCGTTCGCTTATGAATACGCCGAAAAGGATGAAGAAGAGGGGCAACCACAGGACGGTGGCACCCAGGAGTAGGCCGACGCCCTTCCATCCGTTGCCGTCTAGGAGTTCCTCTGCGTTGGCGGTCACCACAGTGGCGCCGAGCAGCAAGCCGGCGAGGGGGTAAAACAGCCACGGGCCGTACTCGACCACGCCCCAGCCGAGCGCTATGGCGCCGACCACGACGGTCAACGCGAGACCGCGGAGGTTGGCGAGGCGCCTGTGGGTAGTGGTCTGCCGTTCCATGCCATTATCATTATGGCTTGTTCCGGCTGGGCACGTCGGTTTATAGACATGGGGCCGCGCCCATTAGAACGAATACTGAGCGTATGAGGCATCGTTCCCTCTTTTCACTTCACCGCGCATCACTGGAGAGAGCATGAGCAAAGAACAAATCGACGCTTACGAGCACTTCCGTTCCGCCTGGTACGGCGACCACCACATTGAAGAAGGCGTCTTCGACGAGGTGCGCTTCGGTCGCTATCCCCAGGGGGGCGGGCCCGCCATCAACTCCATCACCATCCGCTGGCAGCAGGGTCAGGCGCTCGGCGCCGCCCAACTGAGCGTGAGTTCGGCCGACTGGCCGCTGCTGTACCACTACCGCGAGATCCTGCAGGAGCTCGCGACCGTCTCGAACCGCCCCATCACTCCGGATGATGTGACGGAGATCTTGCAGGCTCACGAATTCGCGAACGTCACCGAGGTGGTTGATTCGGCGCCGCTCTTCGACCTGCTGGAGGCGAACTGATGCTGTTGGCTCACGATCTGATCCGGGGCGCGGTCGCCGAGGGGGACACCATGGTGCCAGACGCCGTGGTGGACCTGTCTGAGGTTGAAGAGGCGGTGCGCGCGAGCCGCGCGAAGCTACCGCACGCGCCAGGCGACCGCCTGCCCACTCCCGAGTACGCTCACATGCCGTGGGAGAGCGCCGTCTACGAGCACCCGCTCGAGGGCGAGACCGTGAAGCGCCGGAACATCTACGCGAGCCAGGAGCGCTCCGAGGATGGCAGGATCCACATTACGTTTTGCGTGGTCGACATGGGCCTGGTGAAGGACGAGCTGGACATCGCCTATTACGGGGGATGCCGTGTCCTGCTGAACGAGCGTGGCATGCTGGCGGCCTTCGAGCGGGACGAGACAGCCGACGAGCACGAGGTGCTGATCGCTGATGGCCAGCTGCTCGAGATGGTCTTCCCGGCGTTAGTCGCGAATCACCTGCTGAACACCGGCCGCGTGGCCGCAAGCCAGATGTCTGTGATGACCAGCCAAGCCCTAGGTCTTTCCGGTTCGTTCGTAACCGAAGTGCAGCACGCATGAGAGAGGACACCTTGAACTTCCTTGAGTACCGAGAGTTGGCCCTGCGCACGGCGGTGTATCCGGCGGCGGCGCGAGTGCATTACCCAGTTCTGAAGTTGGCGGGCGAAGCGGGGGAGGCCGCCGACAAGATGCTCAGCCCCCTACCGGATGAGGGCCCCAAGTCCATCCTTGCGGAGCTGGGCGACATCCTCTGGTACGTCGCGGCTATTACTCGCGACGTGGACGTGACGGAAGCGTGGATGAGCGAGCCGCTTTCGAGCTTGGCGGCGAAGGCTCACATGAATGAGTCCGAACCGGCGGCGGGTAGTGAGTTGGGGCTTCTTAAGAACATGCTGCGCCTGCTGGCTGCCGCCACGTTCCCGGCCGAGAAGCTGGGGAAGCTCATCCGCGATTACGGTGCAGCGAGCGACGCCGACCTCGGGGTGTGGGCTAGCCTGCCGCCGGAGGTGCGTGCTGGGGCGACGGAGTGGATGACCCTGACGCTGGAGGAGGTAGCCAAGGAGCTCGCGGTTTGCGCTAACGCCTTGGGCTCGGGCCTCGAGGAGGTGGCGGCCAGGAATATTGAGAAGTTGGCGTCGCGGCAGGCGCGCGGGGTGCTGAAGGGCGCCGGCGACAACCGCTAGGCCGGTAGGGGTAGCGTCGCTTCCTCACAGAAGTGGGGTCTGGGGCGGGATGCCCCGTACGGAAGTAGCGGGGAGGGATAGCCCCAGGGTGTCGAAACAGACACCTAATTCTTGCGTTTGAGGGTTGACTTAGGTATGCCGGTGACGCTCCGTTACACCTACCGCCTGCGGCCAGGCCGCAAGGCAGTGAGCGCGTTGGAGCGCGAGTGGAACGTGTGCCGCTGGTTGTGGAACCAGGCGGTGGCGGCTAAGCGTGAACGCCGGTATTGGCTGAAGGACAAGGACCTGACCCGACTCCGCGCTGAGCATGATTGGTTGGCGGCGGGTTCGGTGGTGGCGCAGCAGCAGGTGTTGCGTACCTTCCGGGCTGATAAGAAGGCGCGGCGTTTCAAGAGCGCGCGGCGCGACCTGCCGAGCATGAACTACACGAAGCGCGGCTTCTCCATCCAGGCTGGCCGCCTGCACCTGCCGCGCAAGACGGTCATCCCCGTGGTGTGGTCACGTGAGCTCCCCAGCGAGCCGACCAGTGTGCGCGTGTACCGGGATTCGTTGGGTCACTGGTACGCGAACTTCGTGGTCGAGCGCGACGAGGCCGGCCTGCCAGCCACAGGCAAGTCGGTGGGGGTGGACTGGGGTGTGAAGCAGGGCGCCACCGCCACGAATCCGGTCTATGACTTGCCGCACGCGGAGCGGACTAGGAAGGCTGCGGCGAAGCTGGCGGTCGCTCAGCAGCGCATGGCCAGGCGCAAACCGAACCCAGGCCAGAAGGCCTCCAGGGGCTACCGGCAGGCCAAGCTGCAGACCGCCAGGTTGCACAAGAAGGTGGCGCGCCAGCGGCAGGACGCCGGAAGGAAGTGGGCCAGGAGGGTCGTAGCCGAGTTCGACCGGATCGCGGTGGAGGACTTCAAGCCCAAGTTCCTTGCGAGGAGCAGCATGGCGAGGAAGGCGGCTGACGCCGCCATCGGCGCTACCAAGAGGGAGTTGATCGAGTTCGCCAAGCGGGCGGGCCGGGAGCTAATCCTGGTGCCGCCTGCTTTTACGACGATGACGTGCGGTTGTTGCGGGACGAGAGCCAAGTCGCGCCTGCCGCTCGAAGAACGAACTTTCCGGTGCGATGCTTGCGGGCATACCGCTGATCGTGATCGGAACGCTGCAAGAGTGATTCTTGCCGCGGCTGGCTTCAACCGCGCTGGTGCTGACGTCATAAGACGACCGGACCCGCCTATGGCGGGGATGGCCGCTGACTGAGCCAGGAATCCCCGCATTGAAATGCGGGGAGGATGTCAATCGGTCATGGCGCTTCGGGCCGGCGGTGGCCGCGGCAGCCAATCAGGTCCTCGAGTTGACAAGCAAGCCGCCCAATAGCCTCGTGCAACCCAACCCGAACGTAGAAACGACCGTCCACCACGGCGTTACTGACGAGGGCATGATCTTGGCTCGCACGAACGCGCGGCTGATGGAGTACCTCGCGGACCACCTAGACCAACCGTTCTATATTGCGAAGGGCTTCCGGTGCTTCCGCATGGAGATAGAGGCGGCCAATGCCTTATGGAACGGTCAGTCTAGTCACGAAAGCTCGCCCCTGCCGTACAAGGACCGCGACGAGCTGATGGCTGAAGCACAAGACGGCGCCGACCCTGTCGCCGCCCGCCTCGTGAAGCTCCTAGAGGAACGCGGGCCACTTGAACTCACCGCGCTGCTCGCGCGCTTATCCCGCTTCGCACGCGACACTCCGCGCGAGGCCACTCTGCACCTCTCGACCGCTCACGGCGCGAAGGGTCTCGAACGTAGCACCGTCACCCTCCTAGACGACTTCTGGTCATTGGGCCGCCGGGTTTCGTATCGTGATTACCTGACTGATAAGAAGGAATGGACGGCCATCAAGGCGCGGGACTTCGATCAGGAGTTGAACCTGCTCTACGTGGCTGTGACGCGAGCCAAGGAGCGGCTGTTCTTGCCGGCGGAGCTGTAGAGCTCGCGCCTGGGCATTAGCGAAGGGGAGAAGACGAGTAGTGGGCGAAGACGTAGTGATTTGGGAGCAGGCCTTCCGGGCCGCGAGTGAACCTTCAGCCGGAACGGGGAAGGGTGAGATCAACCCTCTTGAGCCTGGGCTTTGGCGCCGACTGAACTGGCGAGCGGAGGTCGAGCGCAAGGGCATCGAGCAGGTAATCAACCAGGCTGCGGAGATCGCGGAAGTTGTGCCGGGTTTTTTCCCGACCCTCGACGCACTTCCGCGGGAAATCTTGCTGCACAGCAATGCGCAGCAACTGCGTTTGAATGTCCTCAATACTGGCGCGTGGGTGGAGCTCTTGTGCGGTTCGGACGACCAGGCGGCGTTGCCGCCCGAGCTCCTGCAAGAGTTCATCCAGAACCTCGAGCGCCAGAACCTAGACGTGGCGATGGAGGCGAGGGAGCGGGTGCTGAAACATTCACCCTACCGGGAGTGGCTGGCGGTGAACGAGCCGGATAGGCTCACGGAGGAGGCGGAGCGCAGGCAGCATCAAGAGTTCCTCAACGCCTTGGCCAATGTGCCGGTCACCTACTACCCTGTCGGCCTGATCGCCTTCACCCAGGAAGAGACCTACCTCGATGGAGCCCTCTCGGAGGAGGACCGCATCCTCGCGGGCCAGTGGGCCCAGAGCGAGCGGGATAAAGAAGGGTACGGGCTGGCGAAGATGCTCTCGGCCCGCGCGGCAGAGAAGATCGCCAAGCGCTTCTACGAGAACCTAGGGCACGCTAACGTTCGCGACGTGTCCATCACGCAGCTGAGCCGCCGCGAAGAGGCTTGGAAGACGCACGATCTCGAGGTCGACGGCCGCCCTGTGGACGTCAAGAACTCGCGCAGCCCCAAGACAAGGGCCCGCTACTCAGAGCACGCGATTAGCAGGTTCAAGCAGAACCGTAACGGCCGGCGCGTGACCATCACGGGCGTCCGCTCCCCTTACCTGCGTATCGAGCCACTAACAGAGCAGGAAGCGCTGCCAATGTCGTTCGACATGGTGCAGGTGCTCGGCGAAACCACTCGACCCGAGATCGAGGCGCTGCGCGCTCAGTTCACATCCGAGATGCTCCACGACTTGGGCGTCGACCGGGGCCGGGGAGAGGAAGAGTACCTGCCCCCATGGGTGTTCAACTACCCGGACGAGTTCTACGCGGAAGAACCCAGCCGGTCGTACAGGGAGTCGGTAGCTGCGCTGGGGCGTCAAACGCCGCCGAGCTGGAGCGCCGTGAGGCGCTTCAAGGGGGAGAGGGCGCTGCCGCTCCTCATCCAGGCCGGCACTCCACTTCCGGAGTCATGGCGCGCCGCCCTGCAGCCCTGGCAAGCTGAGCTGGTGGACCGGATTGCGGGCAGCGAAGCTCGTGTGTCACTGCCGCACCTCTTCCTTACACTCCTGACGGACTTCTTAACCGCTGTTCGCGACCGGCGCGCGGGCGACACGTTCCAACCGAATATGTACCGCCCGCTGCTTTACCAGGTCACGGCGGGCAACGGTTCCTGGACTCATGCACCCTTGGGAATCTTCGACCCCCTGAAGAGCATCAACGATCTGATCGGGACCCTGCATGCGCTGTGGACGAACCGGAACCGGAGCCGGTTGTTGGAGTTCACGCGCCTCAAGTTCCGCGCTGCTGGGATGCTGCGCGGCTCCCGCGCCGACCGCCCTCACCACGAAGTGTCCCTCTTGGCCTGGTGCGGAGGCTTCCGTTGCGACGTCAGCGACCTGGTTAACGGACGCGACCAAGAGTGCAGCTGCGGATTCCTCATCTGCCGGGAGTGCGGCTTATGCAGCTCAAACTGCCCGGAATGGGCGCAGCGGCAAGCCGGCGGAGAAGAGGACCTCGCGTTCTAGCTCGCGCGTAGTTTGTTGAGGAGGCTCCAGTCGGGCTTGCGGCCGGCCTTCTCAGCCTGCGCGAGCGCGCGGCTGGCTTCGTTGCGTGACCACGTTCTGCCTACGGCGTCGAAACCCAGGGCAATCAGGAGGCGCACCTGGCGTTCGCTGGCCGGCTCGCGTCCAATGACGGCACTGGCTTGGCCCTTCGTCCACTCCACGCGGCTCGGGTCGGTGTCGTACCCCAGGGCAGCCAGCAGGTTGAGTTGCTTCTCGGTGGCGGTCTCGTGGTGCCATTTGAAGGCGCCGAGCACGAACTCGTCGATGATGGGGGGCGGCTCGAGGAGGTCGACTAGTTCGGTGTAGGCCTCGAGGCTCCAGTTGCTGCCTTCGGGGAGTTCGAGTTCCTTACGGTCGGCTTCTTTGGGGAGGTTGGTGGGGTCTTTGAGGCTGCGTTTGACGCGGCTGCCCCAGAAGTCCCAGATGCTGACGAGCCGGTGAGTGCGGCTGGCGTCGCTGAAGTCGATGATGAGGCAGTCGGTCTTGCCGGGTTTGAGGCGCAGGCCGCGGCCGACGGCTTGGGTGTAGAGGGGCTTGGATTGCGTGGGGCGGCACATCATGACGCAGTCGATGCTCGGGTCGTCCCAGCCTTCGGTGTTCCCCATGATGGTGACGGTGCCGCGACGCCGCGTGATGATGTTGCGCGTCTCAGTCTTCACGCACCAGACGCGCTCCTGCCGCCAGTCGGCTTCGAGGCGGTAGCCGGTCGCGGTGTGGGCGTCTGCGTCGGGCTTGAGCTCGAGGCGCCAGGCGTGACCGCCCGGGGTGGGATCCCTGAGTGGGACGAGAGTGGCATCGTAACCGCGCGTGACGGCAACGGCCTGCAGGGCGTCGAGGTGGCGCTTGTCACCTATGACGGCTGGTGGGTAGGTGGCGTCGGCGCGGGGTAGGTGCTTGAGGTACGTCTCGAAGTCGACTTGGTCGAGGTTCCACAGTTGCTTGATGGCGCCGCGGGTTGGGGTGGTCGCCTTGTGGGGTTGGGCCCTACCGCTGGTGGGGTAATGGTGCGGTGTGCCTATGAGGTCGCGGGCGTGGTCTTTGCGCCAGGTCCCGCCTGCGGCGCGGTGAATCATCCAGTGGCCTTCGGTGACGCGCACGCTTCGGCCTGCCTCTTCGAGGACCGCCATGCCTTCGTTCGCGGCGCGTTGGCGCCTGACTATCTCGCGTGGCGGGTGGAAGGTGATGTGCCCGGTGTTCATGTGCCAGTTGGCGACGTGATGTTGGGCGGTCATGTCGTCGATGCCGACCCAGCCGTCTGTGGTGAGGATCTCGGTCTGGTCGTCGAGGCAGAGGAGCATGGCGTTGAAGGCGACCATGTACTTGCCGTTTTCGAGGTCGGCTAGTTTCTTGGTGCGGTCCTTGTCAGCGCCGGCGATGGCGACGCTGGGGAGGCCGGCTTGGTTGAAGGTGCGTTCGAGGTCTTTGGCGTGTTGGACGCCTGCGGTGAAGGCGACAGCTTTGCGGCCGCGGCCGTGCTTTAGGAATGTCTTGAGGATGAGGTCGTTGCGTTCCGGGGTGTTGAGTGCGCTTTGGAGTTCGCCGGCGTCATAGTCGCCGCGGTTGCGTTTGACGTTGCTGAGGTCGGTGCCGGTGTTGACTTCGAGGGCGACGGGTTCGACGAGGGCGCCTTCGCGTACGGCGTCGGCGACGGTCATGTGGTACGCGAGGACGCTGTAGAGGTTGCTTAGTGGGGCGCCGTCTTGTCGTTCGGGGGTAGCTGAGAGGCCGAGGCTGAGTTCAGGGTGGAAGTGTTGGATGACCTTGCGCCACTCGGCGGCCGCGGAGTGGTGGGCTTCGTCGACGATGACTAGGTCGTAGCGCTGGGGGACGTATTGGTCTAGGCGGCCGGCGAGTGTTTGGATCATACCGACCGTGAAGTGCGCGTTTGGGGCTACGTTACGGCTGGCGGAGGTGATGGTGGCGACGCTGCGAGGGTTGCCGGCGGCGTGGTAGCTGTTGAGGGTCTGGTTGAGGAGTTCGGTGCGGTGAACGAGGAAGAGCACGCGCTCGAACTGGTGCGCGAGGGCGATAGCCAGGTGGGTCTTGCCGACGCCGGTAGGGAGGGCGACGAGCATGCTGTCGATGCCCTTGTTGAGGTTCTCGAAGACGGCCTTGAAGGCGTCCTTCTGGCGGGGCCGCAGGTGGTCGGGTGGCGTTGGGATGCCGCGCCTGGAGATGGCAGGAGCTGCTAGGGCGCTCATGCTGGATAGGCGAAGGTGAACGGAGAAACAAAGGCGGACATCAGCCCGAGTTTACCTGTTTTTCATGCCCCGGCTGTCTTTCGCTTTCTGGCGCGAGTAAGCGTTCCATCAGACGGTGGATGGTATGAGTTGGGCAAATCCAATCAGCTGAGTTGGCCCACTGCCAACTCGCGAGAATCACTTGGAGGAAGCATGCCACGACCGACTTGCAGCCAATGCGGTAACTCGAACGCCGTCAAGGTAAGCCACGTGTACGAGTCCGGCACGACCTCCGTCGAGACGACGGGCTCCTCGGTGGGCGCCGCGATCGGCTCGCAGTCGATCTCCCCAGTGGTGATGGGGCACCAGGCGACCTCGACTAGCACCACGCTGCTCGCTAGTCGCTTGGCGCCGCCGAAGGTAGACCGGGAGAAGGAGAGGGGCAAGCAGTTGGTGACCGGGCTGTGGATGCTCGGGGCCGGCGTCGTGTTCGCCATCATCTGCAGCGCGTCTCTGCAGAGCTCGCGCAACAGCATGTTCATCAGCGGCCAGACCGACGGGATGGTAGCCCTGGTGTTTTTAGCGGCCGTCGGGGTGGCCATCGTGGGCTTGATCATGGTTGGCCACGCGGGGCTCACCACGAGCGACGCCATCAACGAGGACATGAAGGGCCGCCAAGAACTCGCGCGGTGGCAGACACTGTGGCTGTGCAACGGGTGCGGGCATACCTTCGAGTGGACGCCTAAGCCGGAGGCGGCAGATTAGGAGCACCTCTACGCCCGAGAAGCCAGGGTAGCGTATGGCGATGGCTGCGACGACAGTAGGAGGGCGAACTCGACCGGAGCTGCGCGCGTTAGGCGTGCGGGCGGGGCGCGTGGCGCTGCTCGCGGTCTTGATCACCGTCGTTGAGGTGGTCTTCTCGTTCCCGCTGGTGAGCTCCATGGCTGGGCGGGCGTTCGCCGCGTCATGTGGAGCGGTGAGGGCGGCGGACGCGGGCTTGCCCGAGCGCGTGCTGGTGTTCGTGGATGAGAACAGGGCGTGCCTCTCCGGGGATTCGGAGGGCGTGACGGCCGGGCGGGTCGTCGTCGTGGCCGGGTTGGAAGGGCCGCTGTTGCGGCACGAGATGGCGCACGTCGAGCAAGTGGAGCGCCTGGGTAGTCTCGGGTTCGCCCTGTCGTATGGCGCGATGAAGGTGTGGGCGTCGGCGCACGGTGGGCACCCTTACCTGGATCACCCGTTCGAGCTCGAGGCCATCCGGCGTGAGGTGCCCACACATCTTGATTCCATTAATTGAAGCCAGAGTCGCATCCTTGCATCGCGCCGCGATCGAGCAAAAGTCTTCCGGTCTCAATACTTTGCACGATCGATCCTCAAAACGCGTGCAGTTCTTTCGATGGCTACGCGAGACGCGAAATTCTCTCTTGCTGACTGTGCGGCGGATTCCCTCTTTGCTATACCCCACTACATCCTTGCCGGTCGGATAGAGAAGGCTCTTTCAACTCCAGAAAGCTTCACCTAAGTGCAACGTCCCATCACGCCACCTGGACCCCCGTTGAACCAAGACCTTCCGCTATAGAGGGCCCCCAGAAGGAAGGTCGAGTATGCCTGCGTCCTATGCTATGAGGAGCAAAGCTCCATACATTGCTTAGCCGGGCTCCATCCCGAACTTTGGCGCCCTTGGAAGTTCGTGTGGGACTTCAGTTCGAAACTGATGCCGCTCGAAGCGAGATTCGAACCGACAGCTATTCCGTATCCATTGGCGAATGGATTAGCCAGTACGAGCGTAGAGAACTAGACATCCATCCAGAGTTCCAACGCTTCTTCCGTTGGACTCGGGAGCAGAAGTCTAGGTTGATAGAGTCCATTCTTCTCTTCTCGATGATCTTCTGGTCCGTAGTCATCATCAACCTCCGCATCAACTAGGGGTCGATGACCGTCAGATCGAGTCCCAACCATCACAACGATGCCCTTGGCGCCCTTGCGGCCAGCCCGGCCGTTCACCGACACTCCATCCCAGCAACACTCTCGGCGGGAACCACCCCAGTCACGTCCATCAACTGCGCGGTCCTATACTCTTCGCTTCCGACCGGTAGCAGCGTGAGCTCGTAGAGAGGCAGCATCAACTGGTGGGCAACAAGACCAAACTCGGCCGTCTTGTCATCATCGAGTTCGTACCCAACCCCCGGACGCCGGAGGCTCGCCAGCAGCGCGCTCCCGTCCAACTGGCCGTGCGCCTCCAACGCTCCAGCCGCCGCCTGCTGAAGCACCCGAACGGCGGTATATGCCTGCCACGCGACAGCGTCAGGAAGGACGCCCCACCGCGCAAGGTAATCGGATGCATAGGTGCCGTCATCTACGCCAGCGTCCCATGCAGCTATGCGCGGAGTAGACGTGAGAGACCCCGCGTCACGTGCGACTGTCCAATAGAACTGCCTGAGCGTCGCACCGCCTGTCGGCAGCGCGTATACGGGAGCCGTCAGGCCGCTGCTCGCGTACTGCCCAAGGAAAACCAGCTGCGCGTCGGCATCAAGTAGGAGCACCACTCCGTCCGCGCCACTCATGCTGATCTCGTCGAAAGCCGGTCCGTAGTACGGCAGCTGCGGCCCCACGCTCGCGCTTCCAGCAAGCCAACCGTTCGCCAGGCGCGCGTCAAAAGATGTGTTGAGGTCGGTAAGAAGAGTCTGGCCAAACTGAGTGTCCGGGTAAACCACGATCAGGCGCCGCAGGGAGGCCGCCTGAACTACCCTGGCCATCGCCCCGAAATAGTCGCTAGTCCCCGGCGCCACGTTGAATACGGTCGACTCGCACGTATCGGTGCGCAATGCAGGGTCAGTGTCCGCGATGTTGACTACCGGAAGGCCGAATTCGCTGCCCACGTCCGCAAGACGCGCAGCCTGGCCCTCACCAATTCCGCCAGCCAGCGCGGCCACTCCAGCCACCGCCGCCAGGCGCCTCGCCGCACGCTCAGCTGCAGCTGCGTTAGGCGCTGAGGCAAGGTAGAGCGTTACCGGTACCTCGTTGCCCATACCGGGTTTCTCCTCAGCCAGCAACGCCCCACGCCGAGCGGCTTCGGCCTGCGCTTCGGCGTTATCAGGCAGGCGCGGGTCCTCGAGTACCTGCAAGGGCAGGACTAACCCAACTCGCAACTCGCCATTAGAGGCCTCTTCAGTGGCGCCAACAAACGGTTCTGGCGCCACGGGCCTCTCAACGTGAAGCTCATCTAACAGCGCCTGAACCTGGGCCCAGCGCGCAACTAAGGCACGGTTGAGAGCGTCACGAAGCGCCTCGTCACCCGGCCGCACGCCCAACGTGATCGGCTGGGTGAGACTAAGGAACGGCATGTCGAACTCAGGGGTAACCGGAGTCAGCTCAAGTGCCAAGCCCTCGACGGCAGTGAAGTAGCCAGCCACCGGACCCCATGCGATGCCAACGTCAATAGTACCGTCGGCCACCGAATCGACGATGCTAGACGGCGCATCCCTGGCCGTGAAGTGCACCAGGTGCTCTAGAGGTACTCGGGACTGAAGTGCGAGGTCGAGAGGTCCGCCTCGGTTTACCCCCACGGTGGCGGTCGTGAGCAGTGGGTCGTCAAGCGATGTCGGCGCACCGTAACCGGTGCGAGTAACAAAATACGCCGCTTGCGTGTAGTAGTTGAGCGTGTTGAGGTACGGGTCCTGGCCATCAACGACGCTCGTAATCACGTCGCACTCCCCTACCGCAAGTTGGAGTCCGCCGTCAGTCTCGTGTCGTGGCAGCGGCATCCAGCTGAACACCACGGTCGCACCGAGCTCCTCGGCCAATAGAGCGGCCAAGCGGTTCTCGAAGCCCGTCCCGTCTCGACTCGAGTACGGAAGGTTGTCTTGGTCGCCACAAACGCGCAACTCCCATGATGCAGGCGTTTGTTGTTGCGCCGCCACATGCGTGGTGCAGAAAAGAACGGCGGCTCCAAGAAGAACGCTTGCCACCCTCCTTAGGGTGGCAAGCGTGAGTGGACTGGAGTTCATTGCCCAGCGGCGGCTGATGAGCTCGATTTGAGAGCGAAGACCCACACGGCGCCGCCGCTCACCGGGTTGAATGGCACACCGTAAATCACAGCTGCCTGGGCGATGTAGCTGGCGGCCACGCCGCCGTAGCCGGCCTCAACCGCGATGTATTGGACTCCATCGAGTTCGAACGAGACAGGCACCCCGACCACGCTCGAGTTCGTCTTGAAGCGCCAGACGATCTCACCGGTCTTCGCGTCGTAAGCGCGCAGTTCCCGGTCGTAGATGTCCCCGCCGAACACCAGTCCGCCAGCGGTAGCCATAACTGGCGAGCGGACGGGCATCTGCTGGTCGTGCCGCCAAACGACTTCACCGGTGGCGACGTCGATTGCTTGCAGGGCGCCCGCGCCAACTACATCGGTGGGAATGTACTTCTTGTTGATGGCGCCGGTAAAGGTCTGGCCAGCGCGGTACTCCGCGTCGGTGCCCTGAATGGTCATGCAGAATTCCATTGTCGGTATGTAGGCGTAGCCCGTGTCGGGGCTGTACGCCAAGCCGAACCAGTTGTTCCCTCCACCCGTAGCCGGACAGGTATTAACAGTCTTGCCAACTCCAGGCTTGCGGTCGTCCGGGATGATGGGGCGGCCGTCGGCGTCGAAGCCGGTGATGGTGCGGTCTGCTGTCGCAATGTAGGGTTCGCCGTAGACGAAGCCGAGGTTCGTTCGGTCGAGCAGGTAGAAGTTCCCGCTACGCGCGGCGTGGATGAGGCCCTTGAGTTGCTTGCCGTCACGCTCGATGTCCACGAGCGTTTGGTCAGAGATCTCGTCGTAGTCCCAACTGTCGTTCGGGACGTACTGGTAGTGCGACTTGATCTCACCGGTGTCTGCGTCTAGCGCAACCACCGAGGCAGTGTAGAGGTTGTCGCCAGGCCTTAGGTCGCCCATCCACGGGGCAGCGTTGCTGGTACCCCAATAGGTGATGTTGGTTTCTGGGTCGTATGAACCCGTGACCCATATAGCGCCGCCACCAGTCTTCCAGGTGTCGCCTGGCCAGGTCTCGCTGCCGGGTTCGCCCGGGGCTGGAATCATGTGCGTCTTCCAGTCGAGTGCACCGGTCTCCGAGTCGAATGCGGCTACGAAGCCGCGGACGCCGTACTCGCCACCTGCGGCTCCAACGAGGATCTTGCCGTGGACTGCGAGAGGCGCGAGGGTCATCGCGTAGCCTAGGAGGTAGTCCTCAACCGGCACGTCCCACACGAGCTCGCCCGTGGTGGCCGTGAACGCGAGAAGGTGCGCGTCAAGTGTTGCGAGGTATACCTTGTCGCCGTAGAGTGCCACGCCGCGGTTGACCATCCCGCAACAGACCTCTGGGGCCACGTCAGCAGGCAACTCCCGCGCGTACTTCCAGATGAGGTCGCCTGTCCTTGCATCCAATGCGAAGAGTGTGCTGAACGGGCCCGTCGCAAACATCATCCCACCGTTCACGATTGGCGGCGCCTCGTGACCGTCAGACATGCCAGTGCCGAACGACCACACCGGAACCAGGTCAGTGACGTTGTCGACGGTAATCTGATCCAACGGACTGAAGGCCTGCAAGTCGTACGTGCGCTTATACATGAGCCAGTTCTCCGGCTCTGGCTGGGTGAGGCGCGCGTCGGTTACTGAGTCGTAGGTGCCTTGATAAACGGTTGGCGTCACCGCCGGCGGCGTGAACGGTGGTATTGGCGTAGGGGTTGCACCCGCCCGCGTCGTCGGTGCAGCAGTCATGCTGGCGCTGATGTTTGCGAACCCTGGGTCGGCAACCTGCCACATGCCGGAGAGATCCGCACCAATTGTGTCGCCTGCCGCCTTGTCTGCGGTCGAGAGGTAAAGCGGCCAACCCCGGAACGTTACCTGCTGCGAACCGTCGGCTCGCGCTACGGTCCCGAGGTCGCTGGCTGTTACGCCATTGCCGGCGGCGGCCGTACCCGCCACAATCAGCGGCGTCCAGTGCGTGGTGCACGGTGCCACGCAGTGACTCGTACCGGTGAGCGAGTCGTTGAGGAAGACATATAGGGTCATTCCGTTACCGTCAACCAGACGCTCGGCGCCAGGCGCCGACGCCACTGCAACGGTTACGGCCGCGGCCGCTGGCGTTGCGCTGGCTGCTGCGGGCGCAGGCGCTGCAGCTGATTGGCCTGGGCTGTTTTCGCCCGCGTGAGTCTGACCAGCTGGCGCCGCAGCTGCGGCCGCCGGCGCGTTGGCGCTCCCGCCTGCGCGTACGGCGGCTACCTGATCTGCGGTTACCGCACCGAAGTCGTTCTGCCACGAGGTGCGCTCGAACGTCGCCACGGCCGCGATCTCGGCGTCGGAGAGGGCCGCCGCGAACGGGGGCATGGTGTTGCCCCCATTCAGAATCTGCCTGATGTGAAAGTCGGGGTCCTTCAAGTTGGCGTCGTTAGCTAGAGGTACTCCGACACCACCTTGGCCCTCAGCCCCGTGACAGACAGTACAGTTCGCCGTATAGACGGCCTGCCCGTCTGGCGGGGTCTGCGCCGAGGCGAACCCCACTGAAAGGCATAAGAATGCGAGCAATCCCCAGATGGCGTGTCGGCGAAAGTATTTCATGCACCATGCCTCCTGACGGCCCCATGGCGGGGTCGCGCGACGACAAAAGCGGGTTTCTCACGCCCTGCTTACAGTCGTCACATGTTGTTATAACAGGTGCCTGAGTAAGGCTCCGGTCAGGTGACACAGGCCATGTAGCGAGAACCGTTAGGTACTTATGTCGCGGTGCAATATTCCGATTGTCGGTGAACCCTAGGGCCGCCTCCCCGTCTTCGAGAGGGCCTCTATAGACGAGTTGACGGAACTACAGGCACCGCTGGTGCGCTTCCGCGCCGCAATGATTCGCTTCAGCGCGGCCGCGAAGGACGCACCCTAGGACGACGACTTCCGCCACGAGGCCGAACTGATCCTCCTTCAGGAAGTGGAGCCCGCACTCAAGGAACTAGATGAGCTCGTCCACGAGGACTCCTACCTACGGCACTTTATCGATGCAGTAGTGGGGGATTGGAAGTCTCTCGGCGCCCTCGGCCTCGCCGTAACCAACTGGGGACAGCTTGCGGGCGAGCTGCTAGGTGTTCCGCCCACCGCGGTAGCGGGCCTACTAGCCACGCATAACGCCAGGAAAGCCGAAGCGAACAGGAAGGCTATAGACAAACAGGTACGAAGCCACGAGATGTTCTTCGTCTACCGGCTTAACAACTTCAAAGACTGACGAGCGGGGCCTCTGTTGTGGGCGGGGTCACACTTACAACCTACATTTGATGACGCGAAGTCTATTGCTCAGGCGTGCCCGCCCGACAGAATGTGCCGCACCAGCTTCAGCACGAGCTCGCCCTTGCCAGCGCCTACCAACGCCTGCGGCACGTCACCGTCCAGCGCCGGGTGCGGTGCGGCCAGCCACAACTCCACGCTCGCCTCGTCAGCCGACAGCTGGCGCAGGCCCTCACGGATCTCCTCAAATACACTTTCCACCCTCTGGTCCAGTCACGCTGCTATACTGCTCCCCAACCGGCCATTCCCACATCCGAATCGGCCACCGCAGTCCTCAAGAAACAGCCCTACCGGCCATTTCCAATCGCCGCCAAGCTCACGTTTACGAACCTCGAAACAGCAATCACAGCAAACGCTGGGAGCACCGCGGCGCCGCTTAAGGCGCCTACCCAGTAAGCGGTACTTCCCCATACAATTATGCCATTCTCCCGATTCAACGCTACGGCTGACTACTCCTACTTCCGCAGGTGTTCCCGGACTGGCAGAAGAGGTTTCCGAACAAACCGGACGAAAAGCACAACATTAGTGGTCCTAACAACACAAGAGGCGGACGCACCCTAACCCTTCACCCCCGACAGTCAGCCACAAGATGCAAACACGGTAGGATGGAATGTGACCCACCTCGTTACGCCCCTACTGCTGGTTCTTCTTTCCATGTTGTCTCTGGCTCACGCCCTGCCGCCGCTGGCTTACGAGGTTGGGGGTGACGTCTCGCCGCCTGCCGGTTGGGTGTTCGACGCGGATTCTGGCTCCCTGGAGAGCGGGGCCGGTGAGGCGCGCCTGCTGGTTCGAAATAACCGTGTCCTGGGTGTCGCGGGCGCCGTCGATGGTGGCCCGGAGGGCGCTGAGGCGCTCGTGTCTTTGGTGGTGGCGGTGCGGGGTGGGGGAGAGTCCTTGGCTCGCGATCTGGAGCATCATTTGGGCTTGGAGGCGGTGCCGGCGTTCACTCGCATCGGGAATGCTGTGTTGACGTTGCGAGAGTCGGAGGGCCGAGTGTTGTTCGACTTCGCTCTGATCGAGTTTGCGCCGGGCGATTTTCGTGGGAGTCGGCACATGCTTAATCGTGGTGGGAGCGTGCCGGTGCGGGTTTATGGGGACTTCGCCTCGGCTGATGCTGCGGCGTTCTCTGTGGGGGCCCTGCCGAGCCTGGTGGCGCAGCTGGACGAGTTGGACGTGCGCCTGGAGTACCACCACGCTCCAGTGGCGCCTACGGGCGCCGGCGTGTTGGCTGCCGAGGCGAGCGAGTGCGTAGCAGCAGCACATCCGGACGGAGGATTCTGGGTGTTTCATGACCTGTTGGCGAGGGAGCGCGTGCACTGGACGGGGCTGGTGTCGCCGCAGGCGTTCTTCGCGGAGGCTGCAGAGCAGTTGGGCTTGGGGGCGCCGGGGTTATCGGGTTGTATCGAGGAGCGTTTGGCGCAGCGTGAGGTGAGCGTGGCGACGGAGAGCGCCGCGAACCTGGGGCTCTCGGCTCGCCCAACGGTCTTCGTGGGCGGCTTCTTAATGATGGATTCGGGTGACCTGCTGGAGTTGGGGCGCTTGGCGGCGCTCGTGAGGCCACCGGCGTCTAGTGATGTGGTGCCGTTGCCGGTTCCGGAGGTATTGACTGAGCCGGAGTAGGAGGTCGGCGTGGACCCAGTCTCGGGCGCCGGTAATGGCTGATTGGGGCCGTGGGTTCCCCAATAGGTCGGGCCGCCGGGTGTTACGCCGGCGGCCTCTGAGTGCTCTTCTTCGTGTGGGTTCTAGCGCTGTGACCAGGTCATGCCGGCCATCGCAGTGAGCGGCAGGGTGGCGAGAACAGCGAATACCATCGCGTACATCAGCTTGCGGGCATTGTGCTTCATGTGATCCCATCCTCTTCCGTACCCCCATGGGTGGTCCCATGATGAGGCGCTACCTGAAGCCCTCCCAGGTTCCCGCCGTTAGTCAGCCGCTGGATGCAAATGCGATGACACGCGCAGCGTTGGTCACTGGTTCTGGTGCGCCTCGGAATCAGTGAGCTTCCGCGCGTCCTCAAGCAGTCTGGTCGTGTGGACTGGGTAGACGTGCCGGTGAGCAGGCCGGAAGGCGTCTCTGGGAGAGAGGGTGACGCCCCGCGGGTCGAGTTTGACGGTGACGCGCGCGTCATGGCGTTCTTCTAGGGTGCGTTGCAGGGCTCGCTCTGGCGTCTCGTTGCCGGTTGGGGTGATGGCGAGGCGGCGCGTGAGGTCGTGTTGGTCACGGGCGGTTGGATCGGGGGGTGGCCTGAGGCGTCTTAGGGCTTGGGTTGCGAGGCGGCGGGCGCCAGCGTGATGGAGGAGCAGGCGAAGCATGGGGTGCATGCTTCTTGCCTGCCCCTCCTGGGACTTGTTGGCTGTTGGCTCGGTGGCGCCTACTGCATAGTGGGCTATCGAGTGCGTGTTGGGTCGATCAGGTGGTCAAAAGCGTTGAGGCTTATCTCGTCGGGTGATGTGTCCATTATCCGTTTGATGCGCGCGGTGACGATCTCTTTGCGCTTTTGGATTGCTTCTTTGAGGCTAGGTAGGGCGGCGGGCGAGAAGGTTCCCGCGTCAATTGCCGCCACCACCTGCTCGGGCTCGTGGAGGGCCCTCATGAGCAGCCAGATGTCATCGACGTCCTCAAAGGACCGTCCGTGGTAGGGGTACGTGAGGTAGTACGGGGCGGCCCACCACTCGCGGCCGTGGTCGGTGGTGAGTGACGATTCGCCACCAAACCCATCCGAAGCGATTTCGATGGATCCGAGGCGATCGCGTCCGTGGAGTCGGATGGTGGCAAGCGGAGAACGGCGGGCGGCGCCCTCCGTGGCCTCCTCCCTCTCTAGCGAGGCGAGCTTGGCGAAGTTCCCGGGAGCTACGTCCCTGAATGCGCCTGGTTCGAAGTGGCAGACGGCTTCGAGGACGCTGTAGGGAAAGTGGTAGGCCGCATGCCCTGAGACTCGGTAGATGTTCTTGGCGTGCCCGGCGGCGATAAGGAAGGTGTCTCGCCATTTGTCCCGTATCACACTAGGGTGAAACTCAGCCCCGTCGATTTCGATGGCAAACGAAGTCGTATCGGTCTTCACTTGGAGGTCGAGGAAGTAGGTAGCTTGTCTCGTCGGGCAAGCGGGATTCGTTTGGAGGCTGGCCGAGGGCACCACGTACTTCTGAAGGTGATGGTAGAGCTCGCTCTCCAAGACGCTGAGGAAGCGAGGCTCGTCTTGCTCCTGTGGGCTATACGGGTCCACGTCTCCAGCTCCCGTCTTTCCTAAGTGATGCGCGAGTAGTCAACTTCTGACCCCCATTATCAGTCTCATTACGGTGCAAGGCTCCCGGTGAGCTCGCGTTCGTAGTGGGTGAGGCGGATTTGGATGGGGCCGCTGGTGTTATCGAGCTTGACGCTGGTGCTGGTGCCTTCGAGCAGGTCTAGGGTGGCGGTGTGGTCGCCGATCGCGAGGGTGGCGTATCGGTCTGTGTCGTTGGTGGGGGCGGGGAGGCCAACGAGCGCGTCGGTGCGGAGCACGCCGGCGCCGAACTCGTTGCTGGTGGCGCCTTGTGGCCAGTAAGTGTTGGCCTTGAGGGTGTTCTTGACCTGGGCGGGGGAGAGGCTTGGGTCTCGGGCGAGGAGGAGCGCCGCGGCGGCGGCCACGTGCGGAGTGGCCATGCTGGTGCCGGTCATGTAGAGGGTGCCACCACCGGGCTTGCTGGCGGCGATTTTCGAGCCGGGCGCGACGATGTCAAGGCCGGGTCCGTAGTTGCTGTAGTCGGCGCGCCGCCAGTCCGGGGTGATGGCGCCGACACCCAGCACGTTCGGTTCGGCCGCGGGGTAGTTGACCTTGCCCGTGTACTCGTTACCGGTTGCAGCGACCACCACGGCCCCCTTGCTTACCGCAGCGTTGATGGCGTCACGGAGGGTGAGGCTCTGCTGGTCCCCACCGAGGCTGAGGTTGATGACGTGGGCGGGGTTCGGGTTGGTGGGGGCGCCGTCGACGTTGATGCCTGCCGCCCACCGGATGGCGGTGGCGAGGCTGTGGACGCTCGCGTATTCATTGCCTTCGGGGAACACCTTGACGGGTAGGATGCGCGCTCCGGGGGCGATGCCTACCGTGTCTTGCCCGTTGTTGGGGGCGGCCGCGATGATGCCGGCGATGTGCGTGCCGTGGTTGGCGGCGGTGGCGCTCGAGTGCGGGTCGTCGTCGTAGGTGCTGCAGTCGAGGTTGTCGGCGCAGAAGTCGTAGCCGGGTAGTAGGGCGCGCGTGAGGTCGGGGTGCGTTAGGTCGATGGCGGTGTCGATGACGGCCACGGTGATGCCGGCGCCGTCTTCGTGTGGCCAGGTGGCTGGCGCCCCTACAGCGAAGGCTCCCCACTGCTGGTAGAGCTGCGGGTCGTTGGGTAGGGCGGCGAGGCGCACGTAGTGGTTGGGTTCGGCGTACGCGACCCGCGGGTCGGCGTTGAGGCGCGCGAGGGCTTCTTGGAGGCTCTCGCCTTCGGGTACGCGGGCGAGGTCGAGGTTGCCGTTGGTGGTTGCATGCTGCAAGCCGGCGGCGGTGAGGGTGTCGCTGCGGGCGGCGCTGCTGAGGGTGATGGTGGGGTGGTAGGCGACGATGATTTGGGTCGGGTCGGGTGGGCCGCTGCTTGGCTTGAAGTTGGGGCTGTCGTTGCCGGTGGCGGCGCGGGGGCTGGGTGGGCCGTCGGGGCGCCGGTTGAGGGTGGAGGTCGTGGTGGTGCCGTCGGGTGCGAGCTCGAGGTAGATGGGCATGCTGATGCTGCCGTCGGTGAGGGTCACTCTCTGGCCTTGGGCGTAGTCGCCGTTCTCGGCGAAGGTCGCGTAGCGGTAGATGGGGGAGGCCCATATGGTGACTTCGACGTTGGCGCTTACGCCTTCTAGGTCGAGGGTGGCGGTGGCGGTGCCGGTGTTGTTGGTGGTGATGAGGTTGCTGGGCGTGATCTTGCCGCCGCCTTTGGCGCTGACGATGAGGCGCGCGCCGGGTACGGGCTCGCCCAGGGCGTCGCGTGCGCGGGTGGTGATGGTGAAGCGGCTAGTGCCGGGGATTCTCACCATGGGGTCGACTTCTAGGTTGGTGATCACGTGGAGGGGCGTGTCGTAGGTGAGGGTGGTGTTGTTCTCGCTGGTGACGGTGAGGTGGCCGTTGGGGGTGCCGTCTGGGATGGTGAGCTTGATCTCGCGGTAGTTCCAGGAGTGGATGCTGGTGTTGGGGATGGTCTTGCCGCCGATGGTGACGGTGTTGCGGGTGGCGGAGAAGCCGGTTCCGTTGATGGTGAGGGTCCCGCCGACGCTGGGTGTGGTGGTGCTGAGGCTGCTTATGCGCGGCTCGATGCGGTGGGCGTCGCGTTTTGGGTCGCAGGCGGTGAGGAGCAGCAGGGAGGAGAGCAGGAGTAGGAGGATGCGTGGGCGCACGGTGAGGCTCGCTTTCTGGGGCGCGGTGCGCGCCCGATAACATTAGGATACCCCCGCAGCACATGAAATGTTGGGGTGGCTCAGAACTTTTGTTCAACTGCTTGCCTGCGGCTTGTTCATTGGTGTCTTGGGGTGTGCGGGTGAGCGAGTGACCCGTCGTGAGTGAGTATGTCGGGAAACGTTCGTGGGTGGGGGAGTGGCTGCCTGTAGGCTGGGGGTATGAGTGATTCCGACCCGAAGCGTAAGGACCCTTGGGAGTTGGGGGGCGAGGGCGAGTTCGTCGATCGCATGTTCGACGACCCCTTGTTCGTCGACCCCGCTGAGGCTGAGGCGATGGCGCTTCGTGACCTTGAGGAGGGCCGGGTCGTGGAGGGCCAACTCCAGGCCGTGTTGGCCGCCTGCATCAACCGCTTGGACCGCATCCTGCGTGAACTGAGTGAGGACCACGAGCCTGGGGAGAGCCGGCTGGGGTTCTCGTTATCGCCGGCCGCGGCGCCACTGTTCGGCCTGCGGGACGCGCTCGAGTTCGGGTTGCAGGAGTTGCGCGACCCTGGGTTCGCTACGGCGGCGCTGATGCGGCGCTTCGAGATGGTGTTGGGCATGGGCCGCGAGCAGCTGGTGGCTCTGGGGGTGCCTGAGTTGCTGCCGGAAATGGGCGCGCCGACGCTGGAGGCGCCTGCCGGGTCGGGTCGGGAGATGTTCGCCTGGTGGTGGGAGGCCGTGGGCTTGGTGGAGCGCACTTACTTGAGGGTGGGCTTGATGGCGCCGGGGTTCATGCGGGCTGAGGCGCTCCTGACGACTGAGGGGCGCCTGGATTCGCGACGGATCGATTCGGCGGGTGAGCGCCTGAACGGTGGCCACCTGCAGCTGATGGGGTTGGCGCGTGGTGTGGCGCTCCTGCGGGACGCTGAGAGCGCGCGTGAGCTCGAGTCGGGTGTGCGTGACCTGATCACTTCGTGGATGGGTGGCGCGCGCTGGTGGTCTGGGGTGAGCGCGGAGGGTTTGAGTTAGCCTGCGGGGGTCTCCCCTGGGTCTTCGTAAACATAAGCATTGTTATGTTTCTAAACATATGGGTCCGCTCTGGGCGCCATAATTGGTGCAGGAGTGGTTCTGTGTGTTCGAGGAGCGCATGATTCTCGTGTTGTGGTCACCGGCTGCCGCCGGGTCGGAGTCTCTGGAGGTTGTGGGGGCTGTGCGGATCGGGCGAACGTTCGCCGGGTGGCTCGCGTGAGTCGCGGTTCGCAGAAGGAGTTGGCCAGGTGGTCGCCGGAGGCGGAGTTGGCCAAGGTCGACCAGCTGATCGGGTCAAGCGAAGCTGAACGGCGGCGGTTCGCGGCCAAGGCGGTCTCAGAGCGTGACCATGAGGGGTTGTGGCTGGTGGCGCGAGCGTACCTGGAGGCGCAGCAGCGCTCGGGTAACACGGTGAGCTCGTACCGCAAGGGCGTCATGGTGCTGCTGGACGCTTGGGTGGGTGTTGACCTGCTCAGGCCCACGAGGGCGGACGCTGAGGCGTACGTGAGGCGGTTGCGGGACCCGCAGCGTGAGGCTGATCCGCAGGACCTCCAGGTGGAGCGTCGGCGGCGCCTGGGTAAGCAGGTGGGTAGGCAACTCTCCCCCGCCTCCGTGCGGCAGCGCGTCTCGGCAGCCAAGGCGCTCTACGAGGCGCTGCGGTGGGCGGGCGTGACGACGGCTGACCCGTTCGCGGAGGTGGCGCTGCCTAAGCTCACTGAGAAGCCCGTGGAGCGCGCTCGGGCTAAGGCCTATACCCTCGAGGAGCTCGAGTGGATGGCGGGTGTGGCGCGCGACTGGGACGACAAGCTCATCTTGCTCCTGGGCGCCCATGGCGGCTTGCGGGTGAGTGAGATGTTGGATCTCGCCTGGGATGATGTCGATTTGCGTAACGGTCGCCTGACGGTGCGGTTCGGGAAGGGCGGGCAGACAGCGGGCGTGACCTTGAGCGAGGAGCTCAGGCGCAACCTAGTGGCGCGTTCTCAGGACGTGCCGCCTCGGGAGGCCGGCGAGGAGTCCCCGCCGGTCCTGCAGGTGCGCTCGCGCTCGGGTGTATATAAGCGGCTGCAGGAGTTGTGGTACCTGGCGTTCGACGCACGCGGCTTGGCTCGGGAGGCGTTCACGAAGGGCGTTCACGGGCTGCGGCACTTCGCGGGCTTGCATTACGCGAACCAGACGAGTGATCTGCGGAAGGTGCGTGATCACTTGAGGCACGCGAGCATGAGCAGCACGGAGATCTACACGGCGGCGGCGCAGGACACCGACGAGGTCAAGGACTGGAGCATCGGGCTGGACGCTGACTGAGGTCATCGTGCAAATGCCGTCAGGGGCCCTGCGGGATGATGCGACCCACTAACTGAAGCGAGCTCAGTTATTTGGACCGGGTTGAGTGCGGCGTTTTTGGCCTGTTTTTTGGAGGGGAAGCATGGTGGAGTTGCGACCCAGGACCGGTTGCAGGCCGAACGATGCGTGGGTGTGGGGTGGTCAGGAACGACTGCTGAAGACGAGCTATCGGCCAGCGGATACGTGGGTCTGGGAAAAGGGCGTTTGCGGCCGAAGGCGAGTTTGAAGAAGGCCGATGCGTTGTCGCGGAATGGGCGAGAACTCAGCCCGCAGGCGCAATCAGGTCAACCGTATGTGGCCAGCGGGGACATTCCAGTGCCGGTCTTGGCGCTGTTCGCCATTGGCCTTATGCCTTGATGGGCTGAGGCGCCTAGTCGGTCAGAACCGGGTCTCTTCTAGGGGCCCTCCCTATGCGGCGGACCGGGTTCGGTAGGTGGGCGCGCGGCCTGTGGTGTTACGGTCGCGGCGTTCCTTGATGGGTTTGGGGGTGGCGAGCCGCGCGAGTTCCAGCGTAACCGCGACCAAATGGCCGTTGACGAGGAACCCTTCGAGCGTTACGCCTTGGTTGTTCCTGGCTCCTGGGGGTAGGGCCTTGGGGAGTGAGGTGATGACGTTGTCACTGAGGTGCGCTTCGAGGGTGAACTCGCGGGTGAGGTTGCCTTGTTGGTTGCGGCGGATGAGGATGACGGCGCGACTGAGTTTTTTCTTGCGGCGTACGAGTCGTCCGGTGATTTGGAAGCGGTTGGTGGCTTTGGTGGCGGGACGCCACTTGTAGAGCTGGGTGGTTGGCAGGAGGACGCCTTGTTCGTCTGTGCGTGGCCAGAGGTGCAGCTCGAGGCGTTCACCGATCAGCTGCGGCGTGAGCTTGGGGCGTTGGAAGGCCCGGATCTTGGCGGTGAGCATGCTGCCGTCGTCGAGGATGATGGTGACTCGCTTGCCGTCTTGGTGTGGGCGGATGGTGCCGGTGACTGCCAGGGTGGCGGCATATACGCGTTCTTGCATGCGTTGGGCGTCTCCTGTCGGGGGGTGGGGGCGAGCCGGCCGAGTGGGGGTGGCTGGCTCGCGGGTGCGTGCGGGGGTTAGTGGGCGGTGGCGGTGAAGGGGGTGGTGACGCGTGCGTACGTGATCTGGTCGGGTTGGCCGGGTTCGGTTGAGGGGGTTACGCATTCGACGTTGTAGATGGTGAGTAGTCCTAGGAAGCGGTCGTCGACTTTTCGGAGGTTGATGTTGCCGAAGTCTTTGATGGCGCCGCTGTTGAGGTTGTTGGCGGTGCCGTCGACGGTCCAGTTGGCCTCGTACGCGAGGGTTTCGTTGCTGGTGCCGACCTCGTTGATGACGGCGGTGGCGGTGATGGTGTGGGCGCTGGCATTGTCGGCGACCTGCGTGCTGATGCTGAGGTGGAGTTCGCCAGTCTGGGGTTGGCCGCAGACGTTGCCGTACGTGACGTTGAGGTCGGCGTAGTTGCCGGTGTAGTCGGCGGGGGGCATGCTCACGAGGCTGTTGAGGGTGTCGCAGGCGCTGAGGGTGATGACTGCGAGGAGGAGGGTGGGGATGGCGAGGAGTCGTTTCATTTTGGTGGGTGTCCTTTCGTTACTGGAGGAAGACGGCCTTGAGGTCTTCGCTGGCTTGGGTGTGATGGAGGGCGGTGGCGTCGCTCCAGGCGGTTTGGGCGGCTTGGTAGTTGCCGAGGTGGAGCAGGGCCCACCCGAGCTTGTGGAGGGCGTCTGCGTCGTCTGGGGTGGTGGCAAGCGTGGCGCGCAGGGCGCGTTCGGCGTCGCCGTAGCGTTGGCTGGCTAGGTAGGCGTTGATGAGGGCGACGTTGATGTTCTGGTCGCCGGTGAGGACGTGGGCGGCTTCGAGGCGTTCGGCGGCGCGCGCGTACTGGCCGGTTTGGTAGTAGGCGGCGCCGGCCAACGTGAGGAGTTGTGGGTCGTTGGGGGCGGCTTGCAGGAGTTCTTCGAGGCTGGGGATGCTCGCGTGGTACTCGCTGGTGGCGTGCGCGGCTTGGGCGTGGATGCGGAGGGCTCGCTGCCGGGCTGGGCCAGTGGTGGCTTCGGCTGCGGCGTGAGCGTGCTGTTGGGCGGCGGGGTGGTCGCCGGCGCGATAGGCGGCTTCGGCTACGTCGAGGAGGGCGAGAGGGTCCGTGATGCCGTGGTCGATGGCGGCGCGTAGGTGCAGGAGGGCGGCGGTGGCGTCGCCTCGCGCTAGGAGTGTTAGGCCGAGGTTGTGGTGGGTGGTTGGGTCGCTGGGGTCGAGTGCGTGCGCTGCCTGCAGGTCCGTTAGGGCTTGCGTGTGGTGGCCGGCGGTGGCGTGCGTGGCGGCGCGGGCGTTGAGCAGTAGCACCTCCTGGGCGCTGGTCAAGTCATCGCGCATGCGCCTGTCGATCGTGTCGAGGGCGTAGGCGGCCTGGTCGGCTTGGGCGTAGATGTCCGCGATGAGGGCGGTGAAGCGCGCGTCCCTGGTCTCGAGTTCGTAGCGTGTGAGTTCGGGCAGGAGCTCGAGTGCGCGGCCGGCGGCGCGTTGCGCCTTGAAGTTCGAGACTAGGTGGTCGAGGTGGTTGGTGAGGCCGTAGGCGGCTTGGTAGTGCTCGGCGGCGCCGCTGGGGTCATTGTTGGCCGCGAGGGCGTCCGCTAGGGCTGCGTGAGCTTGCGCGCGCGTGGCGTCGGGGTGATCTGCGGCGAGCGCGAGCGCCTGCTGGTAGTGCTGGATGGCTGCGGCGGCGCCGCTCTGGCGGTGGGTGCGCAGCGCGTAGTTGAAGCGCGCCTCGAACCGGGCGGGGTGAGCGCCCATGACGTACTGGTAGGCGAACTCGGCCGCGTCACGGTTGCCGAGCTGGTCTTCGGTGACAGCCAGCCCGAAGAGCGCGTCGTAGTGAGTGGCGTCGAGCGCGCGGGCCTCTAGGAAGGCTTGCCGGGCGGGCTCGGCTTGCTGGTGCGCTAGGAGGGCGTAGGCGTGCTGCGCCCAGTCTTCTGGCGTACCAGCCGCGGGCGCGGCGGGGTACGGGTAGAACGTGATGGTGGCGTAGCGGCTGAGGGCGCGCGCGGCGGGCGCGAGCTCGCCGTTGGGTAGGGGCCCGAGGAGCAGCTGGTCGTTCACGAGAATGAGGTCACCAGCTGCGCTCGTGAGGTCGTGGGTGCTGACGCCTTCGAGCGGGTCGAGCGCGAGGAAGTTGTTGGGGGTGGCGCTCGTTTCGGCTGCTGCGGCGACTTGGGTGCTTTGGGGCGTGTAGTGGGGGTGGTGGACGGTGATGGCGGGCATGCCGTGGCGGCGCATGTCGGCGCGGATCTGGTCTTCCTGCCATTCAGCGAGGGGCCCGACGAGGAGGATGGTTTGGTCGCTGGCCTGCAGGAAGGCGGTCGGGTGGCCGGCCTCGGTGAGGGTCTCGTGGTCGGCCTGGTGTTCCGTGAGGGCGCCGGTGCGGGCGATGAAGTACGTGCCGTTCTCTAGTTCGGTGCGGTCAGCGAGGATGGGCTGGTTGGGTTCCCAGGCGTCCACCAGGGGCTCTTCGGTCTCCTGGGGTTCGGTGATTGCTACGGCTGCGTCTTCCGGGGCGGACGCTTGCTTTTCCGCGGGCGTGGCGGCGCCTAGGGCGCTGGCCACTTCCTCTCCATCGCTCGCTGCGGCGAACTCAGGCGCGTCGACCGCCTCCACTTCTTCCGCGGCGGGGAGGCTGGTAATGGTCTCCTCAACCGGTTCTTCCTCGACTTCGGTTACGACGTCAGCTTGGGGTTCGGGGAGGGCGGCGATCATGCCGCTGGCGTGCTCGGTGATGAAGGTCGCGATGCCGCGTTGGCGCAGCGCGAAGCGCAGCTCATCAGCTTGCTCCGCAGGCATCGGGCCGACGTAGAGGCGGTAGGTGCTGTTGTCTTCGCGTACGTCGGGGGCGTGTCCGAGCTCGTCTAGGGAGGCGAGGGGCGTGTCGAACTGCTCCGCGGTCCTGCCGGACGCGACATGCACGAAGACGGGCCCCTTCCTCTCCCCCACTTGGGGTTCGGGGGCCTCCACGACCTCCTCAGCAGCCGCGCTCGCGTCATCAAGTGCGGGTGCGAGTTCGGGTTCGACTATGGCTACGGGCTCCGGCTGACGTTCGGCTACGGGCAGGGGGTCCGGCGCACTCTGAGGCACGGGGATGGAGATGGGGAGCGCCGCGAGCGCGTCCCGCAAGTCCACGACGGTCTCTAGTGGTTCGGTGGGCTGGTCGAGGATGGCTTGGTGCTCGGGGGTGATGGGGCCGAGTGCGGGCAGGTTGGTGATGCCGGCGCGCTGGATGCGTGCAAGCGCGGCTTGGGCGGCTGCGCGCGTGGAGTAGGGACCGGCGTGCACGAAGGTGAAGGGTGGCGCCGAGTGCGTGTACGTGGGTTCGCCGAGGTCCTCGAGGGCGGCTCGTGCGTCAGCAGCTAGGCGGTCGGAGCGGTAGGAGCCTACCTGGACCTGGTAGCCGGGCGTGAGTTCGGCCTCGAGGGTCGTGATGGTGGTCGTGTGCCCGCGGTTGCTGAGGTCGGCGCGAGCGGCTTCCAGATCGGCCTGTTCGAGGGGGCCGACCAGCACGCGGTACGTGTGCTGTTGGAGGTTAATGCTCTCGTACCCGGGCACGGTGCTGGTTTCGGTGATGACCGTGGTTTGGTACGCGTCGAGCTGCGCGGCCTGCTGCTCAGCGGCGTCGAGGGTGTGGGTCGGCTCGAGCGCGAGGTAGGTGGCTTGCGCGAGCGCTCCGGGGGTTAGGAGGGCGAGGGCCAGCGTGAGGGTGTGGATGGTGCGGCGCATCAGGGGCGGGGGTTCCTCTCTAGTAGTCGAAGGGAGCGGGCTCGAAGGCGGCGACGGCGCCTTTGGCATGCGTGTCGAAGGTCTTCTTGTCGCGAGCGCGATCGCGGGCTTCGTCGTAGTCGACTTTGCCTTCGCGCGCGAGCCTGGCGAGGCTTTCGTCCATAAGGCGCATGCCGAGGCTGGCGCTGGTCTGGATGGCGTTGGGGATCTGGTGCGTCTTGCCCTCGCGGATGTTGGCCTTGATGGCGTGCGTCATGAGCATGAGTTCGTACGCGAGCTCGCGGCCGCCGTTCTTGCCGGGGATGAGTTGTTGGCAGACGACGGCGCGGAGGCTGCTGGCGAGCTGGGTGCGGACGAGGTTCTGGCCTTCGTGGGGGAAGACGTCGACGATGCGGTCGATGGTTTCGCTGGCGCTGTTGGTGTGGAGGGTGCCCATGACGAGGTGGCCGGTTTCGGCGGCGGTCACGGCGCTGCTGATGGTTTCGAGGTCGCGCATCTCGCCGACGAGGATGATGTCGGGCGCCTTGCGTAGGGATCCGCGTACGCCGGCGGCGAAGTCTTTGGTGTCGGCGGCGGCGCCGACTTCTTGTTGGGTTATGACGCTCTTCTGGTTGTGGTGAATGAACTCGATGGGGTCTTCGATAGTGAGGATGTGCCGCGTTTGGGTTTTGTTGACGTGGTCGATGAGCGCGGCGAGGGTGGTGCTTTTGCCGGAGCCGGTGGGTCCGGTGACGAGCACGAGGCCTTGGGAGTCGCGAGTGAGGTCGTGGAGGCTGGTGGGCAGTCCGAGCGCGTGGAGGGGCGGGATGTTGGTGGGGATGCTCCTCAGGACGGCGCTGATGTTGCCGCGCTCGTAGAAGAGGTTGACGCGGAAGCGGCTCTTGGCGGTGGCGACGCTGTAGTCGAGTTCGCGGTGTTGTTCGAGGGCGGCGCGCCGGTCGCCGATGAGGTCGTTGAGGATTTCGTCGGCGAGGGGTTGCTCGTCCATAGGGGTCCAGGTGCCGTGGACCTTGTAGTAGGTGCGGGTGCGTTCGCGGAGCATGAGGTCGCTAGCGCCGTCGTCGATCATCTTGTCGAGCACTGGTGTGAGGTGGGGCATCTGCTGCATGTGGTTACTCCCGGGTGCGGACGAAGACTTCGTCGAGGGTGGTCACGCCTTGGGCGGCTTTGACGAGGCCGTCTTCGCGTAGGGTGCGGAAATCGCCGCGTTTGCGGGCCATGTCGCGGATGTCGTTGGCGGTGGCGCCTTGGATGATGGCGTCGTTCATGTTCTCGTCGATTGCGAGGACCTCGTGGATGGCGGCGCGTCCGAGGTAGCCGGTGTGGTCGCATTCATCGCAGCCCTCTCCCCTGCGCCAGGTGGGGTTGGGTAGGGGGATGCGGCCTTCGTTGAGGGTGTCGAGCATCTCGGGGTTGGGTTCGTCGGGGACGGCGCAGTGCTTGCAGATGCGTCTGACGAGGCGTTGCGCGAGGACGCCGAGGAGGCCGCCGGCGATGTTGTAGGACTCGACGCCCATTTCGCGCAGGCGGGTGATGGCGCCGGGCGCGTCGTTGGTGTGCAGGGTGCTGAGGAGTAAGTGGCCGGTGATGGCGGCTTCGGTGGCGGCCTTGGCGGTTTCGCCGTCGCGGATCTCACCGACGAGGATGATGTCGGGGTCCTGGCGCAGGAAGGAGCGGACGGCGCGGTCGAAGGTGAGGCCGGTGGCGCGGTTGACGGCGACTTGGTTGATGCCGCGCACCTCGTACTCGACGGGGTCTTCGATGGTGACGATGTTGATGGTGGGCCTGGAGAGGCGCTTGAGGACGCTGAAGCTGGTGAAGGACTTACCGCTGCCGGTGGGGCCGGTGACGAGGAGCATGCCGTACGGCTTGCGGATGAGGTCCTGGAAGAGTTCGAGGTTGGCTTGTGTGAAGCCGAGGTCTTCAATCTCGAGGATGTCTTCTTCCTTCTTGAGGATTCGCATTACGGCCTTTTCGCCGTTGGTGATGGGGAGGA